>CASFCZ010000056.1 GCA_949293325.1 uncultured Eubacteriales bacterium | reverse complement strand
ACCCACCATTGAAGTAACAACCCGTGCCTCAAAGAGGTCATAAACCTCTTTTCGACACTCTTGTTATACCCTCGAACGGGCAAAGCCCGTCCTGCGGATTAAAGTCTGCGACGCTTTAAGTTACCTAAAAATGCAGGCTAGATATTTAATTCAAAAAGTCAACCGCTTTATGGGTTTACTGACAGTCTGTAGCGTGTCTTTATGGCACGCTTTATTTTTTTTGTATTGACAAAGGCGTGTATTAGGTGTACTATATTAAGTAGTACAGGTGATACGGTCGCTTATGTGAGTGGAGCGACGTGTACTGTACCGGTGGAGAGCAGGAGACTTTGCTTTCATATATAAAGGGATGATGGCAAAGTCTCCTACATACCAGGTTGATACAGGTCTGTATATAAAGAAACGGAGGTTGGCTATGTTTAAACCGGATTTTAAAAGTACGGTTCCTATTTATGAGCAGATAATTACTCAGGCAAAGGAATACATACTTAAGGGTTATCTTAAGCCCAAGGATCCTCTGCCCTCCATACGCAAACTTGCAACTATGCTTGACATTAATCCCAATACGGTTGCTAAGGCGTATCAGGAGCTTGAGAGACAGCACATTATAGTTACCATACGGGGCAGGGGCACTTTTGTGGAGGAGAGTCCCAGTCTTGATATGCGTACAATGGAGGAGTTTACTGCAAGGCTTAAGCCTATAGTGGCGGAAATGCTCCTGGCAGGTATGAATCAGCAGGAAATTTCGGATTGTGTTAAGTCAGTTATACAGGAGCTTAACACAGGGAAGGGAGAGTAGTATATGTTGGATATTAAAAATATAAGCAAGTCCTTTGGCAACTTCCAGGCGGTAAGAGATGCCTCAATAAGTGTTGCCGAAGGGGAAATTCACGGTATTATAGGTGAAAACGGTGCAGGTAAGACCACTATTATAAAATGTGCCGCAGGTATATACAGACCGGATAAGGGTGAGGTTTTTGTGGACGGCAAGACCGTATTTGATAACCCTGAGGCAAAAAAACTTATTGGCTATGTTGCAGACAGCAACAGCTATTTTGGCATGTATACTATAAAGCAGATGGTACGCTTTTACAAAGGCGTATATAAAAGCTTTGATGAGGCTCGTTTTAATGAACTTAATGACATATTCAAACTGGATGTCAAAAAGCGTATTTTACAGCTTTCAAAGGGTATGCAGATGAGGCTTGCCCTTATGCTGAATATGAGCATACACCCTAAGGTACTTATTCTTGATGAGCCTACAAGCGGACTTGATGCTATTGCAAAAAATGCATTTAATGACATGCTTATCAGTCTTGTGGATGAGGAAAGAACATCAGTGCTTATATCTTCCCACCATTTAAGTGAGCTGGAAAGGCTTTGTGACAGTATTTCCCTTATTATGAACGGGAATATTTACTATCAGAGCAACCTTGATGATATAAAGAGCAGTGTAAGGAAGTTGCAAATTGTTATTCGTGGGGATGTGGACTTCAAGAACCTTGAGGGAGTATTAAGCGTGGAAAGGATAGGCAGTATCTATTACCTTATTGTTGACGGATATGGTGAGGAGCTTAAGAAAAAGATTGAGCAGATGGGTGCGGAAATAATTGAAGAGGTTGGTATGAGCCTTGAGGAAATATTCATATACACCACCAAGGCAAGGGAGTAAGGGGGGTGTAAATATGAATTCCGTATATAAAAGATATTTTTTTATTACTCTGCTGGTGCTGATTTTTTCATGCAGTATTGCAGTTAATAAAAATATAAAGTTTTTTGGAGAGATAGACAGGGTAAATACTTATGCAGCGGAAAATGGTGACGTAAATGCCTTTGATTTCAGACTGCTTAATATTTATACAGCTGATAATAGTGAGGGGGAGACGGGTTATTACCCTGACTTATATTATACAAGATACAATATTACTGACAGTAACGGAATATGGACTGTTGCAGTTGCTATAATGCTTATGTTGTTTTATTTTTACGAACGCAGTACCCTTACGGCAGATTTTTGTGCGGTACTGCCTGTTAAAAACAGGAACAAGTTTATTGTTAAGGCTGGTTTTATAGTTTTTGTGGCCGTAGTACTTACAATTATAGAGCTCTGGACAGTCAATGCCTTTAACCAGAGGGTACCTGCCTGCAACGAAACATATCGTTTGCTTGGGATTACAGATGAAACTGTAGATATGATACAGATGTTTCCGCTAAATGAAGTGACAATTTTTTTCCAAAAGCTTGCATTTAGTGCTGTTTTGATGCTTCTTTCGGAGTTGACGGGAAAGGTGTACCTGCCTGTTTGTATATGGATACTTGGTATGATGGGTATTTTTGGAAGTTTTATGGGGATATACGAGTACTTTTATATATACTATGACATTAATATTTTCAGCTTTATGAATGATATTGACAGGTATATTTTGAGACATGAATATTATACAGAATATATAATTGCGGCGGTAATGATATTTGTGACACTGGCTTGTGGTTTATGGGCATACTTCCTTTCGGGGAGAGGGGATATGTCCCGTAAAGGCAGGGTTTTCCGCTTTGGGTGGGCACAGTGGATAGCTCTTGGCTGTATTACAGTTTGTGCTGTGCTGTGTACCTTTGAGATTATCTATCTTACTGAGTTAAATTATATGTTCAGTGCAGGAATGAGTCTTGTAGCTATGATTATTGCAGGAATAATTGCATTTTTCATGGCACGTCGTATTATATTCTGGTTAGGCAGGTGAGACGATGAGAGTTGTTATGGTTTTAAGAGATGAGTTTAAAAGATCTTCCTGGATATTTATTATAATTCTGGCATTTTTCTTTCTTTCTGCTGTTGATTTTTCAAGGACTATAAATAATGTCTGGCTGGAAGTATCAACGGGAGGTGCCGGGTGGTATACATTTGAGGGTATTTACAATGGTTTTACACATGTTTACCTTATTCCGATAGTTCTGCTGGCGTTGTGCCAAAGCAGGAAAAAGACGGATAATTTCTGGAGCAGCCTTCCCTATACGGCAGGTGAGCTGTATGTATTCAGACTTCTTTACGGGGCTGTTATTATACTGTTGATGGCAGTGTTTCAGCTTGTAATGACTGCTGTTGTATTGGACAGGTATGACTTTTTTATCAGGGATTGTCAGTTGCTTGGTATAAGTACCGATAATTTATACAGGCTGGGGGAGATGGTAACTGCTCTTTTCGGAGCTTACATAATTGCTACCCTTGTATATATGCTTGTTAATAACCGATTTGCAGCAAGCCTTATGTTGTTTTTCCTTGCCCTTATACCGGAGCTCCTTTTTGTGCCTCTGGACTGGTTTGGAATTTCCACAGATGCAATTCAGGCTATTTCTAATATAAAGTATGCTGTTGTTTTTGGTATTTACAGTCCATATATTATCCCGGAAGTATATACCGTAGGGGTACCTGTATATGCCGGACTGGTGGTAGTTGTCTTCCTTACAGGCTATTTTGTAAGTCGTAAAAATAGCCAGGAGGGTAGTAACAGTATGTTTGCAAATGGGTTTGTAAAGGCAGTTTTTATTCTGCTTTCAATACTTGTTGTCCTTAATATTATTGATGGTATCTTTTTGCAGGGAGGTGTTTAATGATATGAAGCTAAAAGGTTTGATTTTATCTTCTGTCCTCCTTGCAGTTATCCTTTGTGGTTGCAGTGTCAGTACTGACTATGATGAGACTGCCCTTGATAAGAAGGTGGCTGTAAATTCACAGGCAAATGCAGTTGTTCAGAAGGTTGAAGATGTACTTATGAACAGTGAGTATGAAATGAGTGACAGTGTCAGGGATATGTTGGATGAAGATTTTCAGGTAACTGAAAGTGTTGAATTTGTTCAGCACAGTAACGGCAGAGAGGTTAATATATACAGGTCAAAGGAACTGCCATCCCTTTATCTGCTTTATGATGGGGAGTGGATAGAGCTTATTAAACCTGCGGTGAAGGAGCCCATAAGCTGTAAAAATATATATACGGCACTTAGGAATGGGGCTCTGATTCCTGTGGACTATAATGTGGGTAGTGGTGATACAGATGCCATTATCTGTGAAAATGAGGAATTTTCATTAATGAGCTTTGAAGGCGATTCAATGTTTTCCGTAATTTACAATGACGTTGACGTACATTCGGAGGATATGCCTGTTAAGGCAATTGTGTATTGTACAGAGGGTAAGGCCGTCAGGGTGGAGTTTATCTATGTCTGCCTTAATGGCGGAGAGAAGATGAGTGATAATAATGTTGCAGAAGCCTCTGCCCTGCTTACATCCCTTGGACTGGGAGAGGAGAGTACAGTTATTGCAGGGGAGTTTGCAGATAGTGTGGATAAGGCAAGTTACAGCCGAAGTGATGGTGCCCTTACAATAAGCAGTTATAAAAATGCTGCAAGGGATGGGAATATTGTGTACAACGTATTTACAGTTGATATGTAATTTATAAGACAGTCAAAAAGCTCGGAAAAACCGAGCTTTTTGTTATTAAGAGGAAAAATTGAAAAACTTAATCAATGGCATATACTATGGAACTGCTTTGAGCACCTGTATATTTCTGACACCATGCCTTTGCATCTGCTGCTGAACGGGTGTCATAGCTGTAGTTATTGGATGGACGCCAGTATGTAGCTCCCGTTGCAAGGGAAGATACTGAGGAGGAAAGGACAGAGCCTGTGTCGGTAAATCCGCCTACACCCTTATCATCCACCACTGCACCCTTATGTGAGCCTGCATCAAAGTAATTCTTTTCGGAATAGATATTGCAGCCTGTATAAGGTGTGTAGCCTAAATGAAAGTCATAAATAAAGTTGTTATAGCAGTGGAAGTAACCGTAGCGCATAAGTCCCGGTGCTCTTGTCAATACATTATAGAAGTAGTTGTTGCAGATAGTCATGTGTGGGTAACCATCGTACTTGCCCATACCGTCCTCCTGTGGATAACCCAGGATAAGACCGTACTTGTGTCCCATGAATATACAGCCTGTTACGGAAACAAAGTCCGCATCAAGTCCTACATAGAGGAACTTATCCACGTCTGTTTCGTGAAGTGAAGTATTGCTTGTAAGGTCATGACCCTGGAATGTGCAGTGGTCAAGCCAGAAGTTGCTGCCGTTGGAAATATACATCTGTATATCGTCATTTTCGTTTATTGAGTCATAGTGTTTAAAGGTAATGTTCTTATAAATATTATTTCCTGATGATGAAATATTGCGGAAATGAATATTTGTAAGACTGTTGTTTGCGTATGAACCTATAAAGGTCTTATTTTTGCCTACATTTACCTTTGTAAGTGTATTTGCACTGATGTTGCCCTTTATTACTATGGTATAAGGTGTTGAACCTGCCGCATAGTTTTGCAGTGAGGATATGTCTGATACATATACCACCTCACCTAATACACCGCCTATGGTAGACGCCTTTTCGTTACCGTCCATATCCTTGCAGTAGCCGCCGAAGCCTTCTATTCCGTAGGAGTTAAAACGGAACTGCTGACTTGAACTTCCTGAATAGGAGGAAAGTGTGTAGCTGCTGCCTGAAAGGGTAAGGGCAAGGTTTGTGTTTGCTTTGTTTACTATCTTATAGTTAAGAGAATTGGAGTTTTTATCACTTTTGGTTGGAGTTATGCTCCAGTACTGTGCGCTTGTGTCGGATATACCTGTTGTAATAACTGCTGCACCGTTGTAGGCATTGTTACCTGAAGGTGCAAGGGCATAGCCTGTCTGTGAGTTTATAATGCGGAAGCTGTCATTGCCAACTCTGCTTATTTTCCAGCGGTTTGCCTTCTGGGAAGTACCGTCGGAGCTTACATTACTGTTGTTTGAGCTGCCTCCTGTAACATATTTTCCGTCGTAGGTATTTACAAAGGTCATAAGCTGTGTGGGATAACTGCTATCTATAGCCTCTGTCTTGTCAGTAGTGTCTGATGAGCTTGAGCTGCCTGATGAGCCTGAACTGCCGGATGAGCCTGAGCTGTCTGAGATTGCCTCAAACCTGAACTGCTGACAAGCGCCGCCGTTATAGGTCCACTGATTTATATTGCCGCCGTTTTCCGTTGACCAGCCGTATACATCAACGGCCTTGGTTTCATTGCTGCACTTTGTCAACATGGCATAATAGCCATCGGATACTTCTATAAGCTTAAAGGTCTGTGGAGCAAGTCCGTTGGCATCATATATCTGTATATTTGCACCGTCTGTGTCTGAACCGTATGCAACATCAAGCATTTTGCCTCCGGCCATACCGTTTTTCAGGGTAATGTAGTTATCACCGAGGTTGGTAAGATACCATCTCTGGCAAGGATGACCGTTTCCCTGATACTGTTGTACGTTTGCACCGTTGCTGTCATTTGCATTTGCTACTTCAACATATTTCTGGCTGTTTACATTCTTTATATAATACCATCCGTCTGCAAGCAGGTTTTTCTCGTCAGCAGATGAGCTGCTGTCTGAGGATGATGATTCTGAACCGGAGCTTGAGCTGGAAGGCCATGGAGCCTGTTCAAAGTACCATATCTGATTGGCAGAGCTTTTGTTAACATACTGTATTACCTGTGTGCCTGATGCTTTGGAAGCACCTGATACATCCAGGCATGAGCTGTGGGAGCTGACCTCAGTGGTTATTGCATATCCGTCGCCTGAGGATACAATGCCAAAGTTCTGGGCTGATTGAAAGTTGTTGGTATATATCTGAATAGCTGTACCGTTTGAGGAAGAACCGTATGCAACATCAAGGGAGATACCGCCGGTCATATCCGTCGCCGGATGAAGTCTGTAACTGCCGTTATTGTTTTTTTCCAGTATCCACCGTTGTCCAAGGGAGCCTGTACCTGTTGACTGTACTACCTTTGCGCCGTCTTTGGATGAATCGTTTTCAACGGTAAGGTAAAGTCCGCTGTTTTTGTTTTTAATATAGTAGATATTTCCACTTTCCGGAGTAACTGCTGCCGCTGAAACGTTGACAAACATTCCCTGTATTGATGTAAGGAGCATTATCAGGCATAACAGCCATGCCGTCGGCTTCTTCGATAAAATTGTCATTACATAAACCTCCTTTTTATTAAACTTATACGTACAAGTAACGACGGAATAAATTATATAACTTT
This sequence comes from uncultured Eubacteriales bacterium, assembly GCA_949293325.1. GTDB lineage: Bacteria > Bacillota > Clostridia > Lachnospirales > CAG-274 > CALWRD01. Next base: position 38,698 of record CASFCZ010000056.1, on the reverse strand, counting down.
TCGTTTTTTTGCACAATATAAAAATTCAACAATTATGTATTTTGTAAATAATACACAAATATGTCCGGGACAAGCCAGGGAATTTTATGGTGAAACTGTTGAAAATAGCTATTTACTTGTTAGTTACGGAAGAATATGTTATAATTTGAGTATGTAAAAAAAGGAGGTATAATATGGCTACATTACATCCATTTAAAGGATACAGACCACGTAAAGATATTTGCAGTCAGGTAGCAGCACTGCCCTACGACGTTATGAGTTCAGAAGAAGCCAGGGAAATGGTAAAGGACAAACCACTTTCCTTTCTTCATGTTGACAGGGCAGAGATTGATCTGCCTGAGGGTACGGATATATATTCCAGACAGGTATATGACAGGGCGGCAAAAAACCTTAACTCTATGTTAAATGACGGTACATATATCCATGATACCGTGCCCATGTTATATGTATACAGGCTGACTATGGATGGCAGAAGTCAGACGGGTATAGTAGGCTGCTGTGCAGTTGACGAGTATCTTGATAATACAATTAAAAAACATGAACTTACACGTGCGGATAAGGAACAGGACAGGATAAATCATGTTGATTACTGTGATGCCAATACAGGTCCTATCTTCCTCACCTACAGACACCGTGAGGATATAGACAAGGTAGTGGAGGATATAACTTCGGCACCTGCGGAATACGATTTTGTAAGTGAGGATGGAGTAAGGCATCAGGTATGGCTTTCAGATGAAACCTCTGTGCGTGAGCTGGTGGCATTGTTTAAGGCTGTGGACAGTCTTTATATTGCTGACGGACACCACAGGAGTGCCTCTGCCGTTAAGGTAGGTCTTAAAAGACGTAACGTAAAGCCCGGATACAGTGGTGAGGAGGAATTTAACTTTTTCCTTTCTGTTCTTTTCCCAGACAATCAACTTCGTATTATGGACTATAACCGCGTCCTTAAGGATCTTAACGGTATGACTAATGATGAGTTTTTAGCTGCCCTTGTTAAAAAGTTTGATGTGGAGGAGGTATCTTCCGCCTTTAGTCCATCTATACCTCATACCTTTGGCATGTATATGGATGGCAGATGGTATAAGCTGACTGCAAAGGCTGAACTTATCCATGGTGATGCAGTGGAAAGACTGGATGTGTCTATTCTTCAGAATGAGGTTTTTGCCCCTATGCTGGGTATCGGAGATCCACGTACAGACAAGCGTATTGACTTTGTTGGTGGAATAAGGGGACTTGCAGAGCTTGAAAGACGTGTGGACAGCGGAGAAATGAAGCTTGCCTTTGCCATGTGTCCTACATCTGTGGGAGAGCTTATGGCTATTGCTGATAGTGGTAAGATAATGCCACCTAAGTCAACATGGTTTGAACCAAAGCTCAGGAGTGGAATCTTTATTCACAAACTCAGCGAGGAGGCTTGAAAATATGTCTATTGTGGCCCTTAGCATGTTGATTGGAATTGTTATTATTATTGCTGTTGTTGTTATAATACTTGTTCAGCTTTTTAAATGATCCTTGGGTGGGAGGGATATTATGTTTATAATTATTGTTTTACTTCTGGTAATAGGAGCAGTACTCTTTTGTATGAAGCCATCTATCAACACCCTGCGTAAAGCAAGGTTTAAAAGCTTTGAGCATAGCTATATTGCCCATAGGGGACTTCATGATAATGCCCATGGAGTGCCTGAAAACAGCATGCTTGCCTTCAGACGTGCCATAAGCTGTGGTTTTGGTATTGAGCTGGATGTAAGGCTGACTGCCGACGGACAGCTTGCAGTCATACATGATGAAAATCTTAAAGGTGTATGCGGTGTGGATGTCAATGTAGGGCAGACAAGTTATGAGGAGCTTAAGACCTATCCTCTTATGGGTACTGATGAAAGAATTCCTCTTTTATCCGATGTGCTTAATGAAATAGATGGCAGGGTTCCTCTTATTATAGAGATAAAGGCGGACAGAGTCTTTGAAGATATATGTTCACTTACGGCAAAGGCTCTTGAAGACTATGGAGGGGATGTGTGTATACAATCCTTTTCACCCTATGCAGTGGAATGGTTTAAAAAACATACTCCTGATATTCTTCGGGGACAGCTTTCCATGAATTTTTTTGATGCAAGGCATAAGAGGAAGGAGAGCTTTCCTATTAAATTGATACTTACGCTGATGCTATATAACTTCAAGGCACAGCCAGATTATATAGCTTATGACTATATTGCCTACAATAGTCCCGTTATGTATATAATGCGCAATATTTTTGGTGCGGAAACGGCGGGCTGGACTATGGTAAGTCAGAGGTGTATTGATGATCTGGCAGGTAGTAAATTTGACATAGTCATTTTTGAAGGCTTTATGCCAAGGGAAAAAGAAAATATTCTGTATTGAAACCAAAGGGCTTGCGGTTATCTTATCCGCAAGCCTTTGTTTTTATTATATCAGTCCCTTAACTATAAAGTTCTCAATCAGTTTTTTTCCTTCCGGGGTATATATGCTTTCAGGGTGAAACTGTATACCTGCTATAGGATATTCCCTGTGACGTATTGCCATTATTTCATCTTCTGCTTCTGCTGTTACTTCAAGGCAAGGAGGGATGGTAGAGGCATCCACCGAAAGGGAGTGATACCTTGCAACCTGCAAGGGGTTGGGAAGGTCTTGGAATATTCCACTGCCGTTATGCTTTGCCATGGATGCCTTGCCGTGACAAAGGGTCTTTGCATTTGTTACGGTTGCACCAAAGGCGGCGGCAATGGACTGATGTCCCAGGCATACTCCCAGGAGGGGAATATGTAATCCTGCTGTCCTTATTATCTCAATACAGTTTCCTGCCTCAAGAGGTGTTTTTGGACCGGGGGATATAACTATCCTTTGGGGTTTAAGGTCAAGTACAGCCTTTCCGTCTATCCTGTCATTTCTGTATACCCTTATATCAGGATCAAATTCGCCTATGTACTGGTAAAGGTTGTAGGTGAAGCTGTCATAGTTATCAATAATAACTACCATTATATTTCACCTCCCATTGCTGTAGCAAGTGCCCTCATTTTGTTAAGACTTTCCTCATACTCCATTTCAGGTGTGGAGTCTGCAACAATTCCTCCCCCTGCCTGGATATATATTTTGCCATCCTTTATAACCATTGTTCTTATGGCAATACAGGTGTCCATATTTCCGTTAAAGCTGAAATATCCCACGGCTCCTCCGTATAGTCCACGCCTTTCTTCCTCCAGCTCGTCTATTATTTCCATTGCCCTTATCTTAGGAGCTCCCGAAAGGGTGCCTGCCGGCAGAAAGGTGGATAAAACTTCAAAGCAGTCCTTATCCTCACGCTTTTCACCTTCAACAAGGCTTACAAGGTGCATTACGTGGCTGAAATTGTGTATCTGCATAAATTTCTTTACCCTCACAGTACCTATCTTTGCCACTCTGCCCATGTCATTTCTGCCAAGGTCAACCAGCATTACGTGCTCTGCCTTTTCCTTTGGGTCCTTCAGAAGGTTTTCGGCAAGTGCGGCATCTTCAAAGACATCTCTGCCTCTTTTACGTGTGCCTGCTATGGGACAGGTACGCAGGACGTTTTTATTAACCTCAACAAGCATTTCAGGAGAACTGCCTGCCACCTGATATGTGCCGAAATTAAGGTAAAATAGATATGGTGAGGGATTAATTGCCCTAAGACTTCTGTACAGGTCAATGGCATCACTTTCGGTATTTGCTGTAAGTCTTTGGGACAGAACCACCTGAAAAATATCCCCGTCATATATGTATTTATTAGCTTTTTTTACTATATCAATATAGTGTTCCTTTGTCATATTGGAGGTAAAGTCCGTACATTTAATGGTATTTATTGCGTATCTGCTTTCCGGAACAGCACTTTTTACTGCTGTTTCCATTTCATTCAGCTTTGCAACAGCGGCATCTTCCCTATGGGGTTCCTCTAATACCACCAGCTTTATTCTGTCATGAAGATGGTCGTATATAACAAATTCCCTGAATACCATAAGGTGAACGGTAGGTATGCCTACAACTTCAGGATTTTTGTCGGGAATATCCTCATATTGCCTGATTATATCATATCCTATGGTTCCTACTGCACCACCTATAAAGTCAAGGCCAAGGTCATCCTCCACTTCAAAGGCTGAAATATACTCTTTTACGCCATCAAGTAGTTTCCCGTGATATATATGTACTTTATCCCCTTCCTTAATTTTAAGGCTGTCGCTGCCTTCAAGTACTGCAAAGGGTTTTTTGCCCATAATGGATATATTGGTTTTGCCGTTGCCACGGCTTTCCAGCAAAAATCCCTCCTCGTTGCCTACATACTTATAAAACAGGGTGATAGGTGTTTCGGTATCCCCTGAAAATTCTCTTACAAAAGCTTTTAATTTTTCCATAAAATAAAAAATCTCCTTTAATTTGAATATGATATGCCGATAAGATACCTGTAAAGCACCATCGGAATACTATACTCAAAATAAAAGAGTACATCCGCTTAAGGCTCATCTCATCTTTCTCCTCTATGCTAAAGCTCTCTGCCACCATCGCCTTTGCGTAGGTGCGCATACAACCTAAGTTGTTAATGGCATTATATCAGTATATTTTATATTTGTAAAGAGTAAATTACAAAAAAAATGCCCCGTACTTTTGGTACGGGGCAACTAAGTATTACATTACACTCTTGATATAATCGGCAATCTCCTGATTTTTGCAGTTTGCAAAGAAGTATTCGGAGAATTTGGCACCTGCTATAGTCTGCTTTAAAAAGTCCTGATCAATATTCTTAAGAATATACATCATGTCTGTGTGAGTAATCTTCTTAACTTCGTCAAGTATTTTTTTGTTGCGCTGCTCAGGTACAGCCCTTTCACGTGGGTAGCCCTGTCCGGGTTCGCAGCCGAAAAGCTTTTCAAAGGTATACTGAAGGTTAAGCTCGGCACCCCAGCCAAAGCCCTTTGCAAATGGAAATGCTACGGCATTGCCGTTGTTGATCTGTGCAAACATGTATCCGTCGGATACATCAACAATATGACCGCAAAGTACGTTAGGGAATGAGTTAAGTGCAAGCATAGCTCCTTCACCTGTACCACAGCCTGTTACAACAAAGTCAGCTGCACCTGAGTTAAGGAGTATGGCAGCAAGGAGACCTGCCTGTACATATGTAAGCTGAGCCTCGTCATCGGCACTGTACATACCGTAGTTAAATACCTCATGTCCCATAGGCTCCACAACGCTCTTAAGTGTATTGCAGATAAGTTCGTTCTTTGCAGCCTGACTGTTTTCGTTAATTAAAGCAATCTTCATTTTTGTCCTCCTGTAATAAATTATTTCTTATTAAAATATATCTGAAATAAGGCAGTTTGTCAAGTTATTCGACTGTGTTGATTATTTCTCCCACACCCTCTATTACACAGCGTACACGATCACCGCTTTTAAGGAACTTAGGTGGATCAAAGCCCATACCTACGCCTGAAGGGGTGCCTGTGGATATTATGGTGCCTGCCTTAAGTGTCATACCAAGGGAAAGCTCGTGGATTGCGGCGTCAATGCCTGTTATCATATCGGCTGTGTTGCTGTGCTGTCTGAGTTCGTCATTTACATAGCACTTAAGATCAAGCTTAGGTGGCTTTTCAAACTCATCGGCAGTTACTATACATGGTCCCATTATTCCGAAGCCGTCAAGGCTTTTGCCGAAGTACCATTCCTTATGTTCTATCTGTAGATCTCTGGAGCTTACATCATTCATTACCGTGTAGCCGAATACATAGTCAAGAGCCTCTGCCTTTGCAAGATTTTTACAGTCCCGGGATATTATAACTCCAAGTTCTGCCTCATAGTCAAGGTGTGCCACAAGCCCTGTATATTTGGGGATAATATCTCCTGTGGTTTGCATACGGTTGATACGTTTTGAAAAGTATACTGCCGAATGGGTGCCGCCAAAAGCCTCCCTTTTATACTTTGCTGATTCCTGAGCGTGCTCAAAGTAATTTACGCCTATACATATAACATCCTGTTTAGGTACGGGTATAGGTGCCTCAAGCTTTATATCCTCAAAGCTGACAGCCCCTTTTCTGTCTGCAAGGCTATCCAGTTCCTTAAAGGTCTTGCTGCTTTCAATAAGCCTGTTCATGTTCTCAAAGGGAAGAGGATATACCTTTTCCTTATCCCAGATACCTACATATTCTTTATCATTATACAGGTAAGTAATCAGTTTCATTATAAGATCTCCTTTTATATGTCAAGTATAACTGACTAGAGTATAGCACAAAAAGATAATTTTGTGTCTATAGTCTCCTATATTAATTTTGCATAATATCCATATTTTTAAAACTATAGGTCTGGAGGGGTGGTGTACTGAATATGGGACATATCTTCTGTTATACTTATGTTAAAGAAAGATTTCAAATGTTACAATTAGATTAAAAATTCGAAAAATGCGAAAAAATGTTTGACACGTTCTGTATTTAGTAGTATACTCGTTATATGAAAACTAATAAAGTGTTTGTTTAAACGGAAATTCGTATTTTTGCGAAAATTTGTTTAAGGAGGCGTTATATATGAAAAATAACAGATTGCTCAAAATATATCTTGTATCAGCCTTTGTATCTGTTGTGCTCTTTGTACTCAGCTTTACTATCGGTTGGAATGTTCTTGATAATATGAAGGATATGTATACTTGTACTTTGCCATTTCTTTTCACAGCGGTACTCTCCCTTGCTGCATTCGGTTTTACTCCACAGACTAAAGCTGTAAGGAAAGTGTCCAGGGCTTATGGTAATGTGGTTGATATAAGTGCTGTTAAAGGAAATGGTGTCGGCAGAAATGTAAATGGTTGTTTAAGGAAAATATCTTAAAATAGGAATATATTCAGGGTTCCTGTAGCGGCACGGATCTTAAAAGGGGTGTACCTTTGTTTGGTACCCCCCTTTTTACTTTACTTTAAAATGCAGTTTTCTGTTTGTTTTGCGATACTTCAGTTTACATACTATGTGGACAATCATTGTACCTATCCACGCTCCGAAAGTATCTATACATACATCGGAAAATTTTCCGTCGCGTCCATTTAAAAAGTTTTGATGAAATTCGTCACTTGCTGCATACAGGATACACAACAGAATAGTAAACATTATGGCATCGGCATCCTCTATTTTAAGGCTTCTGAAAAACAGCAGTGTAAATATGCTTAGCAGGCAGAAAATGGTAGCATGTGCTCCCTTCCTGACAGCGACGGTTATTTTGCTGTTTATCTTTTTCCAGTAGTCTGTTTTTTCTTTTTCTGTTTCAAAGGTTTTTTGGGAGGTTGCCTTAAGGGTGCTTTCAATGGGCTTAACTATGGCACTGCTTTTTGCATTGGTTTCCTTTCCGTTATCAGTGGAAAAGGCAAATATAGCTGTCATAGTGAGCAGCATCAATATAAGGTAAATAAATGTTTTCATATAAATCACCCTCCGGGATGATAAAAGGAATATAGTTAGTTATTCTCTGTAATATGTCATATAATATCATAGAGAAATAGTAATATGCAACTGAATTAATATGACAGTTTTGCTTTTGTTGACAAGGTATTGCCGGTGGTGTAAAATGAATTATAAGGTATTTTTGATAGAGAGGTGTTTTTATGGAGCTTGAAAAAATAAATTTTATATGGACGGATAAAAAACGTATTTTAGGTATGCCTATATCCTTTACAAGGTATTCTGTTACAGAGGACAGACTTTTTATCAAAAGGGGATTTTTTACTACTGTTCAGGATGAGATACTCCTTTATCGTATCAGGGATCTGACTTTCAGGCAGACCCTGGGACAAAAAATATTTGGCGTAGGCAGTGTTATTATTCAATCTACCGATAAGACCAATCCCGAATGTGAACTGAAAAACATCAAAAGTCCCTTTGAAGTAAAAGAGCTTATCCATAAACAGGTGGAGCAGATGAAAAGGGAAAACCGTATGCGCATGGGAGAGTTCCTTAACGACGAAGTTGAGGAAATGGAGGAATAATAATATTGACCAATTGCAGGGTCAGATGTTGACTTTCTCCTTCTGCCAAAGGATATAAAAAGGCTTGTCGTAAGTAAATAGACAAGCCTTTTAATGTTGTATACCGGAGTATTGTCAGCAACTTTATTTTTTTAAAGAGCTGCTTTTATTTTATCTGCTATGGCACCAAATTCTTCTGAAGACATAGAGTTGCCTTCCTTATTAAGGGTTACATTATCTCCTGTATTACGTGGTATTACATGTATGTGGTAGTGGCTTACACTCTGTCCTGCCGCAGCACCATTATTCTGTAATATATTAACACCCTCTGCCTTAAGGGCGGACTTCAGAGCCGTAGCAATTTTTTTTGCAAGGCAATGAGCCTTAGCCACAAGCTCCTCATCCATTTCAAATATATCTGCTGCATGATTTTTTGGCAGTATAAGACAGTGACCGGGGTTAGCGGGTGCAATATCCAGTATCACCCTGAAATCATTGTCCTCATATACGGTATTTGAAGGAATCTCTCCCATTGCTATTTTGCAAAAAATACAGTTATCCATGTTATACACCTCCGAAATTTTATCTATGTTTAATTATAAGTCAAATCCTCTGAAAAAACAAGAGTCAATGGCTGTTAAGAAAAAGTTCACAAATTTGGTGTTGATTATTTGTGAAAAATACAATATAATTGTTAGGACACAAACAGTTAGGATACTAACATTAAAGGAGGTGTAACATTGAATGAGGATAATCACTGTGGTGCATTGATAGGTATGCTTTCCAATGAGATCAGACGCAGTTTTTCAGGAAATAAAAATCACAGTCTGCTAACAGGCAGGCAGGGACAGGTACTCCACTACATATTTGCACAGGCGGAGGTAAGGAACGTTTTTCAGCGGGATATTGAGCTGGACTTTAATATCCGTCGCTCAAGTGCAAGCAGTATGCTTGCCAATATGGAAAAGGTGGGAGTTATACGCAGGGAAAGTGTCAGCTATGATGCCAGACTGAAACGTATAGTAATTACCCAGAAGGGTGAGGAACTTAAGAGCATTGTCAAGTCGGAGCTTGAGGAGATGGAGCAACGGCTTACCAAAGATATTCCAAAGGAGGATCTTAAGGTCTTTAACAATGTTATACGAAAAATGATAGGAAATTTAAAGGAGGAAAATTATGCTTAAAACGCTTATGGGTTCTATAAGAGAATATAAGCGCTCGTCTATCCTTTCGGGCGTATTTGTAACTTTGGAGGTCGTCCTTGAGGTTCTTATACCCTTTTTAATGGCTAAGATCATTGATGTGGGAATGGCTCAGGGCAGTATTGTATATACGGTGCTTATCAGCTTAGCTACTATTGTAGCTGCCTTTGCATCTCTTTACTGTGGTGCCTCCTCAGGTAAATATGCGGCAAATGCTGCTGCAGGCTTTGCAAAAAATTTAAGGCATGATATTTTTTATAGTATACAGGACTTTTCTTTTGAAAATATTGATAAGTTTTCAACTTCCAGTCTTGTAACAAGGCTGACTACCGATATTACAAATATACAGAATGCTTATCAGATGATAGTCAGGGTTCTTGTCCGTGCCCCTATTATGCTGATATTTGCACTTATTATGGTTATCAGCATTAACGCTAAGCTTTCTATTACCTTTGCTGTTGCCATTCCAATACTTTTTATAGGACTTTTTGCAATAGCAGGTAATGCCTTCCCTTATTTCAGAACAGTGTTTAAAAAGTACGACAGGCTCAACTGTGTTGTACAGGAAAATGTAAATGCAGTCAGAGTAGTAAAGGCATATGTAAGGGAAGATCATGAGATAGAGAAGTTCCATGGCGTTTCCAAGGAGGTATATGACAAGTTCAAGGCAGCTGAAAAGATTGTAGCCTTTAATGCGCCTCTTATGCAGTTTGTTATGTATGGAGCAATGATAGTTATGTCCCTTGTAGGCGGTAAGTTTATCGTATATGGGGATATGCTTTCAGGTGAGCTTACAAGCCTTATTGTATATACGGTTATGATACTTTCATCCCTTATGATGCTGTCTATGATATTTGTAATGGTGCTTATGGCACGTTCTTCAGCAGAGAGAGTTGTAGAAGTACTTAATGAAAAGAGTACCATGACATCTCCTGAAAATCCGGTTACATCCGTTGCAGATGGCAGCATTGAGTTTGATAATGTATCCTTTGGTTACAGTGACGATGAAAGCAAGTATGTGCTTACTGATATCAATATTAAGATAAAAAGCGGTGAGACCATTGGTATTATAGGTGGTACAGGCAGCTCCAAGTCAAGCCTTGTACAGCTTATACCAAGACTGTACGATGTTAAAAAGGGTTCCGTTAAGGTTGGCGGCGTGGATGTAAGGAAATATGATATTGAGGCCCTTCGTGACCAGGTTGCCATGGTACTGCAGAAAAATGTGCTTTTCTCAGGTACTATTGCAGATAATATCCGCTGGGGTGATGAAAATGCCAGTGATGAGGAAGTTCAGCGTGTATGTAAGCTTGCACAGGCTGACTCCTTTGTTCAGGAATTTCCAAGAAAGTATGAAACTGTCCTTGACCAGGGCGGTACAAATGTATCAGGTGGTCAGAAGCAAAGACTTTGCATAGCAAGGGCATTGCTTAAGAAGCCAAAGATACTTATTCTTGATGACTCAACCAGTGCCGTTGATACCAAAACAGACAGTCTTATCAGAAAGGCTTTCCGTGAAGAGATACCTAATACCACCAAGCTTATTATTGCCCAAAGGGTAAGCTCCGTTGAGGATGCAGACAGGATAATAGTCCTTGATGAAGGAAAAATAAGCGGAATAGGTACCTCTGAGGAACTTTTAAAGAGTAACAAGATTTATCAGGAAGTATATTATTCACAGATGAAAGGAGCTGAGAAGTAATGTTAAGACCTACCAAATGGCAGATAGCAAAAAGGCTTATGGGCTATGTAACGGGTATTTACAGGTTGCAGTTTGTAATAGTGGTAATTTCCATTATTATAAGTGCCCTTGCATCCCTTGCAGGTCCCCTTTCACTTATGTATATACTTGATGACTTTGTAGTGCCTTTTATCGGTTCACAAAATCCCGATTTCAGCGGACTTACAAAGGCAATTATATTGCTGGGTTGTCTTGATCTTGCAGGTGTAATAGCTACTTATGTATATAACAGACTTATGGTAAATATCGGTCAGGGTGTCCTTAAAAAGGTCAGGGATGAAATGTTTGAGCATATGCAGACCCTTCCTATAGGTTACTTTGACAGACGTGCAAACGGTGATATTATGTCACTTTATACAAATGATACAGATGCCCTCAGGCAGATGATAAGCCAGAGTATTCCAATGGGCTTTTCGTCCCTTGTAAGTGCAATAGTAACATTTATCGCTATGGTCAGCATCAATCTGCCCCTTTCACTTCTTGCTATAGTAATGATTGTCATGATGACCTTTGTTACAAGAAAGATAGGCAGCAGAAGCGGTCACTTCTTTGTTGAGCAGCAGCTGGATATTGCTAAGGTAACGGGCTTTATTGAGGAGCATATGGCAGGTCAGAAGGTAATTAAGGTTTTCAACCATGAGGAAAAGACCAAGGCAGAGTTTGATAAGATAAATAACGAGCTTTGCAACAGTGCAGATAATGCTAACCATTATGCAAATATAATGATGCCTATTATTGCTAACCTGGGTAATCTTCAGTATGTGCTTACAGCCATGATCGGCGGTATCCTTGCCATCCTTGGCGTAGGCGGAGTTACCGTAGGTGTTATGGCATCCTATATGCAGTTTTCAAAGAGTTTTAACCAGCCCTTTGCACAAATTTCAAACCAGTTTAATGCTATCGTTATGGCACTTGCAGGTGCAGAACGTATATTTGATATGCTTGATGAAAAGCCTGAGGTTGATGAAGGTAAGGTTACCCTTACCAGGGTTAAGGTAAATGCCGACGGAAGCATGACTTCATGCAGCGAGCGTACAGGCACATGGGCATGGCAGATACCTGATGATAAGGGTGGTTATACCCTTAAGCGTATGGAGGGTGATGTAAGGTTCTTTGATATGAACTTTGCCTATGACGGAAAAAATATAGTGCTTCATCATCTTTCACTTTTTGCAAAACCCGGACAGAAGATAGCCTTTGTAGGTTCTACCGGTGCAGGTAAAACAACCATTACTAACCTTATTAACAGGTTTTATGACGTTACAGACGGTCGTATTGAATATGATGGTATAAATATAAAGGATATTAAAAAATCTTCCCTCAGAAAGTCCTTGGGTATAGTATTGCAGGATACACATCTTTTCAGCGGTACCATTATGGAAAACATCCGTTATGGTAAACTTGATGCAACTGATGAGGAGGTATATGCAGCAGCTAAGCTTGCCAATGCAAACAGATTTATCGAGCTGCTGCCAAAGGGTTATGATACGGAGCTTACCTCTGACGGTGAGGAACTGAGCCAGGGCGAAAGACAGCTCCTTGCCATTGCCAGGGCAGCAATTGCCAATCCTCCCGTACTTATCCTTGATGAGGCTACATCAAGTATTGATACCCGTACAGAAAGCATAGTACAACGTGGTATGGATGAGCTTATGAAGGGCAGAACGGTATTTGTAATTGCCCATAGACTTTCAACTATCAGAAACAGTGATGCCATTATGGTACTTGACCACGGTAGAATAATCGAACGTGGTGAACATGAGGAGCTTCTTAAGGAAAAGGGTACTTATTACCAGCTTTATACAGGTGCTCTTGAGCTTGATTAATGATATTTCGGGATTTTATCCCAAAAACTTTGAAAGACTCAATCCTCTTGGATTGAGTCTTTCAGTCTGTTGAAAAAGTTGACAGTCAACAGGGGGCATATTTGAATTAACAAATATGCCCCCTGTTTTCCTTTAATAATTTCTATGGATTGTATATAAGTTGTATAGTTATTAAACTATTACAAGTGGTTCGGTAAAATCCTTATTGACAGCTCCGCTAAGGGGCATATAATACATATTGGTTGCAAACAGTTCCTTGTCATAAAGCCCCTCAGGAGCATTTTTTACATTTGTGATTACTGGAACTCTGGATTTTTCCGTAAGCTGTGATACAAGCTCTGCCTTATTCCTTTTAAAACCCAGTACCCTTATATATTTAACTCCGTCAGTCATATCGATATCCGTCTTTTTTATATCCAGCAATATATGCAGTAATGCCCGTCTTACCCTTGAATGGGTATATCTTTTGCTTTTTACGGCATCAGTAAGCTCTGTTATACTTTTAAAGGCTGTTATTGAAGGTATCCTGTTTTCAAGGCCCTCTGTTATGCCGTCTATAAGTGCCAGCTCGTGACTATCCTCTGTGCGTAGTATATATTTAAGGGCATCTGTATATCTGTCTATATGTGGCAGGGGATTTTCAAGGATGGTATTTATCATACTATAGCAGTTGGAAGGTATAGCAGAAAGGGCAATATCCGTTTCGCCGTTATAGAGACTGTGCCTTATTGCCTTTGCAGAGGAAATTTCCCCGGTCATTTCATCGCTGTTATAGGAACTTACCTCCCGTCTTATTGTAACTGGTATAATACTGCTTTTAAGCCTGTCAAGACTGCGGAGATATTCAAGGGCAAGTATATTATTGGACTTTGCAAGGAAGCTCATATCCCTTGACAGTATCTCACTTAAAGCACCTTCCCTTGCGGCTGCATAACTTATCCCTTTCTTAAGTCTTCTGTGGAGGGATGCCTTAAATTCGGGGGTTTCGTTGTTAAGCAACTTTGCGGCTTCCTTAAACAGGTCTATATCTCCTGCCTCAGTGCCAAAGGAAACAATGTCAATCATACCGCTTTTGTTAAGGGTGTCTACAGCACCGAAGGCAAATACATCCGCTGCGCCTGTAGCGTAGGTTACAGGCAGTTCAAGTACCATGTCAACTCCGTTTAAAAGGGCCGCCCTTGTACGGATAAATTTATCAGCGATTGCAGGCTCTCCCCTCTGTACAAAGGAACCGCTCATTACGGCTATTATATTTTTTGCACCTGTCAAGGCCAGGGTGTTTGATATATGCAGCCTGTGCCCTTTGTGAAAGGGATTGTATTCGGCTATTATTCCAACATTCATATTTTTTCCTCTTTCTTTTAGAGCTGTTTTTTCAATTAAAACATTAATCCCTGAAAAAGTCAATTCATAAATTTATCGGCATGGTTAAAGTAGTGGGACATTAGTCATAATTATTAAAAAAGTCTTGTCACTTTTTTTGAAAATTATAAATTTTTTTAGAAAAAAAGCTATTGTATATATATGTTAAAAGGTTTATAATAAGGATAATAATGAATATCTGCGGCAATGCTGCGGCTGTTCCATTAATTCACTTAACGGAAAGGGGAACTTTTAATGAACTTTTTAGAATCAATCAAAGAAAGAGCAAGAGCTGACAAAAAGACCATTGTTTTACCTGAATCAATGGATAAAAGAACCTTTGATGCAGCCGAAAAAATATTAAAGGAAGGCATTGCCAACCTTATTATCATCGGTACTCCAGAGGAAATTGCAGAAAACAGCAAGGGCTTTGATATATCAGGTGCAACTATCGTTGACCCATTTAATGATCCTAATAAGCAGAAGTATATCGACAAGTTTGTTGAGCTCAGAAGCAAAAAGGGTGTAACTGCCGAGATGGCTAAGGAGCAGATGGAAAAGGATTATATGTACTATGCTTGCCTTATGTGTAAGTGTGGTGATGCTGACGGTGCTGTATCAGGTGCATGCCATTCTACAGGCAATACTATTCGTCCTGCACTTCAGCTTCTTAAGACTAAGCCAGGTGTCAGCTCTGTATCCGGTTTCTTTGTAATGGAGGTTCCAGATTGTGAGTTTGGTGACAACGGTCTTTTCGTTTTTGCAGATTGTGCTGTAAATACTGACCTTGACTCTGCTAAGCTTGCTGAAATTGCAGGTCTTTCTGCTGAGTCCTTTAAGATGTTCACAGGTGGTGAGCCTAAGGTTGCCATGCTTTCATACTCATCAAAGGGTAGTGCAAAGCATGATGATGTAACAAAGGTAGCAGAGGCAGTTAAGATTGCCCATGAAAAGTTCCCTGATATTCAGCTGGATGGCGAGCTTCAGCTTGATGCTGCACTTGTACCTGAGGTTGGTGAGCTTAAGGCTCCAGGCAGTCCTGTTGCAGGTCATGCAAATACCCTTGTATTCCCAAGTCTTGAGGCAGGTAACATTGGCTATAAGCTGGTTCAGAGACTTGCTAAGGCAGAGGCTTACGGTCCTGTGCTTCAGGGTCTTTCAATGCCTGTAAATGACCTTTCAAGAGGATGTTTTGCAGATGATATTGTTGGCGTAGTTGCTATGACAGCAGTTCAGGCTCAGTTAAGCGAATAAGAACTTATTCAAAGAAAAATTCCTTTTGCGTTCTGAAGGACGGAAATTTAGCGTATAGCCGTTTTGCCGCAGGCAATAGGCGAAGCGTTAAAAATTTCCGAGCAAAAAGAGGAATTTTTCAACAGAGGTTTGGTTCTTGTTGCTAAGCGAATAAGAATTAATTCAGAAACTATACAGGAAACAAATAAAGGAGAAAACTAATGAAAATATTGGTTATTAATTGCGGAAGTTCATCATTAAAGTATCAGCTTTTTAACATGGATACCAATGAGGTAATGGCTAAGGGTCTTTGTGAAAGAATAGGTATCGAAGGCTCTAACCTTCAGCACACTGCCGCAGGTAAAGATAAGGTTGTTATTGAGGCTGCAATGCCTACACATGATGAGGCTATCAAGCTTGTTATGGATGCACTTGTTTCACCTGAATACGGTGTTATCAAGAGCGTTGACGAGATTGACGGTGTAGGTCACAGGGTACTTCATGGTAGCAAGTACTTCAGTGCATCCTGCATAGTTACCGATGAGGTAAAGGATGTAGTAAGAAAATGTTTTGATCTGGGACCTCTTCACAACCCTGCTAATCTTATGGGTATTGAAGCCTGTGAAAGAATTATGCCCGGCACACCTAATGTTGCCGTATTTGATACAGCTTTCCATCAGACAATGCCTCCAAAGGCTTACATGTATGCTCTCCCATATGAGTTCTATGAGAAGTATGATGTAAGAAGATACGGTTTCCATGGTACAAGCCATAGATATGTTACTCAGAGAGCAATAGCTATGCTTGGCGGTAAGGCTGAGGGTACTAAGATTATTACCTGTCACCTTGGCAACGGTTCCTCTATCGCTGCTGTTAAGGATGGTAAGGTTATTGATACAACTATGGGTCTTACCCCCCTTGCAGGTTTTGAAATGGGTACACGTTGCGGTGACATTGACCCTGCAATCGTTCCTTATATAATGAAGAAAGAGGGATATACTCCCGATGAGATGGACACTATAATGAATAAGAAGTCCGGTATTCTCGGTGTTACAGGTCGTTCAAGTGACTTCAGAGATGTTGAGGCAGGAATGAACGAGGGCGATGAGAAGTGTAAGCTTGCCATTGATATGTTCAGATATCAGATTGCTAAGTTTATCGGTGCTTACTATGTGGCTCTTGGCGGATGTGATGCTGTTGTATTTACAGCAGGTATCGGTGAAAACAACTCAGGTCACAGGGCAGCTATCTGTGAGTATCTTAAGTGCTTAGGTATGGAGATTGATCCTGAGAAAAATTCACAGAGAGGTAAGGAGATTGACTTTGCTTCCGAAAACTCCAAGATCAGGGCATTCCTTATACCTACAAATGAGGAGCTTATGATTGCTGAGGATACAAAAGAATTACTTGACAAATAATAACTAAAGTCGTATAATAAACAATGGACTGTGTGTCGGCAGTTGTGTCGGCATATACGGAACAGGAGTGTTTTTATGCTTATAAATGTTAGTAACCTTGCGCCTAAGCAGAGCATGGATGTAAAATTTACCTCTGAGGAGCTTACTATACCTCGCTCAGGCGGCGATGTTAAGGCTTTGGTAGATGTGGACGGCGTCATTTATTTTGACGGCAAGGCAGCATATACCCTTGAGGCTGAGGTTAGAGCGGTTTTAAGTTTAAATTGCGACTTGTGTCTTAAACCTTTTAAATCTGAAATTACCTTCACTGTAAATGAAGTGTTTTGCAATGAGATAAATCCGGAAGAAGAGTTTTGGGACTTTTCAGATAAGACGATTGATTTAAAACCTGCGGTTGTAGCTGACATTCTGCTTAATATGCCTATGAGGGCAGTATGTTCCGATGACTGTAAAGGGCTGTGCCCAAAGTGCGGCCACAATCTTAATGAGGGGGATTGCTCCTGTGATAAGGTGCAGCGTAATCCTCAGTTTGAAAAGTTGTTGACTCTTTTTAAAGATGATAAGGAGGTGTAGAAATGTCTATTTGTCCTAAGGGAAAAATGTCTAAGTCAAAGAGAGATAAGAGAAAGGCTCAGAGCTGGCAGATTGCTACTCCAACTCTTGTAAGATGCTCTAAGTGCGGTGAGCTTATGATGCCTCATAGGGTATGCAAGAGCTGTGGTTCTTACAACAAGAGGACTGTTATCAACGTTGACTGATAAAAAAAGATAATGTTTCATTAATACGCCGTAGGTAATATACCTGCGGCGTTTTTATGATTTTGTCATTTAATAAAAAATTAAATTTACTTTAGTCTTTTTTTGACGTATAATCTATAGTAGATAAAGTATAGTGTTTTGTGAAAATGAGGTGCCTAAAATGAAAAAACTTATCCCCATTGGTCTTATATTCAGTCTTATCCTGTCTGTTCCTGCCTTTGCAGGGGGAAATGTGACGGTTATTGTCAACGGCAATACCGTCGGTATGGAAAATGCTCCTGTTATTGAAAACAACAGGACTCTTGTGCCATTCCGTTCTGTTCTTGAAGCAATGGGTGCGCAGGTGGACTGGGATGCCAATACAAAAACTGTTACCTGTACTCTTGGAGAAAAGACTGTCAGTGTCCAGATAGGCGGAGATAACATGCTTGCAAATGGCGAAACCCTTCCCCTTGATGTACCTGCAAAGGTAATAGACGGCAGAACCTATGTGCCCCTCAGGGCTATATCCGAAGGACTGGGTGCACAGGTGGACTGGGACAACGATACAAAGACAGTTTCTATAGTTTCGGCGGAAGCAGAGGAGGAAACTTCAACTTCAGATGAGAGTGTTCAGTCAAATGACGGAACTGAGGGCATTGCTTACACAATGACAGAGTATTCAAATCCTATTACATCAGGTAATAAGCCTATTATGTCGGTTTCTGCTGATTATCCGGTGTTTAGCGGCAATGGCAGAGCGGCTACAAGGTTTAATAGCTATATTGCCTCCGATGCACGTAGCAGGGTGAATAAATACAAAATGTCCAATAAAGACAGGGTATATTCTCTGTATCAGTCAACGGTAAGACAGGGCAATAGTGATGCCTATGGTGAATACAGCTATAATCTTGACTATCAGGTAAAGAATAACTCAGAGGGGATTATCTCCCTTTATGTGACCGAAACAATTCATTCAGATAATCAAAATGTAACAAATCTCTTCTGTATTAATCTTAACAGTTCTACAGGTGAAACCCTTACAGCCGATGAAATCTATAAGGGAGCAGAGAATGCTGCCAAAGCAGGCTACAGAGAGATGGGTTATAGTGATTTTGAGATAAGTCAGGCTACATTCGACGAGTCAACCTTCTATGTGGAGGACAATAAGCTTGTTTATGTTGTGTACATTGGTACAGGTACAAAGAGCTACGTTGAGTATTCTATTGATCTGCCTGCAAAAGAGATTCCTGTAGATGACAGCGTTAAAGTAAGTTCTGCTTCTGTTTCGGATCAGGTTACAGCCCAGGATGACAGAATTATTATGAACCTTACTGCTGAGTATCCTGTTTTCACAGGTAAAAACGAAAATTTGTCAAAGTTGAACAGTTATATTGCCAATACAGTTAAAAACACACTTGAGGACTATAAAGAAGATTTCACTGTGGAGGCTGCTTCTGCTTATAAGGCGTTTAATGATGATATAAAAAATGAGGACGAAAGATTTGCCCCATGGCTTTGGACAATGGATTATGAGGTGAAGTACAATAACGGTAAAATAGCAAGTGTTGTTGTAAGTACCTATAAATCAAAAAACAGTTCCTCTGATACAACTTCCTATGAAGCTTATACATGTGATCTTACTACAGGTGAAGTGATAGATGTGGATACCCTTATTCCTGAACCGGCAAAAACCGATTCTGCTGCGATTGAAGCATTTAAAACAATGATAGAAGGTGACAGACTTAACTTTTACACAGATGTGTATGACAGATTCGGTATTTCAAATGCAGCTAAGTATATTACAGAAGATGGTGTAACTTATATGTTCAGCCCAGGGGTATTAGCTTCCGTATCCAAGGGCACCATTGAAGTAACGGTTCCTCTTAGCTGATATGAGGTGGATATGATAAAGTTAAAGGATATACTTAAAGAGGGTGTTCTTCTTACAGACGGCGCTATGGGTACCTATTATAAGGAGCAGGGGGGCACATGCCATAGGGCGGAGATTGCTTCCCTGGAACAGCCTCATATAATAGAAGATATACACAGACAATACCTTGATGCAGGTGCAAGGTTGTTAAGAACAAATACCTTTGCAGCAAACACAGTTACCCTTAGCTGTGATATGGAATATGTAAGGGGTATTATAAAATAGTCCTACAGTATTGCAAAGGGTGCCGCGGAGGGCAGGGATGCAGTTATAGCCGCCACCATAGGCCCAATACCAGGTGCAGAGGATATGTCTGAGTACTGTGCCATAGCGGATTTATGGCTGTCTTTAGGGGCTGATACCTTCGTATTTGAAACCTTTACAGAGCCGGATACTCCAATCAGACTGGGAGAATACATTAAGGGAATTAACAGTGATGCCTATATCCATATTTCCTTTGCCCTGACAGATACCGGATATACAAAAAATTCATATTGGTGTGGGGATTTGCTCTCTGCTGCGGATAATAGTCCTGCTGTAGACAGTGTGGGTTTTAACTGTGGCGTAGGTCCTATGCATATGTATAATATATTAGGTAAGCTTTCTTTGCCACAAAAGCCCCTTTTTATACTGCC
The DNA here is from genome assembly GCA_949293325.1 of uncultured Eubacteriales bacterium. GTDB lineage: Bacteria > Bacillota > Clostridia > Lachnospirales > CAG-274 > CALWRD01. The sequence continues at coordinate 18,648 of CASFCZ010000056.1, read as the reverse complement.
TAATGCAGGTTATCCAGAAATGATAAACGGCAGGGTTGTATATGTCCTTAATCCTGACTATTTTGCCCAGACTCTTGGTGAGTGTGTCCGCCAAGGTGTAAGTGCTGTGGGCGGCTGTTGCGGTACTACCCCTAAACACATTTCCCTTTTGAAAGAACAGCTTAAGGGACTGGATGTCAGTATGCCTGATACAAGGGAGGGCAAAACATCCCATATTGTTGTCAATAAAACCGAAAGTACTTTTGGAGAAAAGCTTAAAAGGGGTGAGTTTGTGGTGGCGGTGGAGCTTGACCCGCCCTTTAAGCCAGACTCAGATAAGCTCATTAATGGGGCAAGACTTCTCAGGGACTGTGCAGATATAATCACAATTGCGGATTCCCCTATGGGTAAGTCAAGGGTGGATTCGGTTATTATGTCCCTTAAATTAAAACGTGAGGTGGGTTGTGAAGTGCTGCCTCATATTTGCTGCCGTGATAAGAATGCTGTTTCTCTGCGATCGGTACTTTTAGGTGCTTATATGGAAGGTATAAGGAATGTTCTTGTGGTTACGGGGGATCCCGTTCCGGGAGAATATCGTGGTGATATAAAAAGCGTTTTTAATATGAACTCCTATACTCTTATGGATATGATTACACAGATGAATGACAGTATTTTTGAAAATGGCAGGATAAGCATAGGGGGAGCAGTTAATTTTAATGTAAAAAACAAGGATTTGGAGTTTAAACGGCTGCTTAAAAAGTGCGAAAGCGGAGCGGAATTTTTCCTGACCCAGCCAATATATGACTCTGAAACCATTGAATATATCAAGGCATTGCCAAAGGAACGAAATTATAAGATACTGGCGGGAGTAATGCCTCCCGTAAGCTATAAAAACGTTCAGTTTTTAAATAACGAGCTGGCAGGGGTGAATATTCCCCCTGAGCTGGTGGCAAGGTTTAGACCTGATATGAGCAGGCAGGAGGCACAGGCAACAGGTGAGGAAATAGCCTGTGATATTATCTCCCGGATCAAGGATTATGTAGATGGCATATATATGATTGCGCCATTTAACAGATGTGAAATGGTAAGGAGTATAATCGAAAAATCACTATGGCATAATTAATTTATCTGTGGTATACTGTTTTTTGGCTTATGTCAATAAATAACATATGAGGTGATTATAAAATGGCAGATTGTTCAAGTTGCCCATCAAAGGGAAAGTGTGGTAACGACAGCGGAAGTTGTGGTATTGTCAACAATCCCGCAAATAAGATTAAATATGTGGTAGGTGTTATGAGCGGCAAGGGCGGTGTAGGTAAGTCTACGGTATCGGCTCTTCTTGCAAAGGCTCTTAATAAAAAGGGTTTTAAGGTAGGTCTTATGGATGCGGATATTACAGGTCCCTCTGCAGCAAGGCTGATGGGACTTACAGGCAAGCGTGCCTATGCTATGGACAAGCTTATTATTCCTGTTGAAAGTGAAGAGGGTATAAAGGTTCTTAGCTTGAATATGATGCTGGAGGATGAAAATCAGCCTGTTATCTGGAGAGGATCTTTGCTTTCCAGCTGTATAAATCAGTTCTGGTCAGAAACCAACTGGGGTGAGTTGGATTATCTTATTATTGATATGCCACCGGGAACAGGGGATGTAACCCTTACGGTAATGCAGTCTATTCCTTTAAGCGGTGTAATTACTGTCAGCCTTCCACAGGATATGGTGGGCATGATAGTTACCAAGTCCATTAATATGGCGAAGATGATGAATATCAGGCTTCTTGGACTTGTTGAAAATATGAGCTATATGTTATGTCCACATTGTGGCGAAAAGATCAATCTTTTCTCAGGAGATAATAAAAAACTTGCCCTTGACAGTGGTATTGAGCTCCTTTGTGAACTGCCTTCAGATCCTACTGTCTGCAATGTGGCAGATAACGGCGGCAAAGTCAAGAAGGATATAGAGGATAAGTTTGACTACCTTGCCCAGAGGATATCCGATCTGCTTGAAAATAAGTGAATATATATGGAGTAACATAAGTTTAGGGCTTATAGCCGATTTACGGTTTGCAAGGTTTAAAAATACTTTGCAAACCGTTTTTTGTTAAATGGAAATAAGGAAATGGTGGAGAATTAAATGGATTTCTGTACGTACAACTTTTGATTAAATCTATATATTTGTAATAAGTTACGTTTATTTATTGATTTAGTGCAAAATTAGAAAACAAATTTGTTTGATATTCCTATGTACTTATAAAATGAATAATGGTATAATTATACAAAGTGAATATGCGGGAGGGGCATACTATGCCCTTGTCCGTTGCTTTTTGACACAGTAACATTTGTCAATGGCAAATAGGGTTTTATATTAAGGAGGATAAAAAATGAAGGGATTTTTGAACAGACTAAGATCAAAAGATGGTTTTATTTTGATCTTTGCCATGCTCATGATTTTGCTGTTAATGGTGTTTATGACAGCTATAGTGGGCGCAGTTGGCTATACTAACAGAGTAACCCTTGAGAAGTCTGAGGAACATCAGCTTCAGCTTACTGCACAGTCAGCGGTAGTAACTTTAAAGGATTATTTTGCTGATTCGGCAAATATGGCAAGGCTTATGGGTCTTATAGGAAAAACACAGGAATATGACTTAAGCGGTGCAGGCTTGAATGATAAGGTAAGAGCCACTATATCCGAGTCAACAAGACCCGGTTTTGTTCTGCTGACTGTTACTGCTTATGATGAAAATGGCAGGGAGTATACTACTTCTACATTACTTCCTGTTACAACTCAGCAAGCAGGCATAAATGAGCTTATTCAAAATATGATTGTTGCCTACAGACCAAGTGCAAACCGTGGTTTTACATCCAATCTTACATATAAAGATGTAGTTATGAATGGTTCGATTATTGTAGATAACGAGGTGTTTGATGACTATACGGTTACACAGACAAAGTATGACATAGATGGTGATGGTGATGTTGATGATAATGATAGACAGATCATTGAATATACAGGTTATGCTGAGGACAACTATGATAATTTTACGAGTTTTCCAAGTGCCGGAAACGATCAATACGCTGTGAAAATTCTGGGAGGCACATTTAAGGAACTTGTTACCACCGGTAATTTATACATAGATGTGCAAAATGGACTCTATGGATACGGTCATAACTCAGACTATGCAGGTACTACCATAGCAAGTGCCATGGGTCAGCTTGTTGTAAAGGGGTCAGGCCCAAGTAGTGAAATAGGTGGAGGCTCTGATGGATATATAGCAGAGATGGGTGCCGGCGGTTATTTTGTGGACAAAGAAGAAACTGTTCAAATGAAAAAGACCGGTAAAATGAAAATAGAAAATATAAAGTTTGCCGATGAGGTTGAACTGTTTACCAGAGATGGTGTGCAGGCTATTATGTCTGGTTTGTATGGCGAAAGCGGTCAGTGGAATTTTGGAGCTAAACTTACTTATACACATGGAAACGGAGATCTTGAGGTAGACGGAGATGTGCTTGTTTATAACAAGGAGGCTGATATTACCATAAACTCCGGTAAAATGGAAGTAAACGGAGATGTGGCGGCTACCTCGGTTAAACTTAATGTAAACAGCGGAGCTACATTGGAAGTTGAAGAGTCTGTTGTTGCGGCTCAAAAAAGTATAACTGCTACAGGTGCAGGTAATTTAATAGCCAAGGCATTAATGGCAGGCAGTAATATCCAGTCCAGTGTCGGTACAACAAAACTTTCAGGTGATCATGGATATTCCGTGTTTTCAGGTGGTAATTACGCATACGAAAAAGGCAAGGATTATTTGGACTTTGACATGAGTCAGGCTTCAGGGACTAAGGTTTTAAACCTTACATCGGATTCTGAAAAAAATGTTGTAATTAACAATAAAAATGATTCGTCAGGTTTAACAAATCACAGAAAGAATAACTCTGCTGATGATCTGCAGGCATTTAAGACAATGAATACCCTCTGGCTTTCCAAGGCACAGAAGGTTTATAAAGGCGGATGGTCAAGCAACGCATCTAAGGTAAATTTCGCAGTTGCACTTTTGTTTGATAGTTCTATTAAAAACAGCAACACCATGGGCGCTGCAGGTGCTGACGGAGGCGGTTCAACAAAGTCGGTTAATTTTGTTGAGGCAGCTGCAAACCCTGCTTATAAAAATGAAGCAAATGATACAGATCAATATGTATATAATCCGGAAATCGGTCCTACTGACAGTAATAAGACAGAGTGGAACTATCAGTGGTATACATCTAAAAAGGGTAATGAGAAATACTACACAAGCTCAGGTAATCAGCCTGTGCCTTTAAGCCATGAGTTGTACTATACAACAGATGATAACTTACTTATACTTAGAGATGTGCTTCAAAAGGCACTGGGTGGTCCCAGCAACTCCGAGAACCTTAATGTTAACAGAAGCTCACAGGGTCGATTTGTAAATATAGCCAGGACGGCTATACCTTTTGACGGTGCAGTTGACGGTGCTACTGTACATTATAAAGACGGAAGCGAAGAAACGAAGGTTATTTCTATAGGTTATCCTGCATATGGTAATAACGCCGAAAGTGGTGCATATCTGAATGATTTGGCTCAGGCAGGTTATGTTACCGTTGAAAGCTATAAGGATGGTTATCTTATCGGTACTACTTCAAGTACGGGAAGAAATAACTTCGGTTGGATACAGATGAGGGGAGAGGGTGATTCACTTTCTGTTTACGACGGTGCAACCTATGTTCATGTAGGAAGTTCACCTCTCTATTTCAGAGTAACATCAGCAACTCCTGAAGGAAACTTTACTTATGGTAGTTGGGGAGATTTTTACATTACAAGAGAAGATGGGGACGAAATAAAACTGAACAATGATATTATTATTGAATATGAGCTTGATAGTCTTGAAACAGAGGATCTTACAAGACTAAGTTATGTAAGATGGTTCCTTGATCCTAATAAGAGGATAATCTTTGCCGGTAACTCATCTATACAGGGTATTGCTTATAATGCAGGTTCTAGCTTTGGAAGTCCTTCTTTGGTGGAGGGTACACCTTTTACCTACGATGCAGTGGAATATGAGCAGGGTGTTATGCCTGAGTTCTATATCTTCTGTCCAAAGCCTTCATCCTTTGAAAAGACAAGTATTGAGATAGATACGAAGGATTTCAAGGGGTTTATTGTAGCTCCTTGGTCAATGGTAGATATGGAAACTGCAGCAGCCGATAATAAAAATGAGGAAGTATTCAGAGGTATTATACTTTGTAAAAACTTTATAACTGCAAGAACCGGTCAATATAACCATTATAAGCCTATTGCATTTAGCGGAGCTATTAATGCGGAGGTATTCAAGCTTCCTAATCTTGAAGAAAAGGGATAATATTCTATTTCAGAGGTGTTTGCTATATGAAGATATTTAAAAGGATTTTAAATGATAAAAGAGGGTTTTCTCTGATAGAGGCTCTGGCAGCAACTGTTCTGGTTACTATTGCAGCCAGTATGTCCATAGGTGTGTTTGTAACATCCCAGCGGGTTAGTCTGGAACAGAGCGAAATAAATAAAGGTCAAAATGCTGCTGTATCTTCCATGGAAACAAACCTATCATCGGGGGGAAGCACTTCTAATGATACGGGGTTATTTACCATGGAGCCTTCCGGAGGTGGTGGATTTTCCTCTCTTGATGACGGTGGCAGGGTAGAGGTAAATTATGACGAATCTTCTGATGGTGATATACACTACAAGGTATTTAAACTTTATACACCATAATTAATGGGAGGTTTGGTATGAAAGATAAGTTAAACGGAAAAAAAGGGTTTACTTTAATTGAAGTAATAATTGCAATGGCAATTACTGTAATTATTGTAGGCACCATATCATCTATGGTGTTGGTGGCATACAAGTCATATTATAATATAGAATCCAGTACCAGTGTAGTTGATGGAGTTAACTCCATAACAGAAACAGTAAGGGAACTTACATTTAATACAACTGAAGTTGAGATCAGCCAGGTAACAGCTCAACCGGTTTTTGAATCGGGATATAATTATATATATTGCTTGGACAATACGGTTTATCTGGACAGTGGTGTTTTACAGTCTGCTAATGGAATGGGAATATCTTCCCTTTCTCTTGAATTTTCAAAAGGCGCAACCGATGGTACACTTTCCTATGTGCTTCAGGCTATAGAAGAAGACGGAAGTGATCGGGGACAGACAATGAATATGTTTTTAAACGCCTGTGACAGTGGAATTTCAGGTGATTCAACAGGAAACTGTATTAAGTTTATCCGTGGGGAACACACCGGCGGTGCCGGAGGTGCCGGCGGTGGTGGTGCTGGCGGCGGAGGTGGTGCTGGCGGCGGAGGTGGTATACCGGAGCCAACGCCGGAGGCAACTACAGCAACGCCTGCTCCAGAGCCGACACCTGAGCCAACTACATCAGCGCCTGCTCCGGAGCCTGCTCCTGAGGCAACAACGACAGCACCCGTTACGGAGCCTGCTCCAGAGCCAACTACATCAGCACCTATGCCTGAAATACCTTCAGGAGCTGGCAGCGGTACATGGAAGCCTGGTGTGGACAACGGAATGGTTACAGGATTGAATCCTCCTGGAAATAATGATAAAGATGCCTTTAAGGATATAAATGGCAATAATAGGTTTGAACAGGTAGTTACAGTGTCTAAAAACTCTGAGTTTTCTATTAATGTAGATGGTCCGTCAAAAATCACGGTATATATTTGTACAAAAGATAGTGATGCTAAAAAGAGTGACATGACAGTTACAACTCCTGACGGTAGTGAAAGTACAAGTGAAGTAACACTTGCAGGAAGAGATGATGCTGTAAAAGAGGATGCTCTTACGTTTATGGTAGACTCAAGCGGAAGTCTTAGTTTGAAATTTGACAGAAATACCTTGCTCTATCAAATCGTAGTTGAACCCCTTTAATTACATATTAATTAACCGGACACCCCATGGGAAACCATGGGGTGTTTTGCTATTTTAATATAAATTTACAATGGAATAACCCCTAATCCATAAAGGAAGGGGTTATTTTTGTTGAAATTTTTTTTAATAAAGCCCTTGTATTTTATATATAAATGGTGTATTATAACCATATAGTGGTTCGAAAGGGTAAGAAGTGGTTTAAAAGGGTAAGTTTAGGTGGTGAATGATATGTTTACAGGTGAATATTCTCACAGTATTGACGCTAAGGGACGTATCGTTTTGCCTGCTAAGTTCCGTGAGGAGCTTGGAGATAGCTTTTTTATCACTAAAGGCAATGTTACCGGTAAGGAAAACCGCAATGTTTGTGTTTATACCAGGGCTGCCTGGCTTGAATATGTGGACAAGCTTAATAAAATTCCCACTTCTGACAAGCTGGCAAGTAAATTTGTAAGGAGTATAATATCAGGAGCATCCGAGTGTGAGCCTGATAAAAACGGACGTGTGCTTATTCCTCAGAATCTCCGTGAGTTTGCCGACCTTGATAAGGATGTTGTATCCATAGGTCTTATCGGTAAGATAGAAATATGGGATAAGGCTAAATGGACAGCCTACAACGATGATAACTTTGATGAGGACGAGCTTAATGATGCTCTTTCAAACTACGGTATATAAAACAAAAAAAGGAAAAGAAAAAGATGGATTTTGAACATATACCAGTGCTGCTTAATGAATGTATAGAGGGACTTAATATTAAGCCCGATGGCATATATGTGGACTGCACCTTAGGTGGTGGGGGACACTCTTCAGAGATAGCTGCAAGGCTTTCTCCACGGGGCAGACTTATCGGAATAGATCAGGATATCGAGGCCCTTACAGCGGCTAAGGAGAGGCTTGCTCCATACGATAATGTGGTATATGTTCACAGTAATTTCTCGGAGATTGCAAAAATTGCCGAGGAACAGTCGCTTTATTCAAGCGGTGTTGATGCTTTTTTGCTAGATATTGGCGTAACCACACACCATCTGGACGAGGCAGACAGAGGTATTACATATAAATATCATGCACCTCTTGATATGAGGATGGATCAGAGAAGATCCCTGTCTGCCCATACGGTGGTAAATACCTATTCCGCAGATGAACTTACACATATCATCAGGGATTACGGTGAGGAGAGATGGGCTAAAAGAATAGCTGAATTTATAGTATCCCAAAGACAGATCAAGCCTATAGATACCACCTTTGAGCTTGTAAGTGTGATAAAAAGGGCGGTGCCCAAGTCAGCAAGAGCTGATGGACCTCACCCTGCAAAACGTACCTTTCAAGCTATAAGGATAGAGGTAAACGGTGAACTGGAAATCCTTGAGTCTTCACTTAAGACTATGGTGGATCTGCTTAAGCCGGGAGGCAGGCTGTGTATTATCACCTTCCATTCCCTTGAGGACAGGATAGTGAAAAATACCTTCAGGGAACTTGAAAACCCCTGTACCTGTCCAAGGGATTTTCCTGTCTGCGTGTGTGGGAAAAAACCTATTGTGAAGATTATTACACGTAAGCCTGTTGTTGCAGGTAAGGAAGAACTTGAAATTAACAGAAGATCACACAGTGCAAAGCTGCGTGTAGTAGAGAAACTGTAAGATGACGTACGTCTATAGGTCGTATGCAGTGTCTGCCGCTGGGGTAGATGCAGGCTGCGGCGGATTTTCGTATAGGAGGTGTACCTGATGCGCAGGGACGGTGACAGATACCGTAGAGAACAATATTCATCAAGAGTATATAGAAATAACTATTTGTATAACAATACCTCCGAGGCGTACGAACTTTATGCAGAGCCTGAGGTGTATACCGCACCCCAAAGCCGCAGAAAAAGAGCCAAGAGGGTTAAAGAGCTTGAAAAGTCAACTGAAAGAATGCCCCTTAGTATGCTTAAGGTCTTTGTGTGTATAGGTACTGTGTTTGTTATGACACTGGGATTTGTAAACATTACAGCATCAAACAGTGCAAAGCAAAGGGAACTGCTTGATCTTAAGGATAAACTGGAGACAATTAATGAAAATAATGCTTATCTGGAAACTCAGCTTAATGAAACTATTGATCTTAAGAGGATAGAAACCATTGCTGAAACAAGGCTTGGTATGACTAAGCCTAAAAGCTACCAGATAAAATACATAGATGTGCCTAAGGAGAGTTATACTGTACAGTATGATAATGACTCCCAGACACATATAGGGTTTATGGATATTGTGCGTAATTTATTTAAGGGTTGATTTTTATGGCTGGAAATAACAGAAATACAGGTTCAAGAGGCGGCAGACAGGCCGCCCCACGCACAAGCCGCAGTAATGCCCCATCACGACTTTCCGCTGATCCGAACAGGAGTGCAAGACACAAAAAACGCAGTAAGGACGATCGTGAAAGGGGTATTGTAGGAAGGCTTGTTTTTTTAGTTGTTATAATGTTGGTTGCCATAGCCTTTTCCGGTTTGTATCGTGTGTGGGCTATTAAAATAACAAAGGGTGACGAATACGAAACGGCATCCATTAACAATCAGGTAAACAAAGTCAGGGATACGGTGGTTAATCCTAACAGGGGTGATATCCTTGACAGAAATATGCAGACACTTGCAGTAGGCAATACGGTATATAATATTATCCTTGATGTAAGGCTTCTTGCAGAACAGGATACGGATGTGCAGACGGAAACCGTAGATAAAATCAATGAAATCCTGGGTATTGACAAGGGAGAAATTCAGGCGTGTCTTGTTAAAGACGCCGAAGGCAATCCTGCAAAAAATACACATTACTATATCATAGCCAAAAAGGTTGACTATGAAAAGGGGAAGGCTATAGAGGCTCTGGGGTGGAGCTGGCTGTATAATGAAACGGATACAAAACGCAGTTATACAAATACTACCCTTGCGGCTCAGGTTCTGGGCTTTATAAGGGGTGACTCCTATCATGGACTTGAAAGCCAGTATAATGATGAAATGCTTGGTACACCGGGACGTATATTCAGAACCTATGAGTCAGACGGCAGTGTGGTGACACAGGTTCAGGAGCCTATTAAGGGCAATACCCTTATAACTACCCTGGACTCCACAATACAGCAGTATGCAGATGACGCCTGTAAGGAGGCATACAACAGTTACAATGCCGAGTATACCTCAAGTATTGTTATGAACCCAAATACAGGTGAAGTTTATGCAATGGCACAGTACCCAAGCTTTAATTCAAATGATCCTATGGATCTGACTGATTTTGAGAGCCATCCTGAGGTAAAAGAAAAATGGAACGATCTATCCGATGAAGAAAGATCTGTATATGCCAATAAAGCCTGGAAAAATTTCAATATATCCGAAACCTTTGAGCCGGGCTCAATATATAAGCCAATAGTAGTAGCCATGGCACTGGAGGAGGGTATAATAACTCCAAGTACTACATTTGTATGTAATGGCGGCAAGCAGGTTGCCGATTATTATATAAAATGTCATAAGACCTCGGGACATGGTACCCTTGATGTTCAGGGAGTACTTGCTAATTCCTGCAATGTGGGTATGATGGATATTATTGAGAAAATGAGTCCTGAGGTATATCTTAAGTATCAGCATGACTTTGGTTTCGGCAGTAAGACCGGTATAGACCTTCCTGCCGAGGTGGATGCGTCGGAGCTGTTGTATGACCTTGAGGATCTGAAAAGTACCCAGATGGCAACAAGTTCATTCGGACAGGGCTTTAACTGTACAGCAATTCAGGCTCTTAATGCCTTTAATGCCTGTATTAACGGCGGTAAGCTTATGAAGCCATACGTTGTTTCTCAGATTGTAGATGCAGGTGGCAATATAGTTAAGGAAAATTCACCTACTGTAGTAAGACAGGTTATCTCCCAGGAAACTTCCGATTATCTTCGCAAGGCAATGCAGGCGGTAGTCAGTAATGAGGGTACAGGTAGTAAGGGAATTATTCAGGGTTATGCTATTGGTGGTAAAACAGGTACAGCCGAGCAGGGCAACAGAGATGAAGATGAGTATACATTAAGTTTTATTGCATATTTGAGTGTTGATAATCCCGATATAGTTGTAATGACTGTTATCCATAAACCGGAGGTTTACTATGACGGTAGCGGCATTTCTCCTGTGCCTATGCTGAGGACGATAATGGAAAAGATAATTCAGTACAAGGCTATAGCCCCTACAGGTGACAGTGACCAGATAGATGCAGACCTGGAAAGTACAAATCCACAGCTTAGTGACTATAAGGGCAAGAGCCTTAAGGATACCATTCAGGAACTTATCGGACTTGGACTTGATTTTGAAATGTTAAGTGCTTCAGGTGATACCGTATCATCCCAGTACCCGGAGGCAGGTACTGCCATGGAAAAGGGGGATAAGGTATTACTTAATACGGAAACAAAGGGTACAGAGGCACTTGTTGCTGTGCCTGATGTTACGGGTATAGATGCTGACAGTGCTAAGCAAATGCTTGAAGCGGTAGGATTCAGCTGCTATGTTTATTCTGCTCCCGAAACGGAGGAGGAGAGTACCCAGGTAACTACAGCAGAGCCACAAACCGAGGAAAACAGTGAGGATAACCCTGATGAAATAGATGAGAATAACAGTGAAGATGAGTTACAGGAATCTCAACAGGAAAGTCCTCAGCTAAAGGTTACGGAACAAAGTCCCGCAGCCGGTAAGAAGGTTGAGACAGGTACTATAGTACAGATAAAGGTCAATTAATCTATAAATCCATTAAGGGGCTGTAATAAAACAGCCCCTTAGTTTTATTCATAACCCTTAACATCCGAAAATAATATATATTAATCGGTAGTGGGGGTATGCTATGGACAAAGCAAGTATAAAGGTAAAAAGGAAGCTTGTATTAGGACTGGTGGTATTTGAAACAGTAATGATAGCCCTTGTGGGAAGAATATTTTACATACAGGCCTTTGAGGCGGATTATTATCAGAAACGTGCCTTTGAACAGCAGACAAGGGACAGACTTATATCCCCCCGAAGGGGAGATATACTTGACAGAAACGGAGTAAGTCTTGCAACTACCCAGAGTGCAGCTGCTATCAGTGTCATACATGCACAGGTTGAAGATGAGGAGGAGGTTGCAAAACAGCTTTCGGAAATACTGGATCTGGACTATCAGCAGACCCTTGAAAAGGTTCAGAAAAAGGTTGCACTTAACAGAATTAAGTCAAAGGTGGATACCGAAACTGCTCAAAAAATAGAGGCGCTGGGGCTTAAGGGAGTAAAGGTGGATGAAGATATACAAAGGGTATACCCCTTTAAGACCCTTGCATCCCAGGTGATTGGCTTTGTAGGAAAGGATAATCAGGGAATTATAGGTCTGGAATCAAAGTATGAGGAGTCTCTTAAGGGTCAACAGGGAAAGATAATGACCCAGACAGATGCAAAGGGCAGGGAGATAGAAAACGGAGATAATATCCGTGTAGAGCCTGTAGACGGTGACAGCCTTGTTACCAGTATAGATGTTAATATACAGCAGTATGCGGAACAGGCTATTGAAAAGGCAGTAAGCTATAAGCAGGCAAAGAGGGGTTCAATTATAGTTATGAATCCTCAAAACGGAGAAATATATGCCATGGCATCTGAACCCGACTTTGACCTGAATAAGCCATTTGAGATAAATGATGACAGCCTTAAGGCTGTCTGGGACACCTTAAGTGATAAGGAAAAAAATGATGCCCTTAATCAGATGTGGCGTAATTTTAATATAAATGATACCTATGAGCCAGGTTCTACCTTTAAAGTTATAACCTCAGCGGCAGGCCTGGAGGAGGGAGTAGTTAAGGAGGATGATACCTTTAACTGTGGTGGTGGCAGGGAAATCGCAGGCAGGCTTATCAAATGCTGGCGTTCACCCCGCAGTCATGGCACTGAAACCTTTGTCCAGGGGGTACAGAACAGTTGTAACCCTGTGTTTATGGATGTTGCCGCAAGGCTTGGCAGTGATACCTTTTATGAATATATGCTGAAGTTTGGTTTTGATAAAAAGACAGGCATAGACCTGCCGGGAGAGGCTGTAGGTATTATGCACAAAAAGGAGGACATAGGCCCTGTGGAGCTTGCTACCATGAGCTTTGGTCAGTCCTTTCAGATAACTCCCATGCAGCTTTTAAGGGCAATATCATCGGTTATAAACGGAGGCAGGCTGATTACTCCCCATTTTGGAGTAGAGTTTGTGGACAGAGCAGGGAATGTTACAAAAACCATAGATTATGGTGAAGCTCCCCGCTCTGTATCCCAACAGACTTCAGAGCGTATGAAACCCATACTTGAAAGTGTAGTACAGGTGGGCTCAGGTAATAAGGCTTATATCCCTGGGTATAGGATAGGTGGTAAGACAGCTACAAGTGAAAAGCTGCCCCGTAAAAGCGGTAAGTATATAGCCTCCTTTTGTGCCTTTGCACCTGCCGAAAATCCTCAGGTTATAGCCCTTGTTCTCATTGATGAGCCCCAGGGTGTGTATTATGGCGGACAGGTGGCAGGTCCTGTTATGAAGGAGCTGCTGGACAATATTCTTCCTTACCTTGGCATTGAGGCAGAGTATAATGAGGAGGAGCTTAAAATAGAGGGACTCTCACCCGTTACCATGCCTGACTGTATAGGAAAGGATATTAGTTCTGTTAAGAAGGAACTGACTGACTTAAATCTTATTCCTCAGATAAAGGGTGAGGGAAATACCGTAATATCCCAGCTGCCCTCCGGGGGAGAAAATATAAATCAGGGAAGTAAAATAATTTTGTATACAGAATAGTAAAAACAGTGTATAATCTATATATATAATGCTTATTGGCAAATAGATAATTATCCGGGAAAGGGTGTGCTGATGGTGAGGCTCAAGGATTTGATAAAGGATACAGGAGCAGAGATTATCTGTGGTAATGGAGATATAGACATAACCGGGCTTACAATTGATTCGAGAAAGGCAGAGAAGGGTACACTTTTCTTTTGCATATATGGTCTGCATACAGACGGACATAAATATATCCCTTCGGCTTATGAAAAGGGCTGTAGGGCAGTAGTCTGCGAAAGGGACGTCGATAGTCTGCCGGAGGGTATGACTGTCGTCAGAACCGACAGTACCCGGGGTCTTCTCTGTCAGGTGGCAAAGAGGTTTTATGGGGATCCATCCTCAAAGTTTTCTCTTATTGGTGTTACGGGTACAAATGGTAAAACCAGTACCACTTATTTTATGGAAAGTGTTCTTAATACCATAGGTCACAGGACAGGTGTAATAGGTACTATTGAAATAAGGATGGATGGCAAAAAAATGCCCCTTCATCTGGAAACCAGTACTACCCCTGATACCATAGAGCTTAACGAAATATTCAAAACCATGGCTGAGGGTGGAGTACAGGATGTGGTTATGGAAGTAAGCTCACATAGCCTGGAGCTTAAAAAGGTGGATGGACTTACTTATCAGGTGGCTATTTTTACTAACCTTACACAGGATCATCTGGACTTTCACGGTACTATGGAAAACTATGCCAGGGCTAAAGCAAAGCTCTTTACAATGTGTAAAAATGCCGTGATTAATACTGATGATGAATGGAACAGGGTAATGCTTGAGGCAGCAAAGTGCCCTGTAACTACCTTTGGTATTGATAAGGATGCGGATGTTAAGGCGGAAAATATAGTTTATTTTATGGACCACAGTACCTTTGATGTAAAATTAGATGACAGGGTTTATTCCTTTGAGCTTCATGTGCCCGGCCGCTTCAGTGTGTATAATGCCCTTGGAGTAATTGCGGCAGCAAGGATGTTAGGTATACCTGCTGAAAGCATAGTTAAGGGTATTAATGCCATAAAGGGTGTTCCGGGACGTATACAGAATATACCTAATGATCGTGGCTTTAATGTTATAGTTGATTATGCCCATACCCCTGACGGTATCGAAAAGATACTCAAGTCAGTACGGGAGTTTACAAAGGGCAGAATAATTACTGTATTTGGCTGCGGCGGTGACAGGGACAGAACAAAGCGTCCTATTATGGGTAGACTTGCGGCGGAGCTTGGAGATGTTGCCATAGTAACTTCCGATAATCCTCGTTCAGAGGAGCCTATGGACATACTTAAGGAGATAGAGGTGGGTGTCAAACCTGTAACTGAGGCCTATGAGCTGATAGTAGACAGGAAGGATGCCATATATCGTGCCATAGCCATTGCTAAGCCAGGGGACAGTGTGGTAATAGCAGGTAAGGGTCACGAGGACTATGAAATATTTAAGGATAAAACCATTCATTTTGACGATGCAGAGGTTGCAAAAGAGGCTTTGGAGGACTTAAAATAATGGAACTGAGTGTAAGGGAGATAATTACCGCTTGCAGAGGCAGACTTATCTGCGGAGATGAGAATGTGATAATAAGCGGTGTTTCAACGGATACAAGGACCATCGAGCCTGGTATGCTTTTTATTCCTGTCAGGGGTGAAAATTTCGATGGACATAAATTTATAGATAAGGCAATAGAAAATGGAGCTGCTGCTGTACTTACAGAGCTTGGAGGGGAGTATCCTGTACCTGCTGTAAGGGTGGAGGATACCAGACGGGGTATGGGCAGGCTTGCCTCCTACTATCTGAATAAACTTGCCATACCTACAGTTGCTATTACAGGCAGTGTAGGTAAGACCACCACCAAGGATATGGTGGCATCGGTACTGGCTAAGGGTTATAATGTTTATAAAACCCAGGGCAATCTTAATAATGATATAGGTGTACCCCTTACTATATTTGCACTGGAGCCATATCATACAGCGGCAGTAATTGAAATGGGTATGAACCACTTCGGAGAGATAAGCTATCTTACTTCCATAGTCAGACCAGATGTGGCACTTATAACAAATGTAGGGGTTTCTCATATTGAAAACCTTGGCAGCAGAGAGGGTATCCTTAAGGCTAAGTGTGAGATATTTGAGGGACTTAAGCCTGATGGTATTGCCATAGTAAACGGCGATGATGATATGCTTTCTACCCTTAAGGGAAGTAGAGAAGGTCTTGTTATGTTTGGTACTGACAGCTCCCTTGACTGGTATGCTGATAATATAAGGGAGCGTGGACTGGATGGTATAGATTGCAGTATACATCACAGCCATTCAGGGCTTTCATTTGATGTAAGTATAGCTGTTCCGGGCAGGCATATGGTTCTTAATGCCCTTGCGGCAGCTGCTGCAGGTTATGCCCTTGGCATGGATGCTGAAAGTATAAAGGCGGGTATTGAGGACTTTAAGCCTACAAAGATGCGTATGGATATAATACATACAGGTGAGCTGACCATAATCAATGATGTCTATAACTCCAATCCCGTTTCTGCTATGGCTGCTGTAGATGTACTGGCAGCAGAGAAAGGTGTACGCTGTGCTATCCTTGGAGATATGTTTGAACTGGGCAGTTTCGCTCCAAAGCTCCACTATGAGCTGGGTGAGTACACTGCCAAAAAGGGAATTGACATTATTGTGGCAGTGGGTAAGCTCAGCAGACAGCTTTACGAGGGCGCAAAACAAGTCAGGGATAAGGACGTATATTATTTTGAAACCCAGGAGGAATTCCTGGATAATATCAACGATATTATAACCGGTAAAATGACTGTCCTTGTTAAGGCATCAAGAGGAATGAAATTCGAAAAAACTACTGAAAAGCTCAGAGGTGAATAAACTATGTTCAATATAGAAAGTAATATATATGCAATCCTGCTTGCCTTTGTTATTTCCGTTATACTTTGTCCCCTTATAATACCTGTGTTAAGGCGTCTTAAGTTTGGTCAGAATGTAAGGGATGACGGTCCCCAGTCACATCTGGTAAAGGCAGGTACTCCTACTATGGGTGGTGTTATGATCGTCCTTGCCTTTGCGGCGGCATCCCTTCCTTTTATCTGGAACGGCAATCACGATGCAAAGGCAGTGCTTCTTATTACAGTAGGTTATGGTATAGTGGGCTTTATAGATGACTATATCAAGGTGGTAAAAAAACGTTCCCTTGGTCTGAGGGCATGGCAGAAGATAGTATTCCAGCTTATAGTTACGGGAGTGTTCTACTATTATATATATAGCAGTACCGATTTAGGGACAAGTATTTATATTCCCTTTACAGATGGCAAGGAAATTGATCTTGGCATAATTTATCTGCCTTTCCTGCTTTTTGTTATGGTAGGTACTGTAAACAGTGTCAACCTGACAGACGGACTTGACGGTCTTGCTTCAGGAGTTACGGCACTTGTGGCAGTATTCTTTATGATAGCTGCCATGATGCTGGGCAGTGGTATATCTCCTGTATGTGCAGCGGTGGTAGGTGCCCTTCTGGGATTTTTGCTTTTTAACTCCTACCCTGCCAAGGTGTTTATGGGTGATACAGGCTCCCTTGCATTGGGCGGATTTGTGGCAAGTACGGCGGTGCTGCTGAAAATGCCACTTTTCCTATTGGTAGTGGGACTGATTTATGTGTGTGAGTCCCTTTCGGTTATTTTACAGGTAGGTTATTTTAAGCTTACCCATGGTAAGCGTATCTTTAAAATGGCACCTATACATCATCATTTTGAACAGTGTGGCTTTAAGGAAACAAAGGTAGTTGCTATGTTTTATATTGTTACTGCCATTATGTGCCTTATAGGCTATCTGGCAATGTAATACTAAGGAGGATAAGCAGATGGTTTATTCAAAGGTTTTGGTTTGCGGTATGGCAAGGAGCGGCGTTGCAGCTGCGAAACTGCTTAAGGCAAATGGTGCAGAGGTAACGGTACAGGATTTAAAAACAGAGGACAAGCTGGATAAAGACACAATGAACAGCCTTAGATCCCAGGGTATTTCCCTTTATCTGGGTAAAAATCCCGATGATATAATAAAGAATTTTGACACAGTGGTTTTAAGCCCCGGTGTACCTGCGGATTTGCCCTTTTTGCAGGCGGCAAGGGCTGCAGGCATAGAGGTAATAGGAGAGACGGAGCTTGCATATAGTATGTGTAAGGCACCTATGGCGGCTATTACAGGTACTAACGGCAAAACTACCACCACATCCATTGTGGGAGCCATTATGAAAAGGTCAAACCCGGATACCTATGTGGTAGGTAATATCGGCAAGCCCTTTTCAGAATATATAGACGAAATAAAGCCTACTTCCTGTGTTGTTGCGGAAATGTCAAGCTTTCAGCTGGAAACAATAAAGACTTTTCATCCTAAGGTAAGTGCTGTGCTTAATATAACACCTGACCACCTTGACAGACATAAAACCCTTGAAAATTATATCAAGGCTAAGGAAAGAATATTTGAAAATCAGACAGCAGAGGACTATACAGTCCTTAATTATAATGACCCTGTAACAAGGTCCATGGCAGACAGAACGGCTGCAAAGGTAATATTCTTTGCATACAATACCCCTGTTTCCGAGGGCATATACTCAGATGATAAGAGCATATATATAAAATGTATGGGTTATGATGAAAAGCTTGTTGATATTGATGAGCTTAACATTCTTGGCGGACATAATGTGGAAAATGCCATGGCGGCAGCTGCCTGCGGTATATGTATGGGTATAGATATAGATACCGTAAGAACTGCCCTGAGGGAGTTTAAGGCAGTTGAGCACAGGATAGAGTATGTTGACACCGTAAGGGGTGTTGACTATTATAATGACTCCAAGGGTACCAATCCCGATGCGGCAATTAAGGCGGTTCTTGCTATGAAAAAGCCAATATGCCTTATTGCAGGTGGCTATGACAAACA
>CASFCZ010000055.1 GCA_949293325.1 uncultured Eubacteriales bacterium | reverse complement strand
GTCAATAAGCTTTGATATATCAGATGGCTTTGCCCATTCGGCAGAACCGTGTTCCTTGTGAGGCATATACACACGCTTATTTGTTATGCGATATAATACAAACAAGATATACAATCCCAAACATTCAAGTCCCCACAGCAGATGTTGCTGTTCAAGGGATATGCCCGTGCTTAAGGCAGAGGTAATATTATCACTTGCGTCCACAAGCTTACCTAAGACATCCAGGGAGGCAGAGGCTGTATAGCATTGTCCGAAAACATTACCCACGTAAAAGCACAGCAAGCCGATTACTATCAAAAAAAATATACTTGACTTTCTCATAGCGATACTTCCTTGTGCTTTTCAGGAACACGACGGATGTGTTCAAGTTCCTTTTGTCTGGCTTTGTTAATCTCATCCGCTCGTTGCTTGCTGCTTTCAAGCAACTGCTCTATCTTGCTTTTGGGCTTTGAAGTTTCGGGATTTTCAATCGGTGCTACCTCTGCTCTTTTTTGCTCTAACAGGGTTTTATTGCCGGAGGTGACATATATATCAAACTTTTCAGGGTCGGTTTTATTCCTCTGGAAAAATACATCCTGCTTCAGCTTTAGCATTTCTTTCGCTAACGCTTTTACTTGTTTTGCATTTAAACCCTGTTCCACGTGTACTCCCATATTAGGATTTTTTTTGGTTAGGGCTGCCAGCGAGTGCATATGGTGATTTTCAACCGCTTTATCAACCTTGGGTGCAGCCGTTTTAATAAAGGCTCCCCATAAGTAGTTCCAAACCTTATTTGCAAGGTTTTTAACAAAACTTATTCCTTCTTTTTCCTGCATAGGTTATAACCTCCTTAATTAATTCTGCTCAATTTGAGCAAAGTTTTTTAATAAAAAAATCCTGCTCAATTTGAGTAGGATTTTGGTTAAATGTTATATAATTGTCCATTTGTTATTTATTAACTTGATTTTGGTATCTGCAATCTGTATGTAATCAATGCTGTCAGCCTTTATTATTACCATCTTAGTGACATAATACGCATATGCTCTGTTACGAAGCAGTATATCATTATTTTTTTGAATAGTTACAATAACATCCTGACATTTGTACTGTGCTGCTTCTTTACTTTTATCTGCATATACAACACAAAAAATCGCATCAAACGGAGCAGAGATTACATCATCTTTTGGTATGATAATATATTTAATGCCCCAAAATATAAAAGTAATTGATAATCCAACCAACACTATTATTATACTTGTGGAAGGATTATATTTATATTTTATAGCTACAATAGCAAACCATATAATTGCAGCTTGTACTGCAAATGTAACAGCTGATTGCAAATGCCAAAAGGAAAACATACTTTTGAGTGCTTCCTTATGGATGCATTTATATCCAATATTTTTATGTGTATTAATTTTAATATAATCTCCTGTATCGGTTCCATACACTCCCATACCCACTAACAAAAAAAGGAAAAATATCAAGAGATATGAGATTATCATTAAAATTAAATTAACTTTAAGCATATTTAAGAGCAACATTGCGGCTGAAGATATTATTGTAAATTTTACAATGTTAGCAAGTAAAAAAGGAAATATACAGGCAGCTTTATTTGAATGATAGCTTAAATATATTCTTGCTGCATCCATTTCAATTACCCCCTTTAACGTATTTCCAACATCCTGCCCCAAATATTCGATTACTTTTATTAATAATTCCAACATAGAAAAAACTCCTTTTTTAAATAATTATACTACATTGGATTTTAAAAAGTAATAACTAATTATTTGTATAAGCAAGATTTTTTTCAATAAAAAACCTGCTCAATTTGAGTAGGATTATCGGTTACTGTTTATTTTATTTGCTTTTTGCTTTGCTTCTGCAAGCAGTCGTGATAATGTTGGTAATTCAGGTATCGTATTTTCCTTTGCAAGGAAAATATCATCGTCAAAAATCAGATTGTTGTGGATTTCTTTTGACTTATCAGATGCTTCCTTTTCTTGCTGTGTTTTATAATCGTTTATTTTTGCTTGCGTGGCAGCAACACATACATCATATGTTTCACTATAGCACAAACCGTTAATAATCTGCTTTATTTCTGCGAAGTCGGGATAACAAGCTGCATATTCCTTTACAAGTTCCTTATCATCCTCGGATAAAAACACTTCGGTGTATCGTTCTCCTGTTCTGGAGAAATAGTAGTTATTTATGTCGTCTACTTCTTCCGGCGGCAGACAGCTGGTAAACTCTGTTAATTTAAATAGCTCGTCAATTTTGTCAGCAAGGGATTTACAGCTGTCCAATATGCTCTGACGATGCGGTGTTATAAGATTGTCAATATTGAATAAGAGTTCTGACAACATTATTTTACCTCCTCATTTTTGTTTTGCTCTGTCGATTCCGCCATATCGTACAACACTCGATTTTTCCAGTAAATGTCTTGAGTTGTATTGGCGTTATATAAGCAGGTCAACAGATATGCCCTTATATTTTTTATTTTGCCGGTTGTATTTTCCAGTGCTTCAAACACGTATGTAATCTCAGAGCTTGTTATTTTGTTAAAGCGATCCTTGACTTCCTCTGCAGGCACAAAATTTTTGCCGATTTTGACCTGGGCTGTATTTATAGCAACATAGTAAGTTATTAACTCCACTATGCCGTCCAGCTGTTGCTTGTCAATTTTATATTCCGGCAAAATTAATAAATCATAATCAATGTTTTGCTTTATCTGTTCTCTGCATCTATATATCCTATCCATCATATCTTTATCATTGATAGATTGATTGATAGATAGATTATTACTATTAAGTTTAATTATATTTAGATTATTATATTTAGATTTATTTGACATTTTGTCGATACTTGTTTCAACATTTTGTTTAAACCTGTTTTGACATTTTGTAGCAACCTGTTTTGACGTTTTGTTATTACTTGTATCGACATTTTGTTGATTGTTGTTTTGACATTTTGTTAAATCTTGTTTTGACATTACGTTATTACAAGTTTCAACATTTTGTTCAAACTGTGAGTTTTCCAAGGGTTGCCCTTGTTTTGACATTTTGTCGATACTAGTTTTGACAGTGCTTATTGCCTCAGTTTTTTTCTGTTTTCTTAGACTGTCAGAAATAACTCTGCCTTGCTCTATAAGGCTTAAAATCAGGTCTTGATTGTAGATTATTCTGTAGTATTTTTTTGCCGGAAGCCCCTGAAGCTTTGTCTCGATCAAGCCGATATTGACCAGTTTTTTTATTACCGGAGCTTGCTGTCTCTGAGTGAAAGTGGTACTTTCCTGTATGTCCAATGCAGTTGCATAGAAAAAGCCGTCATCTTGTAAGCGATCACGGCTTTCGTAGTACATCATTTTGGATATAAGGCAAAAATAGACTATGGTTTCATTAGCTCCTATTGCGTGGGCAAGCAATCTATTAAAAGACATTGTGTTGTCCGGGTTTAATAGCTGTAAGAAGTTGTTTCCGCTGTCACTATTCATAGTGTCACCTCCTAGAGAGTGGATAGATATTTTTTTACGTCGGAATGGATCCTGTTAATAATTGCAGGATTATTACCGAATTCAGCGGCAATATCATCGTCAGACAATTTTTCCAATGCCTGTCTGACTTTTTCATCAGGATCGAATCGATATTTTGTAAAGATTACGCCCAGCATAATCTTTGTATGCTCAGATATATCTTTCCGTGCAACAATATCTTTGGGCAAAAAAATGTTGTCAGGCTCCAAAAGTCTCAAAAATTGACGAAAGTTATCAGGCATAGCTGTTCCTCCTTTGCTTAAACATAAAAAACCCCGATATTATCAGGGTTTTGCCAACTTGTTTTGCTCTTATTTTATTACCTGTCCCTACAGAGTAACAACTATAGGTATATATGCTTTCAGAAATTGCCATAGTCTGACAAGGGTAAATATTCCGGATAATGCTGTTTGTGATACTTCATTCCCAAATTGCAGCAGCTTAACTGATATAGTGGTTTCTGATAATAACAGCAATTATGCTTTAGTGGATGGGGTATTATACAGTAAGGATATGACAGAGCTGATTACCTGCCCCGGAGGCAAAAGCGGAGCTTTTGCAGTTCCGAACGGTGTTACAAAAATAAATGATTATGCTTTTGCCGGCTGCAGCGGTCTGACGGGCATAACAATCCCTGACAGTGTTCAGGAAATTAACAAGTATGCCTTTGAGAGCTGTGTTGGATTAACAAGTATAAGTATCCCTGACAGTGTTTCCTATATGGGCTCAGGTGTATTTAAGGATTGTACTAATTTAAAAAATATAAGTCTTTCTGACAATATTTTATTTATTGATTGGTATATGTTCAGGGATTGCAGCAGTCTGGAAAGTATAAGTATCCCTGAAAGTGTAACCTGTATTTATGACTATGCGTTTTTTGGCTGTAGCGTTCTTAAAAGTATAAGTATCCCTGAAAGCGTTACAAAAATCGGAGAAACTGCATTTCAAAAATGCAACAGTTTAAAAAGTGTTTCCTGTTTTAAGGGCAGTTGTGCCGATAATTTAAGTCTTTATCCAGAGGGCGTGGAGATTACTTATTTTGGCGGCGATACAGAAACACCGACAGAACCAACTACCGGTGTTTTCAGTGGTAAATATCCGGTTGAGGGCGGTAATATCTATTGCGACGAAAACGGAACTATTTTTACCTGTGATAAATTTATTACAGGTGCGGATATTCCTGCTGAGATAGACGGGGTTGTAGTTAAGAATATAGATGATATAGCATTTCGTGAATGCATTAACCTTAAATATGTAAATATTCCTGAAGGTGTTGAAAAAATAGAGGGAAATGCCTTTATAGGCTGCGAAAGTTTAACTGATATTGAGGTTTCCCCAAATAACAAGGTTTATTGCTCCGTGGATGATGTGCTATACAGTAAGGATATGACTAAGCTGATTACCTGTCCGGGAGGAAAGACAGGTAATGTAATTATTCCGGAGGGCGTTACTGAAATCGGTGACTGTGGATTTTACCGTTGTGGTGAAATAACAGGTGTAAATATTCCTGAATCTGTTAAATATATGGGTGAATCTGTATTTACCAGTTGCAGCAGTTTAACAAATGTAAATATACCTAAGGACATAACCCTGATTAATTCTTATTTGTTTATTAGTTGCAGCAGCTTAGAGAATATAACCCTGCCTGATGGCATTACGGAAATTGGCATGTATGCCTTTTATAACTGCAGTAATTTAAAGAGTATAAATATTCCGGATACTGTGGAGATGATTAAGACAAATGCATTCTACGGCTGCAGCAGTTTGACAGATATCAATATTCCTGAAAGTGTTACGGATATTGATATGTATGCTTTTTATGGCTGTACGGGTCTGAAAAATGCAGACCTTTCCTCGGGTTTGAAAAATATCGGAGATTATGCTTTTTGTGGATGCACCCAACTGACTGATATTACAATTCCTGAAAGTGTCAGTAAAATCGGAAGACATGCCTTTTCAGACTGTACAGGCCTTAAGGATGTAACTATTTCATACGGCGTAATGGATATGGATTCCTGTGCTTTTTATGGCTGTACGGGTCTGACAAGCATAACTATTCCCGGCAGTTTAAAGACAGTGACCGGAAATGTTTTTGGGGGTTGCAGCGGTCTGGTAAATGTAAATATAGCTGATGGTGTACAAAGACTGAATTATGCTGCTTTTTCGGATTGCGTCAGTCTTACGGAGGTTAATATCCCTGACAGTGTTACTTATATGGAGAACAACGTATTCTACGGTTGCAAAAGCTTAAAAAGTATAAGCCTGCCGGCAACTGTATCATATATGGGATATAAAGTCTTTGATGGCTGTGATAATATAGTTGTTTATGTAACAAAAGACTCCTATGCCGAAAAATGGGCTATAGACAAAGGCTATACAGTTGCCTATAATGATTTAATTTACGGTGATGCCAATGCAGACGGTTTGATAAGTGCCGCTGACTGTTCGGTTATACTGCAAAAGGTACTTGATGCAGCCTTTGTGACAGGTATTGAAGAATCAGGGGAAGATTATATGA
Source organism: uncultured Eubacteriales bacterium (assembly GCA_949293325.1). Lineage (GTDB taxonomy): Bacteria > Bacillota > Clostridia > Lachnospirales > CAG-274 > CALWRD01. Next base: position 13,578 of record CASFCZ010000055.1, on the reverse strand, counting down.
ATTATCTTGATGTAAATGGGGATAATATACTTTCCTCATCAGATGCCTCCTATATACTCCAAAAGACCCTTGACAATAGTTTTAAATTGCCCTGTGAGGGCTGAAAAAAAGACTGTCCCCTGCATAAATAGGGGACAGTCTTTTTTGTATAAAGAAAACAACTAAGGAAAAATTTTACTGCTGTAATGTTACAGTTTTCTTAAAAAACGGCTATTTAATTGAAAAGCTTTGTTTTTTTTTGTATACTGTTAATAGTGCGTAGTTATGAAACTCGGATAATATTTCGGGTTTTTAGATTTGAGAGGTGTTAAAATGAAATTAATGAAGATAAAGAGGCTTGCGGCAGCTATGCTGACAGCCTTATTCTGTGTGCCCTCTGTAGGGGTAATGGCAGGTACGGACTTACTCTATGAGAGCAAGGATATTCAGACTATTACAAGGGGCGTAACATACGAAAAAAGCTCCAGACTATATAAGGCAGGCTGGATGGACGTATATGTACTGACTGTCGATTTAACCGATGACAATGTTGCCTTTGATGTTATCCAGAGCACCCAGGAGTACGGTCTTAAACAGACGGTGCTTCAGATGGCTCAGGACAACGGGGTACTTGCGGCGGTAAATGCGGACTTTTTCGGCAGCGGCAATCCAAAGAGCAGTATGGGTCAGGTAGCAGAGGATGGCAAGATGCAGGCTGTGCAGAACTATTATAACGGCAGTGAAAATCGCTATGCAGGTTTCTTTGTGGACAGCTCGGGAGTTGCCTTTATTGACTACATCAAGTCAACAATGGGCTTTTATGCAGGCTCCAATGCAGCCTTTGAAATGGGAGCAAAAAACAAGATTACGGACTTTTCAAAGCCAGTTTACTTTGACCGTTATGCAATGACTGATACATCAAAGTTGGATCAGAGATTTTCAGGCTTAAGCAAGATAGTGGTTGATAACGGGGTTATTACCAAGCTCAGTGCAGCAGGTGAAACCGTTACCATTCCCGAAAACGGCTATATTATAGTAATGAACCAGGCAACAAGGGATGCCAAGATGGGCTATTACCTTGTAGGTATGAAGGTAACCTTTAACGAAAGCAATACCTTTGTATTCAGACCTGCAAAGACAATGAGCAGTATTGTGGCAGGTGTCAGCGGCGGCGGTGAGCTCCTGAGAAACGGTCAGGTTGTTTCCCAGGGCCTTATTATAGGTCAGAACGCAAGAAATCCCCGTACAATGATCGGTGTCAATAAGGATAAAACAAAAGCTATTATAATGTGTATTGACGGACGTGCCAACGGCATAGGGGCAACCCATGTGGAGGCAGCAAACCTTATGCTGGAGTACGGTGCTTACGATGCAATACACTTTGACGGTGGCGGCTCAACTACCATGGTGGCAAGGGAAGAAAACAACACAGCCCTTTCCCTTCTGAATGTGCCAAGTGAAGGCAGTCAGAGATTGGTGGCAAACGGTCTGGGCATTAAGTCCGTAGGTACGGACACTACCCTTACTTATCTTAATGTAGTGCCTGCCGACAACGAGGATAACTACCTTTTCCAGGGCGTTAAGACAGGCTTTTATGTATACGGCTTTGACGCCGACCATAATCCCGTTGAGATAGATAAAAGTAAGCTGGAGTTTTACTCCACACTTGAGGGTACATGGGAGGAAAATTATTTTACTCCTTCCGTAACAGGTACAGGTACAATTACCGCTATAGTAAACGGTGTTACAGGTACTGTTAATGTACATGTCCTTAAGGGGGCAAACAATATCTCATTAAGTGCCAATACCCCTGTCTTAAGTGTAGGTCAGTCCACACAGCTTGTAACCAACTGTGTAAATGCAGACGGTTATCAGCTGGCGGCAGGTGCAAACTCCATTACCTATTCGGTGGACAATGAAGCTGTGGGTACAGTTGAAAACGGTTATTTTGTTGCAAAGGGCAACGGTGTTGCCACTGTTACGGCAACGGTAAACGGCTTCAGTGCAAGTACAAAAATTGCGGTAGGTAAGACGGAACAGGCTGTATACGGCTTTGAAAATGCCGCTGATACCTTTAATATGATTTACTTCCCTGAGGACGGTGCAATCAAGGGTGGCGGAGTTATTTCCTCCCTTGCAGCTGCTGAGGGTACAATGAGCCTCAGAATGGACTACCTCTTTGAGGATAACAAGACTACAACCCAGTGTGTATATGCAGCCCTTGCAAAGGGTATTACCCTGCCTGAGCTGACAGCGGATATTGTGGTTGATTACAAGGGCGACGGCAGCGGCAATATGCTTAAGGCACAAATCAAGGATGCCTCAAATGCCTACTATAATGTGGAGATTACCCCCTCAATGACGGACAGTGACTGGCATAGGGTCGAAATAGCCCTGCCTGAGGGCGTTACACAGCCTGTAAGTATTGAAAAGTTTTATGTGGCGGCACTTTCAACTGCAGGTACCAATGTGAGAGGTACTGTTTATATAGACAATGTAAGGGCAATGGTTCCCCTTACCGCACCTGAAAAGACCTCAAGCTACTTTGTGGATTATATGAATAAAAATCTTTCAGGTGTTACCGGGGTTGAGGATATTACTATCTTCGGTCAGACAGCCAGCTTTGCAGGTAACAGGGACAGCGTTATTAATGCCCTTCTTACAAATATGGCATCAAATGCAAGGGCTATGGTATTTGTAGGTAATACCAGTGTTAAAAACTCAACGGGGGTTACGGCGGTGAGCTGGAACAATACCTATTCCACAAACGGTACCGAAAACTTTGATATAATCAACCTTGCCACAGGTAACGGCTCAATAAGGACTTCAAATGCCGACCAGTGGAGGTATTTCCAGAGTTTCCTTGCTTCATCAACAAAAAAGAATATTATTATCAATATGGATAAATATATCTGGGGCAGCGGCAGCAGTGCTCTTACCGACTCTAGGGAGGCGGAATTACTCCATAGCATACTTAAGAAATGTGCCGCAGAAACAGGTAAAAATATAATGGTTGTCTCCGCTACGGGTACAAGCAACTATGTCAATGTGAAGGAGGGTGTAAGGTACATTAACCTTGCAGGCCTTTCAGCTGCACACAGGCAGTACCTGAGAGTAAGAACAGACGGAGAAAATATGTATTATCAGTTTATAGATACGTGATTGGACTTGGTGAAATTTTATGACGGAACAGAGTAAGAAAAAGGGTACAATGGCAAAGGATACCATTGTATATATGCTGGCAAAGGGCATTGAGGGCATAGTTGGCATAGTTACCATGTCGGTAATGACCTACCTCTTTGCCACAGACCTTATGGGAAGGTATGCCACGGTGAATATAGCAATTACCACTGTGGGCATGGTGTGTATACAGTGGCTTGTGCAGTCCTGCCTGAGGTATATTAACAAATATGACATTCTCGGCGAGCAGGATACCTTTTACGCCACCGTTGTAGGGGCGTGGATAAGGGTCAATGTAATTGCAGTTGCTGCCTTTGCCATTCTGATAGTGCTTACCGCACTTATTTCAGGGGTAATGCCCTCTGCCCGGGACTTTACTGCTAAGTATCCCGTTACTCTGCTCTGCCTTGGGGGTATGTGGTTTGTTACCTACAATACTTCCCAGCTTGTAATAGCCATGCTTGCGGCTATGCGCCGTGCAAAGCTTAATCTCCTTTTAAGCCTTATTACGGTTTGCGGCAAGCTGTGTATTATGTGGCTGCTCTGCCTTGCCTTCGGCAGCAGGCTCGAGTGGATATTCCTCAGCTATTTCCTGACGGACGGGCTTGTTTCCCTTATCGGTATATGTGCCCTTAAGATACACCGTTATATAAACAGGGAAAAGCAGTCAAAGGAAATCCTGAAGGAGCTGAAAAACTACGGTATGCCCCTTATGGGCAATATGATAACCACCTCGGTGCTGAATAAGTCGGATATTTATATCATTACCTTTATTTTATCAGAGGCGGCGGCAGGTATATATCAGACCAACTATTCACTTATAGCCACTGCCTTTACCCTTCTTTCTGCCTCAATTATGCGTGGCAGTTATCCTACTATAGTAAGGACCTGGAGCGAAGGGGATAAGGCACTTACCGAACGCCTTGTAGGTGAGGCGGTAAGGTTTTACCTTCTTGTGGCAGTGCCTGCCGTAGCAGGTATAGCCTCCGTATCCGATGTGGTGGCAAGAACCCTCTTTGAGGCAGACTACTTTGAGGGTAATACCATTATGTTCTGGGTGGCGCTTGGTATGATGTTCCTTGGACTTACTGAGTACTCAATTAAGTTCTGGGAGCTTAATGCAAATACAAAGGCTATTTTCCGCCGCAGCCTAATAGGTGGCTGTGTCAATGTGGGACTTAACCTTATTTTTGTTAAGGTCTTTAACAGCTACTATGTGGCAGCTGTTACCACCTTTATAGGTTTTTTTGTTTATTTTATGCTGGCAAAGCTGGGCACAAGAAAGTATATGCACTGGCACCTTAAGGGGCTGTGTTATTTCAGAATAATTTTATCTTCCCTTATTATGTTTGCCGTAATAGTTGCAATTAAACAAATTATGCCTTATACTAGAATTAATCTGGTGATTTTTATACTTTTGGGTATGTTTGTCTATGCTCTTGTGTTATACTTAACCGGAGAAATTAAGCAGGAGGCAAGGTTTATACTTGCAAAAGTTAAAAACCGCTGATACAATTTAAGTGTGCAGGTAATGCACATATTATAAAAATCGACCCTGCCCCTTATTATGGGAAAGGGAAAATATAAACCGAAAGGGAGTATACTGATGAAAAGCATTTGTGTTATCGGCATCGGCTATGTTGGTCTTCCTACAGCTGCCATGTTTGCCAGCAAGGGACACCGTGTTGTAGGCTTTGACCTCAACGAAAAGGCTGTAAATGCTCTTAACAAGGGCGAGATTATTATTGAGGAGCCCGGTCTGGGAGATCTGGTTAAAAAGGTGGTTGCAGAGGGTAACCTTACTGCACAGACTACCTGCCCCGATGACTGCGATGTATATATCATTGCAGTGCCTACACCTATTAATGAGGACAAGACTGCGGATATGCGTTATGTTGAGGCTGCCACAAGGTCAATCGTGCCCTGCGTAAGAAAGGGATGTATTGTTATCCTTGAGTCTACCTCACCACCAAGAACAGTTACCGACCTTATGCTTCCTATTCTTGAGGAAACAGGTCTTAAAATAGGTGAGGAACTTCTTGTTGCCCATTCTCCCGAGAGAATACTTCCGGGCAGAGTACTTGAGGAACTCAGGACCAACAGCCGTATCGTAGGCGGTATTAATCAGAAGTCCAGTGAGGAAGTTAAAAAGGTATACCAGAGCATTGTAGAAGGCGAGATTTATATAACCACTTCTACCACAGCGGAAATGTGTAAGCTGATGGAAAATACCTTCAGAGATGTAAACATTGCCCTTGCAAATGAGCTTGCAAAGATGAGTGAGGAGCTTGGTGTAAATGCCTGGGAGGTAATCAGGCTTGCAAATCAGCACCCACGTGTAAATATCTTAAGCCCCGGCCCCGGTGTAGGCGGTCACTGTATTGCCCTTGATCCATGGTTCCTTGTGGAAAAAAGCAAGGAGGCAAAGCTTATACGTCAGGCAAGACTTAACAACGACGGTATGCCTGAGTTTGTTATGAATAAGATAAGCAATATTTTAGGCGGCATCAGCGGCAAGACCATTGCCATTTTCGGTGCTACATATAAGCCAAATATCGACGATATAAGGGAAAGCCCAATTATGCACCTTATTGATATGCTTAAGGGTGCAGGTGCCCTTATCAGACTTTGTGAGCCACATGCAGCAAGCAAGCTGGAGGGCTGTTTTGACATGTATGAAGCGGCAGAGGGTGCTGATATGCTTGTACTGGGTGTAAATCACGACCAGTTTAAAGCCCCTGACTTTACAAAGCTTTTAGCAGGTATGAAGCAGAAAAATGTCCTTGATACAAGAAACTTCTGGAACGAGGATGATGTAAAGGCAGCAGGAGCAAATTACTATCTTTTAGGCAAAGGCTGATATTATGAAAAAAGTACTTATGATTGCAAATCAGTTTCCCCCTATGGGCGGCAGCGGTGTGCAAAGAAGCGTTAAGTTTGTAAAACACCTGAGGAGCTTTGGCTACGAGCCTGTGGTATTTACCCGTACTGTAGGTAATATGCCCCTTAAGGATGAAACCCTCCTTAAGGATATTCCCGAGGGGGTTAAGATAATCCGTACCCCTGCAAGGGAATGTACGGAGCTTAAGGGTATAATGCGTATTCCCGGAAAGGTTCTGGGTAAGGTTATGATACCTGACAGTGCAAGGCTGTGGGAGCTTGGTTCCCGCAGTGAAGTGCTTAAGGTTATAAATGAGGAGAATATTGACCTTGTCTATACCACAAGTGCCCCCTATAGCGACCATCTTCTTGGTCTGTATATCAAGAAAAAAATGCCTCAGGTTAAGTGGGTCGCCGACTTCAGGGACGAGTGGACAAATAATCCCTATACCCTTGACAATCCCTATAACCCCATCAGAACCTCAATTGAAAAAAAGATGGAATATTCCGTCCTTATTGGTGCTGATGCCCTTATTACAAATACCCCGGTTATGCGGCGCAACTTTGTAAACAATAATAATCTTAAAGGGGACAACTTCTATGTTATCCCCAACGGCTATGATGTGGAGGATTTTGCCGATTATAATACGGAAAAGCCCACTAACAGCAAGCTGACCCTTGTTTATACAGGTGCCCTTTACGGCAGACGAAAGCCCGATACCTTCTTTGAGGCTATTAAGGAGCTTAAGCAGGAGGGAAAAATAGACGGCAATAAGATAAGGGTAAGGCTGATAGGCAACTATCATAAGGACAGGCTTCAGGCTCAGATAGACAGTTATGGTTTAACAGAACAGATTGAAATAGTGGGTTACGTACCACATAACGAATGTATCCGCTGCCAGCTGGAGGCCGATGTACTGGTGCTTATAGAGGGCTGTGGCAGAGGTTCGGACGCATTTTATACAGGTAAGATATTTGAATATATGAACACCGGCAGACCGGTACTTGCGGTACTGCCTGAAAAGGGTGCTGCCGCTGACCTTGTAAGGGAAAGTAAAATCGGCGTTGTGGCACATACTGAAAATGTTGAGGCTATCAAGTCAGCCCTTAAGGGCTACTATGACAGCTGGTCAGAGGGTAAGCTGGAGTTTGCCCCTGACAGGAGCGTTATTGAACGCTTTGAAAGAAAGGAACTTACATGTAAGCTGGCGGAGGTTTTTGACAGCCTCATGGGCTGAGCTGATGTAATCCGTCTATGGGAGGTGATAACAGTGAAGGTCATCCATCTGATAAGCGGAGGTGACACAGGGGGAGCTAAAACCCATGTGCTCACACTCCTTGACAATTTGCGGAAAATGAATATTGATGCGGAGCTTTTGTGCATTATGGAGGGTATATTTACCCGTGAGGCACGGGAGCTGGGGATACCGGTAACTGTTATCCCTCAGGTCAGACGCTGGGATATAGGTGTTATAAGGAAGATACTTGCCTATATCAACCAAAGCGGCTGTGACCTTGTACATTGTCACGGTGCTAGGGCAAATTATATTGCCATGTTTATTATGGGCAAGGTAAAGGTACCTATGATTACCACCCTCCACAGCGACTATAAGCTGGACTTTAAGGGCAATGTCCGCAAACAAATGATATATACCCCTATAAATGCCTTTGCCCTAAGAAGGTTTAAGCATATACTTACAGTTACAAAGGCATTTAAGAATATGCTGGTATCAAGGGGCTTTGACAGTAGCAGGCTTCACGTTATATATAACGGCATTGACTTTAACAAACCCCTTAAGGCAGTAAGTCCCCAGGAATTTATGTCCCATGCAGGACTTGACTATGATGACAGCAAAAAGTATGTGGGTATAGCCGCCAGAATGTATGCGGTAAAGGGTGTTGATGTATTTCTGGGGGCGGCTAAGCTCCTTTATGACAAGCACCCGGATACGGTATTCCTGGTTCTGGGTGACGGGGATATGATGCCCCAGTGCAGGGATTTTGTAGAAAAAAATGCCATTGGTGACAGAGTAAGGCTCCTTGGACAGATACAGGGTGAGGAGCTGATGAACGGATACTATGCAATGGTAGATGTTAATACCCTTACATCCTATTCCGAAAGCTTCCCCTATGCTCTGCTGGAGGGAGCAAGGTATGCAGTTGCCACAGTTGCAACTGCCGTAGGCGGTATACCTGAAATGATAAGGGATGGAGTGACAGGCTACCTTGCACCGGGTGGTGACAGTGCTGCCATAGCCCAAAAGATAGGTATGCTTCTGGATGATGATCAGATGAGGATTAAAATGGGAAAAGAATTTTATGAGGATGCCAGAAACCGCTTTTCTGTGGAGAGTATGGCAAGGACTCATGTTGACATATACAACCATATTATAGATAAGGAGAAATAAAATGAAGCTTATTGACGAAAAAGGCAGGTTGTTTGGTAAGGTTAATGTAGTTGATCTTATTGTACTTGTTATTATTGTAGGCGTAATAGGTGCCGCAGGTTACAGGCTTACATCTTCCAGACTTAATGCAGGGGGCGGAAATCCCCTTACTACAGAGGATAAATATTGCTATGTGACCCTGTATTCCTCCCTTGTTGTACCTGAAATATCCCAGTCCCTTCAGGTGGGAGAAAAGCTTGTGGCAAACTCCCAGTACACAGATGCGGAGATAGTATCCATTGACGAAAAACCCGCAGCCTATGTTGCAACCAATTCCGATGGTGAGGCTGTTTTAAGCGAACATCCTTTATGGAAGGATGTTACCGTTGTAGTTAAGGAAAAGGTTGATCCTTCAAGTGTTATTCTTAAGGTAGGCGGTCAGGAAGCAAGGGTAGGCTATAGCTATATTCTTAAGACCCAGACCGTTGAAACAAACTGCAAGATAAGGGCAATCGAGTTTAAGGACGAGTAAGGGGTGGTAATATGCCCGGGTTTTTAAAAGGCAGTATCATTATAGGTCTGTTTGCAGCTGTATTCAGGACACTGAAAACAAGCTACGGTACAAGCAGGCTTAAGGGCTTTGTCAAAGCCTCTGTCTGCTGCTTTAAGGACTGTATTATCTACAGGCTTTGCAGTAAATATTTCAATAAGCCATATTACTTCGAATACAGCCTTACCCTCAGGTTTATCAAGTGGGTGGTAGCCATTGTGGATATACCCATGTCCCTTATAGGCAGGTTTGTAAAGTATATTACGGGAGGCAGTGAGGCTGTGTTAGCTGTAAATGCCGTTGCAGAGACAGGTGCTGAGGGTAAGCTTAAGATAACAGGTGCCATAGGTGTATTTATCAGCCTTGGCTTTGGAGTAGGACTTCTTATAAAGGGCAGCGGAGTATTTATTGCTCCATGGGTGATTTTGGTAATATCCCTTGTATTTATTGGCTGTGGCAAAGGCTATAATTTTATTAAAAACAGCCTTATTTACAGATTTATTGTTTGGTTGGTGAAAGCGTGAACAGAAAGTATCTTATTATAATAGCGGCAGTTGCCTTTGCACTTGGCTTCGCCTCGGCACTGGGCTCTGTAATCATTGCCCTTGGTGCTGCCTGCGGCATTGCCTTTGTTGCCATGCTGCTTATGGATTATGAAAAGTCAATATATATCCTTACTGCATACAGTGTACTTGACTATGTATTGCGTACCTTTGTAGGGGGTGTGCTGGCAAGTGCCTGGGATGAGGCATTTCTCCTTGCGCTTATTCTTCTGTGGCTTTATAAATGGGCCATGTGCCGTAGTGAAAGGCCCTTTAAGGTAGCCCCTATGGATCTGCCTGTTGTTATCTTCATTACGGTGATGCTTGTGGTGCTTATTGTCAACTCCCCTGATTTCTCCATCTCACTGGAGGGCTTTCGTGCAATAGTCCAGTACATTCTGTGGTACTTTGTGGTACTCCAGCTTGTAAGGGATCAGAAGGGTGCAAAGGGCATTACTTCATTTTTTGTGGTTGTTGTAGGTCTTATGGCAGTCCACGGCGTAATTCAGTATATTATCGGTGTGGAAATGCCTGCAGGCTGGGTGGATCAGAATGAGGCAGGGGTTCGTACAAGGGTATATTCCATTCTCACAAGCCCCAATATTTTCGGTTCACTTCTTACACTTGCCTGCCCTATGGCTGTTTCTCTCTGCCTTAGTGAAAAATCCACCGGCAGAAGAATTCTTTTCGGTGCCTTTGCACTTATGATGATGGCAAGCCTTGTATTTACCTCCTCAAGGGGAGCTTGGATAGGCTTTGCAGTTGCCTTTATGGTATATGTACTCCTTAAGGACAAGCGCCTTCTTGTACCGGGTATTATTGCCATGGTATTGGTGATACTCCTTGTACCAAGTGTAGGCAACCGTATTACTTATATGTTAAGTCCCGAATATATCGAGTCAAGCCTTAAGGGCGGTCGTCTTGTAAGATGGCTTACAGGATTGAGGATACTTGAGTTTTATCCTGTATTCGGTCTTGGTCTGGGACACTTTGGCGGTGCGGTGGCAATGAATCATGGTTTATCCACTATAGTGGATGTTGAGGTGGTTGACACCTTTTATATGGATAACTATTATTTAAAGACTGCTGTGGAGTCAGGTATAGTAGGTCTTATCGCTTTTATATTTTTAATGTATCAGGTCTTTATCAATGGCCTCAGGGTGGTAAAACTTACCCGTGGTGATGACTTTAATCCCATTGCCTGCGGCATACTGGCAGGTCTCAGCGGTGTTATAGTACACAATCTGGTTGAAAACGTATTTGAGGTACCCCTTATGACAACGGTATTCTGGGTATTCGTAGGCATTCTTATGGCTGTATGGTACAGTAAGAGCCACGGTATACAAAGATCTCCGGTATAAGTGGGTAGGATATTATATATTTTGTAACTGCCGGTACGGCTGGAGGTAGATGCTATGATAAGATTATTAATAGCAGGTTATCACGGCTTCGGGAACTGCGGGGATGAGGCAATTTTACTTGCCATGACCACAAATATCAGGGCAATGGCACCTGATGTGGACATTACAGCCCTGTCCTATAACCCGGAGTTTACTAAAAGTGAATACAAGGTTAAGGCCGTACAGAGATTTAATGTTGCGGAGGTTCTTAAGACTATTGCCTCAAGTGATATAGTCTTAAGCGGAGGCGGTACATTGTTGCAGGATGGCACAAGTACCCGTTCCCTTATTTACTATCTTGCCATAATCAAGACGGCAAAACTCCTTAAAAAGCGTGTTATGCTCTATGCAAACGGCATAGGTCCCGTTAACGGCAGAATTAACCGTCATCTGGTAAAGGCGGTGGTAAATACCGTTGATATGATCACTCTGAGGGAAAAGCTTTCTGAGAACGATTTGCGCAGTATAGGCGTAAGCAAGCCCAATATTATAGTAACTGCTGACCCTGCCTTTACCCTTAAGTCAGTAAGTGATGATGAGGCAGATGCCTTCCTTAAGTCCGAGGGCGTGCCCAGGGATAAGGAGCTTGTGGGCATATCCGTCCGTGGCTGGAGCAGGGCGTTCGGTGGAGAGGAATACCTTGACAGAATGGCACAGGTCTGCGACAGACTTATTGAAATGGGTAAAAACGTGGTGTTTGTACCTATGGAGTATCCTAAGGACCTTGATGTGTCCAAAAGGGTAATGTCAAAAATGAGCCAAAGGGCATACCTTATTGAAAATCGCTACAATCCCCCACAGATACTGGGCATAGTAGGCAGGCTGGATCTTATGATAAGTATGAGGCTTCATACCCTTATCTTTGCGGCTGTTAAAAACGTGCCTATGCTGGGCATTATTTACGACCCTAAGGTGGAATACTATCTTAAGGTGCTGGAAATGCCTGAGGCAGGGGATGTACGCAGGGAGCATCTGGATGTAGATAAGATAGTCCAACGTGCATGTGATATATTTGATAATATGTCCCATTATAAGTCAGTGCTTAAGAAAAATGCCGATATTATGATGGACAAGGCTAATGAAAATGACAGGCTGTTGAATCAGCAGCTTGATATTATACGCAAAAAAAACTGATCAGGGAGGTGTTGTATATGAAAAAAGTGATTATGGGTCTGGAAATCGTTCTTGCCACCTGTATTCTTGCAGGAGGTACTGTCTTTGCTGCCACCATAGGCAGTGAAAGTGATCCCCTTGTGTCAAAAAGCTATGTTGACAGTAAGATAGAGCAGGTGCTTACCTTAATAAACGGTAACGGTACCGCGTCAGGAGGTACATCCTCAGCTGTGGATGTGGATGCCATTACAGAGCAGGTACTTGACAAGCTTAATGCAGAGGATCTTACAGGAGGCTCTGTGGCGGCATCAGGCTACGTGCCTGTGTCTGTAGCAGTTGGACAGACTATATACGGTGGAGAGGGTACTGAGCTTATTCTCCGTGCAGGTAAGGGTAATATATCCGTAAGCGGAGTTGACGGCATAGCGGATATTACAACAGGTGAGGAGCTTTTAAACGGCAGTAAGGCTGTTAAAAACCACCTTATGATAGTTCCCCGTGATGATGGCAGGGGTGTTGAGGTTACAGAGGCTGCATGGTTTCTTGTAAAGGGCAGCTATGAAATTAAATAAGAGGTTATGTATGAAAAAGGTTGATATACTGGGAGTTTCCTTTGCAAATGTAAGCCCCTCGGAGGCGGTGGATGTTATATGCGGTTATATGGATACAGACAGCCCACATATAGTCTATACCCCTAATCCGGAGATGGTTATGCTGGCACAGAAGGATCAGGAGTTTAAAAATATACTTGATGAGGCGGATATGAATATTCCCGACGGCATAGGCATTGTCTATGGAGCGGCTATAAAAAGAACCCCTCTCCAGGGCAGAGTGGCAGGCTATGACACGGTACAGGCTGTCTTCAACAGGATGAAGGACAGTGGTAAATCCGTCTACTTCTTTGGAGGTGCCCCGGGAGTTGCAGATAAGGCAAAGGAAAATATGGAAAAAAAGTTTCCGGGTCTTAAGGTGGCAGGTTGTGCCAACGGCTACTTCGACGAGGCAAGGGAAAAGGAAATAATCGAGGATATTAAAAGCAAGTCCCCTGACCTGCTGTTGGTGGGCATAGGATTTCCCAAACAGGAAAAATGGATATATAACCATCGCAATGAGCTGGGCTTTAAGGTAGCAATAGGCGTGGGAGGCAGCTTTGATATTATGAGCGGTACTCTTAAACGGGCTCCCGATATATTTATCAGGCTCGGACTTGAGTGGTTTTACAGGCTCATTACCCAGCCTACACGTTTTGTAAGGATGCTTCAGCTGCCCCTTTTTATGCTAAAGGTAATTTTTTCAAAGTAAGAATTGCAGGCGGAAATACACCGCCATAACTATAATTAGAAAGGAGTTTTTTATTATGAAAAGACATCTGGTAAGTCTGTCGGCCCTTGTGCTTTCCCTTATGCTTTCCACACCTGCATTTGCGGATGCGGCACAGTCCATGTACTTTACGGATATGAATTCCCAGAGCTACGGCTTCTGGGCTATTGACGAGGTGGATGCCCTTTTTGAGGCGAGAGTTGCAAATGGTATAGGTGGTAATAAGT
>CASFCZ010000054.1 GCA_949293325.1 uncultured Eubacteriales bacterium | reverse complement strand
TCCCTTGCTGCCTCCTCAATGGATCTGTCAAAGCCTGCTATTCTTGACCTGACGGTAATAACCACAAATGGCATTGAAAAAGTAACATGGGATATAACAAGTGTGACCATACTGGTGGTAACATTAATTGATGAAAAGAACACCAAAAGTGCAATACCAAGCACAAGCTCAGGTATAACAATGGGTATATAAAGGGCATCACTTATCAGTGATTTAAGCTTAAACTCAAACTTATACAAGCCCACTGCACAAAGGGTACCTATAACTACCGAAATAGCCGTACTGAGTACCGCCACTATAAGAGTATTGTAAAAGGACTCCATAAGCTGCTCATTTTGCACCATTTCGGCATACCAATCCAGGGTAAAGCCCTCAAAGGTAATATTACGCCTTGAGCTATTGAAGGAAAAAGCAATAACTACAATAATAGGCACGTAAAGAAAAAAGTACATAAGACAGGCATAGAGCACCGAAAGTGGCTTAAAATCCTTATTTTTCACCTTGGCACCTCCTTAAACCATATCATCAAGCTTACCGACCCTTGTATAGAGCCTCATAAGGATGATAGTAATAATTATCAGCACCAGTGCAAGGGCAGCACCTAAAGGCCAGTTTCTTGCAGAAAGGAACTGATTTTTAATAAGGTTGCCTATATACATACTGCTGCCGCCACCAAGCATATCAGATACATAGAAAAGTCCCAATGCAGGAATAAAGGTCTGTATGGAACCGGCAAAAACTCCCGGCATAGTCAGGGGAAGAACAACACGGAGAAATACCCTGTGTTTTTTTGCTCCCAGATCACCTGCCGCCTCAATAAGTGATGGTTCAATCTTTTCTATAGAAGTATACAGAGGCAACACTGCAAAGGGCAGCAGCTCATAAACCATACCCAAAAGAACCGCACCGTCTGTATAAAGCATAGACAGAGGGCTGTCAACTATACCCAGACCCACAAGTATATTATTTATAATACCCTCAGTCCTTAAAAGAGTCATCCAGCCATAAAGTCTTATCATGGAGTTTATCCAGAATGGAAGCATTATAAGAAGTACCAGCCATGGCTTTACTTTCTTTGAGGACCTGGCAATAATGGCTGCAAGGGGATAACCGAAAATCAGGCAAAGTATGGTTGTCTTTGCAGAAAGCCAGATACTTCTGCCAAGTATCTTTGCATAGTCACTTTTAAGCATTGAAGAATATGCCTCCAAGCTCAAAGGCAGACTTACACCACCATAGGGTGTCTTGGACAAAAAGCTTATACCTACCACTATAACAAGGGGCGCAAGCAAAAACACAAGCAGCCACAAAAGGGTAGGACCTATCATTACAATGGACGCTACGCTCCTTTTTAATCTCTGTATCATCACTAGCCCTCCTTGGTAAGGCTCTTGATAATAGCCTCGTTAGGATTTGTTTCTATAACATCATACACCGTGTCCTCATTTGTCTTAAGGACTACGGCACGTTCAGGTGTCCAGTAGATGTGTACATCCTCACCCTCATCAAAAAGCTCTGTTTCAGGGTTAAGGGAGGCTATCAGGCGATGACCGTTTACAAGCTCCACAACAGTCTTGATAGCCGAGCCTGTAAAGATATGCTCTGCTATCTTGCCGTTAATTGAAAAGCCCTCAACAGGTGTCTTGGAAAGCCTGAGGTTTTCAGGGCGGACACAGATACATATCATCTCATCGTCTCCTACACCATCTCCGTTAATAAGTGCCTTACCCTCCTCAAAGAGTACACGCATTTTACCGTTTTCTATTTTTTCCGTATAACCCTCAAGAATATTTGACTCACCAATGAAGTCAGCCACAAACTTTGTAGCAGGATGATTATATACCTCTTTTGGAGTATCTATCTGCTCAATTATACCGTTATTCATTACAGCGATACGGTCGCTCATGGTAAGGGCTTCCTCCTGGTCATGGGTAACATATACAAAGGTAATACCCAGCCTTTGCTGAAGGTGCTTAAGTTCTGTCTGCATCTGCTTTCTGAGCTTTAAGTCAAGGGCACCCAGAGGCTCATCCAGAAGCAGTACCTTAGGACGGTTTACAAGGGCCCTTGCTATTGCCACCCTCTGCTTCTGTCCTCCTGACAGCTGGGATGGCATTCTTTTGCCCATGCCCTCAAGCCTTACAAGTGAAAGCATTTCCTCCACCCGCTCCTTACGCTCAGCCTTAGGTATTTTCTTTTCCACAAGACCAAAGGCAATATTATCCTCAACGGTCATGTGTGGAAAAAGGGCGTAGTTCTGAAAAACAGTATTAACATCCCTTTCATTGGGCTTTTTATTCTCAACATTTTCT
>CASFCZ010000053.1 GCA_949293325.1 uncultured Eubacteriales bacterium | reverse complement strand
CAACCTACGGGTTTGATGTAAGTGTTATTGGCGGAAACTATGGCTACAGGATAAATCGTGAAGCTGAGATAGATGGTCTTGTGACAGATATAAAGGCCGGTGAAACAAAAGCAAGGACACCTGTTTATTATCAGGAAGGTGCCAGCTATGATGGACTTGATATAGGCAACACATATGTAGAAATAGATTTGACAGGTCAGCATCTGTTTTTATATCAGGATAATTCTCTTATATTACAGACTGAGATAGTTTCGGGGCAGCCAAGTAAAGGAGCAACACCTAACGGTACATACAGGATAACCTATTGCGAAAGGGATGCCATATTAAGAGGAGAAGATTATGAAACCCCTGTATCATACTGGATGCCGTTTAATGGTGATATAGGTCTTCATGATGCAATATGGCAGCCAAAGTTCGGTGGTGACTGGTATGTAAAGCATGGTTCCCATGGCTGCATTAACCTTCCATTATCTGTAGCGGCGCAGATATACAGTTATGCATATAAGGGTATGCCTGTAGTATGTTACAGATACGATACCAATTACTACAGTCAGGTAGATGCTTACAGGAAGGCAAATAATCTTCCGGCTATATTTGATACAGATGCAACAGGAAATACTGCAAATCAATGACAAACCCTTGACAGAATAAGAAAATATTGTTATCATTAATGTGTAGATAAATGTTTTGCATGACTGACGGATTTGTGGATAACCACATGGGAGTGCAAAATTTAATGGCCGACCGTCTGGGCAGTTTACGTAAATAATCTGTCCTTACGGTCGGTTTTTTTATTTACCCTACATACAATTATACTTTATAGGAGGATTTATCAATGAGAGCATTAATCAGTGTTTCGGATAAGACCGGTATTGTTGAGTTTGCATCAAAGCTTAATGACATGGGTATCGAGATTGTTTCTACAGGCGGTACATATAATAAGCTTAAGGAAGCAGGTCTGCCGGTAATAGGTATTTCTGAGGTAACAGGTTTCCCTGAGTGCCTTGATGGTCGTGTTAAGACTCTTCATCCAAAGATTCATGCCGGTCTTCTTGCTATGAGGAGTAATCCTGAGCACATGAAGGCTGTAAAGGAATTAGGTGTTGAGCTTATAGACCTTGTTGTTGTTAACCTGTATCCATTTAAGCAGACTATCATGAAAGATGGTGTTACACTGGAGGATGCTATTGAAAATATTGATATTGGCGGTCCTTCCATGCTCAGAGCAGCAGCAAAAAATTATCAGGATGTAACGGTTATAATTGATCCTGCTGACTATGATAAGGTTATTGATGAGCTTAAGTCAAATGGCAAGGTATCAAAGGAAACAAACTTCTATCTTGCCGCTAAGGTATTTAATCACACAGCATATTACGATGCAATGATTGCTGCTTATCTTAAGGATAAGGCAGGACTTCCTAAGTATACAGATACCCTTACACTTACCTTTGAAAAGGTTCAGGATATGCGTTATGGTGAAAATCCACATCAGTCTGCTGCCTTCTATAAGGAAGTAGGGGACAATAGAGGCATGCTTACAGGTATTGAGCAACTTCACGGTAAGGAGCTTTCCTTTAATAATATCAATGATACCCATGGTGCCCTTGAGCTTTTGAGAGAATATGATGAGCCAACCGTTGTTGCCTGCAAACACTCCAATCCATGCGGTGTGGCAAGCGGCAAGGATATACATGAGGCATATGTCAAGGCATATAATACAGACCCTACATCTATTTTCGGCGGTATTGTTTGTGCAAACAGAACCATAGATAAGGCAACTGCCGAGGAGATAAGCCAGATTTTCCTTGAGATTGTACTTGCTCCTGACTTTGACAGTGATGCCCTTGAGATACTTGAACGAAAGAAGAATATCCGACTCCTTAAGCTTTCTGACCTTGACAGAAAGCAGCCTGAAAATGCCTATGATGTTAAGAAGGTAAGCGGCGGACTTCTTATTCAGGATATTGACAATAAGCTTCTTGGAGATGAGCTTACAGTTGTAACTGACAGAAAGCCTACTGAAAAGGAAATGGAAGATCTTCTCTTTACATGGAAGATAGTTAAGTTCACAAAGAGTAATGGTATTGCTATCGGTAAGGACAAGCAGTCAGTAGGTATCGGACCAGGTCAGGTAAACAGGATATGGGCTACCGAACAGGCTATAGATCATGGCAGGACTCAGCTTGGAGAAGAATATGTTAAGGGTGCAGTACTTGCTTCAGATGCCTTCTTCCCATTTGATGATTGTGTTGAGGCAGCACATAAGGCAGGTATTACTGCAATAATCCAGCCGGGTGGTTCAAAGCGTGATCAGGACAGCATTGACAAGTGCAATGAGTACGGAATAGCCATGGTATTTACAGGTATGAGACATTTCAGACATTGATTTATATACCCCTCCGAATTGTTCGGAGGGGTTATTTTATAAAAATATACCAAATAAAGTGTTTTTTTTTGTTGCTTTTATTGACAAAATGCGATATTATATTTGTATACGCAACTTGTGGGATAACAACAATAATAGTCACATTTAAAATAAATATATTTGTGATTATAGGGGGATTTGGAGGAGTAAATGTTAATATCTGTATATTCAATTTTTGTAAGTTTGGTTATATTTAATATCTGGGTGGCATCCCTCATCTTTTTTGAGAGAAACAATAGATTTATAAAGTTTTTCGGAATCGAATTTCTACTTATTCTTTCTTTACTGTGTATTTTCAGGATGGTGTTTGCCATTGAATTTCCTTTTGCCAAGGTAATACGTTCAGACAGTATTTTGCCACCTGTTATGGATGCACTTAACTATCGGCTTTTTACAGTATTCGGGGTAGATATATCTCCATTGCGTATCCTGATTGCCGTTGTTTGTATTGCATTGATATATGGGTTATATGATTTTGTAAGGCAAATGTACTACTACAATAGGTTGATAGGATTATATAAAAGGATACAGTGGGATATTCCTGAACGTATAAGGACTATATATGCCGATGTGGTTAAAGAATTGGGATTCAAACGCACGCCCCAGCTTGTATGTAATGATATATCAGGTATACCCTTTGCAGCAGGATTTATTAAGCCTATGGTTTTCATTCCACCTGTAACGGAGCTATCTGATAATGATATTAAAAATATTTTCAGACATGAGCTGACACATATTAAAAACAAGGATATTTTAGTTAAGCTTATGTGCAGCATATTCTGTAGCCTTATGTGGTGGAATCCTCTTGTACATATACTTAAACAGGATATAAGTCAGATATTGGAAATAAAATGTGATTTGAGGGTATGTAACGGACTTGATGTTGATAAAAGGGCATCATACCTGAGAACAATAATTAACTTTATAGGTACTATGTCAGGAAAGAGCAGAGATGTCTATTATACATCTGCAATGACTAAGGAAAATGAAAGATGTCTTATACAGAGATTTGATCTCGTACTTGAGGATGAATCCTATCGTAACAGTAAAATAATCAGTTTTACGTCATTTGCCGTAATGCTGGTTATGCTGGTTCTATCCTATAGCTTTGTTTTCCAACCCCATTATGAACCATCCTATTCATCTGATAATGCAGTGTATTTTACTAAGGAAAATACACGTGTTGTCTATGAAGATGGAGTGTATAAAGTATATATTGATGGTGTTCATGTGTTGGATGCAGATGAATCTATGCTGGAAAGCCTGGAACTTTCAGAAATAGAAATTGAAGGTAAATAATGAAAAAAGGAGTTATGTACAGTATTAATGGACGTAACTCCTTTTTTAGCAGAAAGAGTTCTCCTGTCTGAATAAGACAGGAGAACTCTTTATATATCATTTCTTTTCAATTTTACGCTGGATAAACTTAACAATTTCCATAATAGGTATGATAAGTATTGCAAGGGCAATAGCTATTGCATACTCCTTCAGGGAAATATGTTCAAAACCAAATGCGTCAGAAAGGAACGGAACATATATAACCGCAGTGGTTAATACAAATGAAGCTATGGTTGCAAGCCAGATGTATTTGTTGTGGTTGTGAAGTGTAAATACAGAACCACGGCGTGAACGCATATTAAATGAGTGGAATATTTCAACCATTGAAAGGGTAAGAAATGCCATTGTCATTCCGTCTTCACTGTTGGTGATCTCCCAGACACCTGCTTCAACATAGTGTCCGATAAAGTATGCAGCCATTGTAAGAAGTGTAATAATAAAGCCCTGGAAGAAAATATCAAAGCCCATGCCACCTGCAAATATACCCTCTTTTGGGTTACGTGGTTCACGCTGCATTAAATTTTCTTCACCCTTTTCCACACCTAAGGCAAGGGCAGGGAAACAGTCTGTAATAAGATTGATCCAAAGCAAATGTACAGGCTTAAGTATTACAAATCCCAACAGGGTAGAGAAGAAAATGGAAAGTACCTCTGCAAGGTTTGAGGATAAAAGAAATTGTATTGACTTACGCATGTTGTCGTAAATTCGTCTACCCTCTTTAACGGCCGATACTATAGTTGCAAAGTTATCGTCTGCAAGAACCATATCCGCAACATTTTTGGTAACATCAGTACCTGTAATACCCATGCCGATACCTATATCAGCTGACTTAATGGATGGGGCATCGTTTACACCGTCACCAGTCATGGCAGTAATTTTACCCTTTGCCTTCCATGCCTTAACAATACGCACTTTATGTTCGGGCTGAACCCTTGCATATACGGAATAATCTTCTATCTTTCTGTCAAGCTCCTCATCGGACATATCATTAAGCATAGAACCTGTTATAGCCTGATCGGGAGATGTGATAATGCCCAGCTCCGTTGCAATGGCAACAGCTGTATCCTTATGGTCACCTGTAATCATAACAGGGCGTATACCTGCCATTGTACAGCTTTTTATTGCAGGTAATACCTCAGGTCTTACAGGGTCAATCATACCTGAAAGGCCTACATAACAAAGTTCCCTCTCCAAAGCCTCAGGGGAATAGTCAGCAGGAGCAGA
Source organism: uncultured Eubacteriales bacterium (assembly GCA_949293325.1). GTDB lineage: Bacteria > Bacillota > Clostridia > Lachnospirales > CAG-274 > CALWRD01. The sequence goes on along the minus strand of CASFCZ010000053.1, from coordinate 6,418 downwards.
ATCGTAACTGCGCTGTGCAGCACAAAGCACACGTAATGCTTTGTCAGCAAGGCTTTTGTTGCTGTTTAAAATATTGTTTTTTATATCCTCTGTCATATCAACGATATTGCCATTTACAAGTGCCTTTGTACATCTCTTAAGGACCTCGTCGGGGGCACCCTTGGTAAACTGGATTATCCTGCCATCCTTTGTCTTATGAACAGTTGACATCATCTTACGTGATGAGTCAAATGGTGCTTCGCCTATTCTTGGATAATCAATATTTAATTGAGTCTTTGGCATACCAAGCTTATAGGCATCATTTACAAGAGCACATTCAGTAGGTTCACCAATGGCATTATTTGTATCATCAAGTTCCGCATCGCTGCAAAGTGCCATAGCAGTGGCAAGAAGATTTACGTCATCTCCCACATGCTCTGTAACTGTCATCTTGTTTTGCGTAAGGGTACCTGTCTTATCAGAGCATATTACCTGTGTACAGCCAAGGGTTTCAACTGCAGTAAGACGGCGGATAACTGCATTTTTCCTGGACATATTGGTAACACCTATGGAGAGCACTATGGTAACTACTGCTGCAAGGCCCTCAGGAATAGCGGCAACTGCAAGGCTGACTGCTACCATAAATGTATCAAGTACTGTTTCACCAGAAATATCAGGGTAAGCCATAAAAAGGTCAAATGCAAATATAAATGCACATATACCTATTACAAGGATACTAAGTATCTTACTAAGCTGGTTAAGCTTAAGCTGAAGTGGTGTAGCCTCCTCCTTTGCGTTCTGGAGTGCATCGGCTATTTTACCCATTTCCGTATCCATGCCTGTGGAACAGACTACAGCACGACCCCTGCCGTAAACTACGGTACTGCCCATGTATACCATGTTTTTTCTGTCGCCTAATGGTATGTCCTTTTCATCCTTAAGGTTAAGTATGTCACATATTTTATTAACAGGAACGGACTCTCCTGTAAGGGCAGCCTCCTCGATCTTCATACTTGCACTTTCTGTTATACGTGCATCGGCCGGTACCGCATCGCCAGCTTCAAGGATGATAATATCACCGGGTACAAGATCTTCGCTTTTAATAGTTATTTGTTTGCCGTCACGAAGGACCTTTGATGTGGCTGCTGTAATTTCCTGGAGAGCCGCAATGGCTTTTTCAGCTTTGTTTTCCTGAACAACACCCAGGACTGCATTAATTACTACTACAGCCATAATAATGATAACATCGGTGAAGGATTCACCTGAATATGCAGCGGTGATACCTGATACAACTGCGGCAGCAATAAGAATGATAATCATAGGGTCAGCAAGTTCCTTTAAGAACTTCTCTATAACCGTAACTTTTCTACCTTCTTTAAGTTTGTTTTTTCCGTATTTTTCAAGACGCTCTGCTGCCTGGGACGAGTTTAAGCCCTTTTCGGTGGTATTAAGGTCCTTAAGTACCTGAGATTTGTCCGAAAGATACTCCTTCATAAAATTCCTCCTTTAGTGATTATGTTTTAATAAGAAAAGGCCCAATACAGCTTAAAACCATATTGAGCCTATAACATTATGATTAGTCTATAAGACCCAATATAGCAAAAGTTATAAATGAGTCTCGTTATTTAAGGTAAGCCAGACCAAAGCGGTCGAGTATGTTGACTTACCACATAAGCATGCTAACTACTCCCTCACGAGTATTAATCTTAACTTATTACAAGCAAATTATACCAACAGCAATATTCCTTGTCAATAGTGAAAAATGATAATTTTTTATGTTTAGGGCTGATTATTGTTAATATATTGCAAGATAGCCGTTACATCTGTTAAATTACAGCTGTTATCTCCATTACAGTCAGCAAGCTTTAATACATCCGCATCTGTAATAGTTTTAATTTGGGATACGTGCTTTAATAATGTGGCGGCATCTATGCTGTCTATTATGCCGTTTCTGTCAACATCACCTATAAGTGCTGTTTCAGCATTATTATATGTAACTATTACCTTTGTAACTTTAATTCCGGAGTTTGCTGAATATATATAGATGTTGCCTGCATTTTCCTTAGAAATGGTATAACTGCTGTGGAGTGGTGATGATTCACTGCTTCCGCCTGTGGCCGCCATTTCCATAAGAGTGGATGTATCATTGCACAACAACAGGGTTCTGTCACTGGTACTGTTATTGAAATAATATACATCTACCGTGGCTTCATCGGAAACGCTGAATTTTATTGACCTGTAGCTTTTACTTCCTCCACCTTTTAAATCTATATATCCATTGCTGACAGATACAGATTTTTGAGAATTTGCGGTAACAGTAAAAATTCCGCTGTTTACATCTGAGGTGATTGTTCCTGAAGCAATATCAGAAGGCATAAGAGTATAGACAGCACTTTCTCCTCCAAGGTTAACGGTATTTCCAACCTGTGACGGTGGGGTATAACCCTGAGATTTAAGAATTTCGCAATAGGCAAATATAAGTGGTGCAGCTCCCTTTGCGTCGTTGCTTACGGTGTTTTCAGAAACATAGTATTCATAGGAGCCATCTCTGTATTTGTATTTGTATCCACTGTTGGCGCTGCTTGATGTGGTTCCTGAGTTTGGTCCTGCAAGTCCTGCTACACCGCATATGTCCTTAAGATTAACTGATGAGCCGTTAGCTGAATATGTAAGCTTGTTGTCACAAAGGCCCCTGAAAATATCAAGACCGATGTTATAGTAGCTTTCATCTGCTATACCTATATTATATCCCTTTAAAAAGGCATAGCTCATCGCGGCAGAACCGCTTGTTTCCAGGTAGTTATACTCTCCTGTAGGCTTGTCTATAACCTGATACCAGAGCTTTGTACTGCTGTCCTGATAATTGAGCATGGCATCCATAAGCTGAGTATATATATTGGTAAGGGTTGAAATATTGGCAGAATAATCCTCCCCAAATCTGCTTTGTGCCTGCTGCATCAGCTCAATATTATCAACAAGTGCCATTGCATACCAACCTATGCCCCTCAGCCAGTAATTGGATGAAGTTCCGCTGCCTTCTTTAGCCCAGCTCATGGCTTTTGAAGGATTGTAGTTGCCGCTTGTAATGTCGGCCTGAGCGTCGTATCCGTGGTAATAAAGTCCTGTATCGGGGTTGCGAAGTTTGGTATATACGTTTTCTATCTGCTGAGTAACATTATCGGCAGCTGTTCTGAAGGCTGTGGCATCCTTTGCTATATCAAGCTCATACTGAAGCCAGAAGGGGGTTTCCATATAAATACCATCAAGCCATACCTGATATGGATACACCTTTTTATGCCATAAATTACCTTCTGCCGTAGTCAATCCATTGTTTTTATCAAGCATATATATAAGTATATCATTATATAATGTAGATTGCAGGGCAGTTTTATATTTACTACTGTTGGATGAGCCTGCATTGACAAGATCAATTAATGCTTTACCGTTGTTAAGGTCATCAAGTGTATAGTTAGTATATTTAAAACTGCTTGCCGCAATATATCCGGCACTTGAGCTGTTAGTTGTAGAGATAAAGGGGCTCATATATGTATCCGCAAAGGTGTAATATTTATTTTCCCCTGTGGTTTCATAAAGTGTCATCATGGCAGAAACCATACATCCGTTGATGTAGGACCATTTGAAGGCATTTGGAGATTCCGTATTCCAGTGAGAACCATCTGTGGGTTCATCATCTGACATCATATAGGATATAAGTAACTCCATCTTATTAAATCTATCAGAGTCTGTCGTCCCGGCGGCATAAGCTACAGACAGAGAGGATAAGCTGATAATAACTGTAAGTAATAGTGCTGATAAACGTTTCATGTTCTGCTCCTTTTTATAGGTTAAATATCTTTTTTATGTTATTTTACAACATTGTGCTAAAAGTGTAAAGTAAAAATGTAAATATCGGTAAAACTTAGGGCGAAAAAAGCCATAACGAAAAAAAATACGTTGTTTAAAATGTATATTTTTGCGTGGTTTCCATAATAATATTTATTTATTATTTATGTAGAAAAAATTCAGAAAAATGTCTTACGAAAAATTAACTTGAAAATTTTTTTATGTATGATATAATTAGCTTAATTGATAATTAATTAACAAAGTTGGCCCTTTTGGCAAAATTATAAAACCTTAAATTATGGGCTTTTAGTTAATTATCTTTATAAAATAAGTTGATTTTGTGTTAATTTAATAACAATAATAAAATCTATATAAGCAATGAAAGGATGGTTCAATATGGAAAAGGAAACAAATACTCCACTTATTGATAACGTTGATGCCTTGCTTGATAAAATGAAGGCTATGAAGGAGGCTCAACGTAAATTTGCGACCTATACCCAGGAACAGGTTGATAAGATATTCTTTGAAGCCGCCATGGCTGCAAACAAACAAAGAATACCCCTTGCCAAAATGGCTGTTGAGGAAACCGGTATGGGTGTAGTTGAAGACAAGGTTATTAAAAATCACTATGCTTCCGAGTATATTTATAACGCATATAAACATACAAAAACCTGTGGTGTTATTGAGGAGGATAAGGCAGGTGGATATAAGAAAATAGCTGAACCAATAGGTCTGATTACAGCTGTTATTCCTACTACCAATCCAACTTCAACTGCAATATTCAAGACCCTTATTGCTTTAAAGACAAGAAATGCAATTATCATAAGTCCCCACCCAAGAGCTAAGGAAAGTACAATTGCAGCTGCTAAGATTGTTCTTGAGGCTGCTGTTGCGGCAGGTGCTCCCGAAGGTATTATCGGATGGATTGATGTACCTTCACTGGAGCTTACCAACACAGCTATGAAAAATGCTGATATTATCCTTGCAACAGGTGGTCCGGGTATGGTAAATGCAGCATATTCTTCAGGTAAACCTGCCATTGGTGTTGGTGCAGGTAATACCCCTGTAATTATCGACAGTACTGCTGATATAAAGCTTGCTGTAAACTCTATTATCCATTCAAAGACCTTTGACAATGGTATGATATGTGCATCTGAGCAGTCAGTAACTGCCCTTGCCGATGTATATGATGATGTTAAGGCTGAATTTGTGGCAAGGGGCTGTTATATTCTTAATGATGAGGAAATTGAAAAGGTAAGAAAAACCATTATTATAAATGGTGCTCTTAACTCAAAGATAGTGGGTCAAAGTGCCTATAAAATAGCATGCCTGTCAGGTATTGATGTTCCCCAAAAGACCAAGATACTTATCGGTGAGGTTACTTCCGTTGATATTTCCGAGGAGTTCGCCCATGAAAAGCTCTCTCCAGTGCTTGCTCTTTATAAAGCCGAAAATTTTGACGAGGCAGTGGCAAAAGCAGAAAGACTTGTAGCCGACGGTGGTTACGGACACACTTCCTCTATATATATCAATACAGATGAAACAGATAAGCTCAACAGGTTTTCTGAGGCTATGAAGACCTGCCGTATTTTGGTAAATACTCCATCCTCCCATGGTGGTATAGGTGATCTTTATAATTTCAGACTTACGCCTTCCCTTACACTGGGCTGTGGCTCATGGGGAGGTAACTCTGTATCAGAAAACGTGGGTGTAAAACATCTGCTTAACATCAAGACTGTAGCTGAGAGGAGAGAGAATATGCTTTGGTTCAGAGCTCCTGAAAAGGTATACTTTAAAAAGGGTTGTATGAGCACCGCACTTAACGAACTTGGTACTGTACTTAATAAGAAAAGGGCTTTTGTTGTTACAGACCAGTTCCTTTATAAAAATGACTATGCAAAACCTATATTTGATAAACTTGATGATATGGGTGTCAAGTATACCTGCTTTTATGATGTAGCACCTGATCCAACCCTTGCCTGTGCTAAAGCAGGTGCGGCTCAGATGGATGATTTTCAGCCGGATGTAATTATTGCACTGGGCGGCGGTTCAGCAATGGATGCAGCTAAGATCATGTGGGTACTCTACGAGCATCCGGAGGTAGACTTTATGGATATGGCAATGCGATTCAGTGATATTCGTAAGAGAATATATACCTTCCCTGTTATGGGTGAAAAGGCATACTTTATTGCCATACCAACATCCTCTGGTACAGGCTCAGAGGTAACTCCATTTGCTGTTATAACAGACGAAACAACAGGCACAAAGTATCCTCTTGCCGACTATGAGCTTTTGCCGGATATGGCAATAGTTGACGTTGATAATATGAAGGATCAGCCTAAGTCCCTTACCAGTGCAAGCGGAATAGATGCCCTTACCCATGCCCTTGAGGCATACGCTTCCGTAATGGCAACTGACTTTACAGACGGTATTGCCCTTAAAGCAATGAGCCTTATATTTAAGTACCTGCCTAGTGCGTATGAAAACGGCAGCAAGGATATGAAGGCCCGTGAAGAAATGGCAAATGCCTCTGCAATGGCAGGTATGGCATTTGCAAATGCCTTCCTCGGTGTTTGTCATTCAATGGCACATAAGT
>CASFCZ010000052.1 GCA_949293325.1 uncultured Eubacteriales bacterium | reverse complement strand
CAAAAGGTCCTTACAAATGTTAAAACAAGGGGTATCCTTGGAGAAATACAGTTAGGAGCTATCCTTGAGGATATACTGTCCCCGGAGCAGTACGAAAAAAATTGCAGGGTAAAAAAAGGAAGCTCCAATGTGGTGGAGTTTGCTGTTAAAATACCTGTCGAACAGGGAGAAACCGCATACCTTCCAATTGATGCCAAGTTCCCCGGAGATACATACAGAAAACTGGTGGAGGCAAGGGATGCAGGAGATTTATCCGCAATGGATGTAGCAGCAAAGGAACTTGCAACACGCATCAAAGGTGAAGCAAAGGACATATCAGATAAGTATATATATCCTCCTGAAACAACAGAATTTGCAATTATGTTTTTACCATTTGAAGGGTTATACAGTGAAGTGGTGAACATGGGACTTTTGGAGGAAGTACAACATAAGTATCGTGTTACCATTGCCGGACCATCTACCATGGCAGCTATGCTTTGCAGTATGCGAATGTGTTTCAGAAACGTTGCTGTACAAAGGCGCAGTGATGAAGTATGGAAGGTTTTGGGCTCAGTAAAAAAGGAATTTGAAAATTTTGAGCAGGTACTTAATAAAACCCAAAAGAAGCTGGTGGCAGCAAGTAATGAGCTTGATAATCTTGTAGGTGTAAGAACCAGGGCAATAAACCGCAGTCTCAGCAATGTTACAAGCCTTGATGATGGTGAGGAGAGTATTTCATTTAATACGGGGGAATGAAGCCGTTTTATTGACTTTTGATATGATATAGGATATAATTTTTGATAAAATACAGTAAGCACAGGAGTGTTATTATGAAAAGATTTATTATGGCTACTTTAGCTTTATGTGTTGTTATGACGATACCAATGTCAGCAGCAGACAATGCCGTAAGTGTTAATTTAAACGGTGAGGCTGTAACATTTACAGGGCAGCAGCCTGTTATAGTGGAAAACAGGACCCTTATTCCTTTAAGGGGCGTATTTGAAAAAATGGGTTATTCTGTAGAGTGGGAAGCAAATACAAAGACGGCTCTCTTAACTTCAGGTGATACGAGTGTATCGGTAAGTGCAAACAGCTCTCAGTTTATAGTAAACGGTCAGGTAAAAAGCCTTGATGTACCTGCCCAGATACTTAACGGATCTATGATGCTGCCCCTTCGTGCCATTGGTGAAAGTGCAGGTGCAAATGTAACCTGGAACGGAGCTACCAAGACAGTAGAGATAAGTACCGATACGGTTAATGCAGAAGATATAGTATCAATAAGTGATTACTTTGCCTCCTATTCCGATGCCATTGCGCCCCTGTCAACAGTCCAGGAACTTTGCAATGAGCTTCAGTCTGTTGATGGTGAGATCAGTAAAGAACAACTTCTTGGTTACAAGGAACGATTAAGTAATGCTCTTATTACTATGGACACAGTTAAATCAGCTGTCAGCAGCCTTTCTGTTCCGGATTCTGCTGCTGAACTCCATTCCATAAGACTTGAGGCAATAGATAAATTAAGTGAGCTTGTGAATTTGCTTATTGATTATTGTGACGGCAAGATTTCCAATGATGAGCTTACAGATAAGATTAATACCCTTTCTACAGAAGTAACGGAAATAACTAAGGAAAATAACAGAATTTTTGAAGAACTTTCGTCAGAACTTACAGGTAAATAACTAAAAGTGTAGAGATTTAGGTACTTTTCCTTGACAAGATTATAGTATGGTGTTATAGTTAAAACATAGAGATAGAGGTGCATTTTTCATCAGTATTTCCTTTGAGACATGGAGGTGTCAATGACAGGGAATGAAAGGGAAACGTGCCGAAGGTATTTTCCACCTCCATGGAAGGTATCTGGATTCCACAGCGAATAGCTTGGCGTCTGTCATCATTTTGTGATGGAGAGCTATCCGGGTACGGCTTTACGCTCGGATTGGCATATGTCAATCCTTTTTTTTATCCTTCACAAATACCTTAAATAAACTATATAATAGGAGTAGAAAAAATGAAAAAGTATAATGTAGGTATTATCGGTGCTACAGGTATGGTAGGTCAGAGATTTGCACTTTTGCTTGCCAACCATCCGTGGTTTAATGTAACAGTAGTAGCAGCAAGTCCACGGTCTGCAGGCAAGACCCTTAAGGAAGCTATAGGTTCACGCTGGGCTATGCAGGAACCATTACCATCTAAGCTTGAAAATCTTGTTGTTATGGATGCAAATGCTGATGTAGAGAAGATTGCATCTATGGTTGATTTTGTATTTTGTGCAGTTGATATGAAAAAGGATGAGATACGTGCCCTTGAGGAAAAGTATGCTAAGGCAGAGTGCCCTGTTGTCAGTAACAACTCTGCTAACAGAGGTACTCCTGATGTTCCTATGGTGGTACCTGAGCTTAATCCTGAGCATATTGAAATTATTAAGGCACAAAGAAAGAGACTTGGTACAAAGAGAGGCTTTATTGCAGTAAAGTCAAACTGTTCACTTCAGAGTTATGTTCCTGCTATCCATCCACTGAGAAAATACGGTGTCAAGAATATTCTTGTATGTACCTATCAGGCTATATCAGGTGCAGGTAAAACATTTGAAAGATGGCCTGAAATGGTTGATAATGTTATCCCATACATAGGCGGTGAGGAAGAAAAGTCCGAAAAGGAACCTCTTAAAATATGGGGTAAGATAGAGGGTAATGAGATAGTAAGTGCAACTACACCTAATATTACAGCACAATGCCTTAGGGTAGCTTGTTCAGACGGTCACATGGCTGCTGTATTCGTAAGCTTTGAAAACAAGCCATCAAAAGAGGAAATACTTAAGTGCTGGAAAGAATTTTCAGGCGTTCCACAGGAACTTAAGCTTCCATCTGCTCCAAAGCAGTTCCTTAACTACTTTGAGGAAAATGATAGACCACAGACTAAGCTTGACAGAAACCTTGAGGGTGGTATGGCTATCTCCATCGGTCGTTTAAGAGAGGATACACAGTACGATTACAAGTTTGTTTGTCTTTCACACAATACATTAAGGGGTGCTGCAGGTGGTGCCGTTCTTATGGCAGAACTTTTGGCAGCTAAGGGTTATTTTGATTAAAAGAGAGGTATAATATTATGAAGAAAACTATTTTTACCGGTTCAGGTGTAGCCATAGTAACACCCTTCAATGGGGATGGCAGTGTAAATTATGATGCTCTTGGTAATATGCTTGAATTTCAGATAGAAAACGGTACTGATGCAATTATTATTTGTGGTACTACAGGTGAGGCATCAACGCTTACTGATGATGAGCAAATTTCTGTTATTGAATATACCGTTAATAAGGTAAATAAGCGTATACCGGTTATTGCTGGTGCAGGAAGCAATGACTCTGCCCATGGACTTAAGCTTTGCAAGAGATGTGAAGAAGTAGGTGCAGACGGTCTGCTTATTGTTACTCCTTACTATAACAAGACCACACAGAAGGGTCTTATCAAATACTATACAGATATTGCAAATACTGTTGACTTACCTATTATTATGTATAATATTGCCGGCAGAACCGGACTTAACATTGCTCCTAAGACAATTGCCGAACTTGCAAAGCTTGACAATATAGTTGCAGTTAAAGAAGCCAGCGGAAATATTTCTCAGGTAGCTGAAATAGCTCACCTTTGCGGAGATATGATAGATATTTACAGCGGTAATGATGATCAGATACTTCCAATTCTTTCTCTGGGAGGTAAGGGCGTTATATCTGTACTTTCCAATGTTGCTCCTAAGTATACCCATGATATGGTTATGTCATATCTTCAGGGTGATACATCAAAGGCTACTAAGATGCAGCTTGATTGTATTGACCTTGTACACAGCCTTTTCTGTGAGGTTAACCCTATTCCTGTTAAAGCTGCCCTTAATATGATGGGTATGGAGGCAGGAGGATACCGTCCTCCCCTTGTTGAGATGGATCAGGCTGATATGGATGCATTGGAAAAGAGCATGCGTAGCTTTGGTCTTATTAAGTAATTGAAAGGAATGTACACTAATGATTAAGGTTATAATGAATGGTTGTAACGGTCATATGGGTCGTGTAATCTGTGATATTGTAAAAAATGACGCAGATGCACAAATAGTGGCAGGTGTGGATGTTGTATCAAGTAACGCTCCCTTTCCTACATTTTTAGACATTAATGACTGTGATATGCCTGCAGATGTTATTATTGACTTTTCTACAGCATCTGCTGTACCAAATGTAATAAACTATGCTGTTGAAAAGAAAATCCCAGTTGTAATATGTACAACAGGTTTATCTGATGAAACCATCAAACTTATGGATAAGGCATCAGACAAGATCCCTGTGTTCCGCTCAGCAAATATGAGTGTTGGTATTAATCTTATTGCCAGCATACTGAAAAAATACGCTTCTGTGCTTTACGATGCAGGCTTTGATGTTGAGATTGTGGAAAGACATCACAATCAGAAAATAGATGCACCTAGCGGAACAGCTCTTCTACTTGGTGATGCTGTAAACGAAAGTTGTGACAATCAGCTTGAATATGTTTATGACAGAAGTCAGGTAAGGGAAAAGCGTAGCAGAAATGAGCTTGGTTACAGCTCCGTAAGGGGTGGCACCATAGTAGGAGAGCATGAGGTTATTTTTGCCGGAAAGGATGAGGTTGTAGAATTTAAACATTCTGCCTACAGTAAGGAGGTATTTGCAGTTGGTGCTGTAAAGGCCGCTAAATTTATTGTTGGTAAAGACCCAGGCAAATACGATATGCAAGATGTAATGGCTGAGATAAATTAATTTTTTTACAGACTGTCATTTAAATATGGCAGTCTGTTTTTTTGATATTTTGGTTTATATTACTTATACAAATTATTTACAATATTCTTTCTTTTACTATTAGCATAGGTTTTGACTATAGATAAATTTTATATTTATTTTATTTATTCTTGATAGAATATCCTGCCTCATTTAGTTATACTTATATTGCTTAGTAAACTAAGGAAATTATTTGGAGGTAATTATGAAAAAAAGAATTTTAAGTTTAATTTGTGTATCATTATTTGCAGTATCTGCCTGTTGCGGACTTGCAGGCTGTAATGTAACAGGCTCTACAGAAGTTAACGCAAGTGAAGTAACTGCAACTACCACAGGCAAAAAGCCAAAATACATATTTATGTTTATAGGAGATGGTATGAGCTATCCACAGATACAGCTTACTAATTATTTTGTAAGTGCAAACAATAATGCAGATACTTCAGAAAAGATTACAGTAGATGGTGAGTCTAAGACAATACTTGACAGTAAAAATAACCTTAGTATGATGAACTTTCCAGTAACAGGTTCGGCACAGACTTATGACAGTACATCATTTGCTCCTGATTCCGCTTCAACAGCTACATCCATTGCAACAGGTAACAAAACTTGGAGCGGCAGTATCAATGTAAGTGAAGATTTTACTCAGGAGTATGAGACAATAGCAGAAAAGCTTAAGGCTCAGAAGGATTATAAAATAGGTATCATTTCATCTGTTAATATTAATCATGCTACACCTGCTGCCTTTTATGCTCATCAGGAGTCCAGAAACAATTACTACGATATTGGACTTGAAATGATCGAAAGCGGTTTTGACTATTTTGCAGGTGGTGCTCTCCTTGACCCTACAGGTGAAAATGAGGATCAAAAGGATATTTATACCCTTGCTGAAGAGGCAGGATATAAAGTAGTAAAGACCCAGGCAGAAGCCGAAGCACTTACAAGTGAGGATGGTAAGGTAGTAGTAATTGACGAGCATCTTGCTGATAGTGATGCAATGTCTTATGATATGGATCTTAAGGAAGGCGAATGGGCTCTTGCAGACTATGTTGACAAAGGCATTGAAATGCTTGATAACGAAAATGGATTCTTTATGATGGTTGAAGGAGGTAAAATTGACTGGGCTTGCCATGCCAACGATGCTGCAGCAACCATATCTGACACCATTGCCCTTGATGAAGCAGTTGATGAAGCGTTAGAATTTTATAATGAGCATCCTGATGAAACACTTATTATTGTCACAGGTGATCACGAAACAGGTGGTCTTACAATTGGATACGCAGGCACTGACTATGATACCTTCCTTACAAACTTTAACAATCAGAAAATATCATATGCAAAGTTTGACAGTGACTATGTGGAGGGATATAAGGCAAATTCAACTGATTTTGATACGGTTATGGAGGATATAACAGAACTTTTCGGGCTTTCTGTACCTACATCAGATACAGTAGATATGGAACAAAAGGATAGCGCTGACAATCATCCGGAAAGTGATGATGACGGAAGCCTTGAATTGACACAGTATGAGTATAACCTTCTTAAGGAGGCCTATGAAACCACTATGACAAGGACCGGTGAAGAGGAGGAATTTGCTCAGGATGAGTACGTTAAATATGGTAGTTATGAGCCGCTGACAGTAACTATTACTCACATACTCAACAATAAGAGTGGCGTTAACTTTGGCTCATATGCACATACGGGTCTTCCTGTAGAGGTACTTGTACAGGGAGCAGGACAGGACAATTTTGAAGGCTATTACGACAATACTGAAATATATGATAAACTTGCAGCTTTGACAGGAGTTAAATAAGGGTATGAAAAGCGTGGTGTTTTATAAAAAATCAACACTGCTTATAATACTGATAGGTTTGATATTAACAGGCATTCTCATAGTTATTCCAACAGGCTATGAGGATGCCTTGATCTATCAGGATATGGAGAGGACAACAGGTACCGTTATTGAAACCGATAACTCCTCCATTAAAAGTTCGGGACTGATACAATCAGGTGAGCAGAGCTGTAAAATACGTGTTGATGATGGAATATTTAAGAATAAGGAAATTACAGGTGTAAATTTTTTAAGTGGATCACTTGAAAAGGATAAAATATATAAGACAGGAGACAGGGCACTTATGACCATCAGCTATGACGGTGATGAGATAAAGTCAGTTGTTATGTCTGATCACTATAGACTGGATAAGGAAATTATACTACTTTGTATCTTTGCTGTTCTTCTTATTTTAGTAGCGGGCAAAAACGGCTTTCTTGCAATATTTTCTTTTTTAATAACCATACTTACAATTTGGAAGATACTTGTACCTGCTTATTTAAGAGGTTACTCGCCTGTATTTATAGGTATACTTATTACTCTCTTTATTACTCTGTTAATAATATTTTTTGTATATGGCTTTGACAAACGTACATTGACTGCTTCCCTGGGAGCATTACTGGGTATAATAACAACCTGTGTACTGGGTATAGTATTTACTGATCTGTTTAAGATAAACGGTGCAGTGATGCCTGATTCTGAATCTCTGTTGTACAGTGGCTTTCAAGATCTTGACCTTACCTCCATTTTTATGAGCAGTATTTTTATAGGTGCTTCAGGTGCAATGATGGATCTGGCAGTAGATATAACTTCAGCTGTAAATGAAGTAGTGGAGAAAAAGCCCGACATCAGTTGGATGGAAGCAACAAAGTCAGGAATGAACGTAGGCAGAGCAGCTATGGGTACCATGACAACTACTCTTTTGCTTGCCTATTCGGGAGGATATATCACCCTTCTTATGGTATTTATGGCACAGGGTACACCAATAGATCATATACTTAATTATAAATACGTTTCAGCTGAAATTCTCGATACAGTGGTAGGAAGCTTCGGACTTGTTACGGTAGCCCCCTTTACCGCATTGACTGCGGGTATTCTTCTAACGAAAAGAAAAACGACATAATAAAAAGGGGTCGATTAAACGATCCCTTTTATTGTGTATAAATATATTACAGGTTAGCCTTTATTTTACCGATTATTTCTTCATACTCAGCCTCAGTGAGATATTTTGGAGGATTTACATTCATTTCAAAGGTACCTCCAAAGCCATAACCACCTTCCTGCTTTGGTACAATGTGTACATGGAGATGTGGAAGGGTATCACTAAACATACCATAATTAACCTTTGCAGGATTAACAGCCTTTGTTATCGCCTTACCTACACGTTGCATATCCTTAATGAAAAGGGCAGACTCCTCAGGACTAAGATCGTAAAGTTCCTTACCGTGATCCTTATATGCAATAACACAGCGACCATAGTATGTTTGCTCTTTAAAAAGGTAGAGCTTAGTTACTTCAAGATCAGCAATATAAATCATTAAAGAGTCAAGCTTTTCCTTATTTTTGCAATATAAACATTCATCAGGTGTAACCATATTCAAAAAACCTCCTAGCATTTTTTATATAAATATATTATAATTATATCATATGAAAAAACTATGTCAATTACAAAAGGAGAAATATAATGTTAAGTGATGTTATACAGATACTGATATATCTGGGAACAGGCATCAATCTATTCTTTGCACTTTTTGTTGTTTTCTATGAAAGAAAAAATCCCAGTACAATATGGGCATGGCTTATGGTCCTTGCTATTATTCCTGTATTTGGATGGGCTATATATCTGATATTTGGTTTTGAGGGCAGAAAACATAAAAAATTTGCAGAAAAAGCGGTGAGAGATGAACAGATACTTTCTGACTTTATGGCTAAAAATCCTGAAATGTTTCATAAACAATTTAGCCTTCTTAAAAAGAAAAGTATACTGCCTATGCCCAACTCAGAACATCTTAATGATGTTGTTGCCATGAATATGCGTACAGGTGCAAGTGCCTATCACACCAATAATTCCGTTAAGCTATATAATGAAGGCAACAGTAAATTCAAGGACCTGTTAAAGGACATTGCCTCTGCAAAACAATATATTCATATGCAGTATTATATTGTACGTGATGATAACCTTGGCAGGCAGATAATAGAAGCCCTTGCAGAGAAGGCAAGAGAGGGTGTGGAGGTAAAATTCCTTTACGACGGCGTGGGTAATGCATTTAATTCCATCAACTTTAACAAGCCCCTGAAGGAAGCAGGTGGAGAGGTACAGCTTTTTTTGCCACCCAGATGGATAAGAATAAATTACCGCAATCACAGAAAACTTGCCATTATTGACGGCAGAATAGGCTATATCGGAGGCCTTAATATTGGCGACGAATATCTTGGTAAAGTAACACGCTTTGGGTTTTGGCGGGATACTCATATACGTGTAGTTGGTGACTCTGTACATGATATGGAACTCAGATTTGCAATGGATTGGAATTATACAAAGGGAAGCAGGCTGAGGCTTGATGAAAAATATTTTCCTTCCATTGAACCTCAGAACAATCAGGTTCCAATGCAGATAGTATCAAGTGGTCCTGATACAAGGTGGAATAATGTGCAGTATGCATACTTTAAAATGATAACTGAGGCGGATAAACGTATATTTATTGCTACGCCATATTTTGTTCCTGATGACAGTTTGCTTGAGGCACTTAAAACTGCAGCCCTTTCAGGGGTGGATGTGAGGATAATTATACCTGCAAAGCCTGATCACCTTTTCGTCTACTGGAGCAGTCTCAGCTACTTAGGGGAACTTCTTGACGCAGGTGTACACTGTTATGAATATACAAAGGGATTTATCCATTCTAAGGTAATGACAATGGATGGACTCATTACGTCAATAGGTACTGCCAATATGGATATACGTAGTTTTCAGCTGAATTTTGAGGTAAATGCTTTCCTGTATGACAGTGATTTTACTTCCATGGTGGATGAGCAGTTTAATATAGATTTTGATGATTGCAGAGAGATAACAAAAGTTATGTATAACTCAAGAAGTACAATTACCAGAATAAGAGAAGCTTTTTCAAGGCTTATTTCACCGTTATTATAAAGTAATAGGGCTGCCACAGAGGCAGCTTTATTCTTTAGAACAAATTTTTGAAAAAAACGAAAAAGTGAGAAAAAATGAGAAATGGTTTAATTTAGCGAGATTTAATGCGAAAATAGGTTTTAATTAGCACTCACAAGACTTGATGGCTAACAAGGAGAGTGCTATAATTCAGTCATAAGGAAAAAGGAAAAGGATAGTAGACACTAATAACAGGAGGTATGTGTTATGTTATGTGATAAATGTAAAACAAATCAGGCTACAGTTCATATTAAGCAGAACATTAACGGCAAAGTAAGAGAATATGACCTTTGCGACAAATGTGCAGCTGCCTCCAATATCTTTAATGACGCAAATATGTCCTTTGACAATCTGTTTGAGGGCTTTTTAAATGGAATGGGACATGGTGGCATGCTTTATGGCAGCAGTCCATATTCAAACAAGGGTACAGATGTATGCAGCGGTTGCGGTTTCACTTTTGATGACTTTATTAACGGTGGAAAACTTGGATGTCCACAATGTTATGATACATTCAGAGATAGACTCAGGGGTGTACTGAGAAATATCCAGGGTGGTGCAAGGCATACAGGCAAAGGCAGCGCTGAGGCAAGACGTATCAAAGCCGAAGTTGCTCCAAAGGAGCTTACTGAGGAGGAGAAACTTAAAAATGAGCTTGATACAGCCATTAAAAATGAGGAATATGAAAAGGCTGCTCAATTACGAGATCAGATAAGAGCTTTAAAAAATAAGGAGGCTTGAGCCCTATGACAAAATGGTATGAAGATAAGGTTCTTGACAGCAATGTAGTCTTGTCAAGCCGTGTCAGACTCGCCCGAAACATTAAGGGCTTTCCATTTGCAAAACGACTTACAGCAGATCAGGCAAAGAGTATAGTGGATGAGGTAAAAAATGCTGTCATTAATGACAGGACGCCCATAGGCAGTTCATTCCAATATATTAATATGCAGGATCTGGACAGGAATACAAAGCTTGCCATGTTGGAAAACCATATTATAAGTCCTGAGCTTGTTCAAAAGCAGACACCATGCGGTGTATTGGTAAATGACGACAACTCAATTAACATCCTTGTTAATGAGGAAGATCATATAAGAATACAGGCAATGTGTCCCGGTTACAATATAGAAAAGGCTTGGGAAGATGCAGACAGGATAGACAGTCTTATAGGTGAAAGTGTCAAGTATGCTTTCGATGATGAATTTGGTTTTCTTACAGCCTGTGTCACAAATACCGGTACAGGTCTGAGAGCATCCTTTATGCTTCACCTGCCAATGCTTGAAAGCAACGGTAGAATATCAGAGCTTGTAAACAGTGTAAGTAAGTTTGGTATGACCATAAGGGGCATATATGGTGAGGGTTCAAAACCACTTGGTGCCATTTATCAGATCTCAAACCAGGTTACCCTTGGTAAGAGTGAAAAAGAAATAATGGAGCTTCTTAAAAATATTACCTCACAGATAATAGATAAAGAAAATTCACTAAGAGAAATGGCTATCAAGAATCAGCGTATTGAGCTTGAAGATACAGTATACAGAGCCCTTGGTACACTTAAATACTGTGTTAAGATAAGTTCCGCAGAAGCAATGGAACTTCTTTCCAAAGTAAGGCTTGGTATAATCAGCGGTATTATTAACACAAATTGTTGCAAGAGTAATGTATTTAATATAATGATGAATGTTCAGGGCGGCAATCTTCAAAGCCGTATAGGACATAGTGCCAATGAAGGTGAAAGAGATATTGAAAGAGCAAAGTATTTGAAAGAAATGTTTGTATAAAAAGGAGGTCTTAACAATGGCTGCTAACTTTACAAAAAAGGCTTATGAGGTTATTAACAATGCAGCACAACTTGCTTCAGAGCTTGGTCACGGTTATATCGGTACCGAGCATCTTCTTTACGGTCTTGCAAGTGTAAGCGATTCCGTTGCAGGCAGGGCTCTTGAATCCCAGGGTGTTACTGCAAGTGAGGTTAAAAGCAAAATCCTTGAATTGGTTGGAGAGGGTGATGCACAGGGTGCTCAGTTAAGCCAGAATGACTTTACTCCACGTACAAAAAAGACTATTCAGAAGTGCTATGATATTGCCTATTCAATGGGTACCAATTATATTGGCACTGAACATATACTTATCGCACTTATATCTGAAAACGATATTTTAAGCGGTCAGAGTTATGCTATCAGGATATTGTCTTCATTTGGAGTAAATCCACAGAAGATAATTGACGATATTATGGAAATGCTTGGTGAAGGCGGTGAGGAATCTTCCAACGGTGCTCCTATAGGCAAGACAGGCAAAGGTGCAAAGGGTGCTGACAATACACCTACCCTTAACCAGTACGGCAGAGACTTTACAACTATGGCATCCGACAACAAATTTGACCCTGTTGTAGGTCGTGATAATGAGATTGAAAGAGTAATACAGATCCTGAGCAGGAGAACTAAAAACAATCCATGTCTTGTAGGTGATCCTGGTGTTGGTAAAACTGCCATCGTTGAAGGACTTGCCCAGAAGATAGCTAGCGGTGATGTACCTGAGATACTTAAAAACAAAAGGGTAGTTGCCCTTGATATATCCTCCCTTGTAGCAGGTAGTAAGTACAGGGGTGAATTTGAGGACAGAATTAAGAAGGTTCTTGACGAGGTAAGAGCTGCAGGTAATGTAATTCTCTTTATAGATGAGCTTCATACCATCATCGGTGCAGGCGGCGCTGAGGGTGCAATTGATGCTTCTAACATCCTTAAACCATCCCTTGCAAGGGGTGAAATCCAGATAGTAGGCGCTACAACCCTTAACGAGTACAGAAAGTATATAGAAAAGGATGGTGCCCTTGAAAGACGTTTCCAGCCTGTTAAGGTAGATGAGCCAAGTGAGGAAGACGCAGTTAAAATGCTTAAATCCCTTAGGGATAAGTATGAGGCACACCACAGTGTTAAAATAACTGATGCTGCTATCGAGGCAGCTGTAAAGCTTTCCTCAAGATATATCACAGACAGATTTTTACCTGACAAGGCAATTGATGCTCTTGATGAGGCTGCATCTAAGGTACGACTTATGACATATACAGCTCCTCCAGAGATAAAGGAACTTGAGGACAGACTTGATACCCTTGAAAGCGAAAAGGAATCTGCAATTAAAACAGAAGAATATGAAAGGGCTGGTGATATAAAGCGTAAGCAGGATGAAACCAGAAAGGCTCTTGATGAGGCTAAGAACGCCTGGAAGGAAAAACACACCGACAGTGCTCAGGTCGTAACTGAAGAAGACATTGCAGATATTGTGTCCAGCTGGACAGGTATACCTGTTAAGAGACTTCAAGAGGAAGAAAGCGAAAGACTTAGGAATATGGAGGAAATACTCCATAAGCGTGTAGTAGGTCAGGACGAGGCTGTTAAGGCAGTAGCCAAGGCAATAAGACGAGGCAGAGTAGGTCTTAAAGATCCTAAGAGACCTATCGGTTCATTCCTTTTCTTAGGCCCTACAGGTGTAGGTAAGACAGAGCTTTCAAAAGCACTTTCAGAGGTGCTCTTTGGTGATGAAGATGCTATGATAAGAGTAGATATGAGTGAGTATATGGAAAAGCATAGTGTCTCCAAGATCATCGGTTCACCTCCAGGATATGTTGGCTATGATGAGGGCGGTCAGCTCAGCGAAAAGATAAGGAGAAAACCTTATTGTGTAGTACTTTTTGATGAGATAGAAAAGGCTCATCCTGATGTATTTAACATTCTGCTTCAGGTACTTGATGATGGTCATATTACTGATGCCCAGGGCAGACGTGTTGATTTCAAAAACACTGTTATTATTATGACATCTAATGCAGGTGCAAGGCACATTGTTGATTCTTCCAACAAGCTCGGCTTCGTAAACGGCAATGCCGAAGAAAGTGCAAAGAGCTATGAGGAGATGAAGAAGGGTGTAATGGAAGACATTAAAAATGTATTCCGCCCAGAGTTCCTTAACCGTATAGATGATATTATAGTATTCCACAGCCTTGAAAAGTCAGAGATCAAGACTATTGCAGGTATCATGCTTAATGAGGTTAAGTCCAGAATGAAAGAAAATATGGATATAGACCTTGAAATAACTGATGCAGCTATAGATAAAATATCTGATGTGGGCTTTGATCAGCAGTATGGTGCAAGACCTCTTAGAAGAGCAATTCAGTCTAATATTGAAGATATGCTTGCTGAGGATGTACTTGCCGGAGAGTTTACCACAGGCTCAAAAGTAATTGTTGATTATAAGGATGATAAATTCATTGCCGAAAAGGCATAATCCTCCTAACTAAATAATGCACCTGTAAATGTTATTACGCATTTGCAGGTGCATTTCTTTTATGTATCAGAGTCATCATTTATGGATTTGCCATACAACTCATAGCGACAAATTGCCGAGTAACTGCAATATTTACATTGATCTTTAATCTCATTTGGTTCTGCTTTAACATTTCCGGATATAATATTTTGTCCCGCCTCTATAATTTTATTGTTGATATTTTCCATAAATTCATTATAGGGAACGGACAACTTGATATAGTTATCATTATTTTTATTAAGTTCAGATTTTTCATCTTCTGATAGTGCCTTCAGCACAACCTCATTATCAATTACAGCGCCTCCGCTTATTAATCTGTCATACATATTTTTAAACTTGCTGTCTACCACAGGGTTATCTACTTTAAAATAGAAAAATCCACCGGGGAGAGCATTCTTATTCATTAAAAGATATGCACTCAGATATAACGGTAACTGTAGTCTGATACCTGCATCCATTTCTTTTTTTGAAAATGTATCTGATGTTGAGGAACTGCTCTTATAATCCAGTATTTTAATATATATTTCTCCGGTTTGTGGATCTATATACCTGTCCACTCTGTCTATTGAGCCTGTAAGTACCAGCTTAATACCATCTTCAAGGTTAAATACAAATGGACGTTTATCATCTTTGCCGAAAGCTACTTCATAATCACAGGGAGTAAATTTACCCAGATTTGATGAAATAGTCTTTATAGTATTAATTAGTATATCTTTAAGGCGTTGTTTTAAATAATTATTGGTTTTACTGAAACCAAAGAATCCACCTCTGTAAACTTCAGCCTGTTTTTCAATAAGTTCGTCTATTATTACGTATATAGACTCCTCATCTATGTTATCCCAACTTATGTTTTGTTCCGTAAGTCTGTCCGAAAAATCTTTCAGAATACCGTGCAGAAGTGTACCATATTCAAAAACTTCAGGAACTTCTGTTTTTCTGTCATATGCCCTTATACCGTGGGATAAATAGTACATAAATGGGCATTTATAATAATCCTCAATAGAAGTGATACCCTGAATCATTTCGCTTTGACCATTGAGATATAGTTTAGCTGCTGTTTCAGGTGATATACCTGTCTCGGTAGCATCATCCTTAACAAGCCAGTTTCTGACCTTTTCTATCCTCTCACCATATATATCTCTGCTGTTTGCAAAATACCTGTATATACTGCTGCAAAGGGGTGAAAGCTCATTTTCAGAACCCTGTTTTGCAAGCTGATCTGTCAGTATATCAAAGGCATACTCCTTTGAATAAATATCATCAATGTTTAGTGAAGTATTGCTATTTTCTTCAGTCAGGTCAAACATATACTTAATATCCTGTATAAGTGCAGATGGTATACCACTTTCAAGATCTGAATTATAAGAAAGATAAAGCTTTTCCGAGGGTTTTGCCATATAGGAATAGATGGTATATCTGTCCCTGTTTATAAGCCTTATATTATCTCCCCCAAGTTCAAGGCCTTCAGCCAAAAGTGCAGCTCTGTCATTATCTGAAAGCAGATTAGTATCATCATGGTATGGAGGAATAATACCCTCATTTACACCCAGCATAAACAATGCTTTAATGTTTGGAAGCCTGCTTCGGTTAAAGGAAGCGACGGTAATACTGTTGCATGTAGATGGTATAAGTCCCATTGTTATGTTCTGAAAACCTGTATCCAGCATCCTGTAAAACTCTGCTACAGTTACTTCATCATCCCCCATAATATTACACATCCTGCTGAATACACTCCATATTACATCCCATATCTGAGTATGTATCCTTGCTGCTTCCTCATCCCCATTATTTCTTGCTTCATTTATAAGCTCATTAAGCTTATCAGAAATATTGAATACATCCTTCATACCATATATTTTTTCGGAAATATAGGAAACTTTATACCTTTTAACATTCTTAAGGGTATTTATTTCTCCAAGAACATCGGCGATATATGCTCTGATGTCATTAAGGTCATTCATTTGTTCTTCAGTATAATTGCCTGATATGGTATTTGTCCAGTCATCATACCATTTTTTACCCTTTATATTACTGACAATACAATAATTTTCAATAAAGGAGATTTCATCACATGTCAGTTCGTTAAAGCCCGTTCGGAAAAGACCTATTACTTCATTTAACCCGTTATTTGAAATAATAACATTAAAAACAGACCTTATCAATTCAGTTAATGGATGAGAGAGTATATTCCGTCTTGTATCGGTAAAAAACGGAATGTTGTTATGTGAAAATATGCTTTTAAGAGGCAGATTATAGTTATCTGAGCTTATCATAACCGCCATATCCGAATAAGTATAGCCCTTATCTTTAATAAGATGATAGATTTCTTTACACATATTGTTAAGCTCATCATCTATTGAGTTAGCAGAAAATATTTTAATATTAGCAGCTTGTCCTTGATATTTTTTGCCTGAAAAAAAATTGTAGGATAAGTGTTTTAAATCCGGAGCTAAGCTGTATTTTTCTCCGTCATTGACAATTATTATTTCAGGTTTTATGCTTTTAATGGAAGGCAGTTTTGCTATAGCTCTCATACTGCGCTTTGCCTCAAAATATGGATCAAAAGGATTTAAAGCATCTATATTATCATAACCTGCTCTGTTTACTGTAAAGGTAATAGTAATTGTATCACAAACATTAGACAGTGCCTCTATTACCCTGAATTCCTGTGGAGTAAAATCAGTAAAACTATCTATCCACACGTCGGTATCCTTAAACATATCAGACTGAGGAATGCGTTTTGCAAGTACATCCAGTAACTCATCTTTTGCAATAAAACGATCCTTAAGATTTTGCTGAAAGCTGTCATATATAACAGCAATATCATGGAGCTTATTGGTAAGACCTGGGTTATTTTCATTAAATTTCTCCCCTTGAGTAATTAGCTCATTTGGAGAAACAGAGTTCCTTGTAAATTCGGTAATAATGGAAGATATACCATCTACAAAGCCATAGCGTGAAACTCCCTTGCCGTAAAACAAAAGCTTATCGTCCTTTGCCAGATTATTTATTATTCTTCTTAACAGCAGTACTTTAGAATTATCATCAAGTATTTTTTCAGAAGAACCGCCTGTTTCCGTAATTAAACGATGTGCCAGATGAGCAAAACTTATTACTTCGCTGCCCAGCATAATATTATTGCGGCATTTTGAAGTAAGCATCTTCTCAGATTCAAGGGAAAGCTGTTCAGGTACTATGTATAGGGAATGTCTGCCCTTTTCTACCGCCGATATTATCTCATCCACGCACCTTGTAGTTTTGCCGCTGCCCGGCAACCCCAAAATGTATCTTAAATTCAAATGAAAACCCCCATTCATTTTTGTTTCATTATAGCATAAAATCAATAACTATCCAATATATTATATATATAAACTTTCCAAAGAAATAAACTAAGGGTATTATCTAAGTGGGAGGGAACAATGAGCCTTGGGTACAAAAATATTTGTTTTACATCTTAAGTCCATAATCAAATATGGTATAATGGCAGTGGTCAGTATCATAGTGCTGGCTGTAATACTGACTTTTGCACTGGGAGATAAAAGCAAACCTACATATTCTCCGGGAGTGTACAGTGCACAGATAGTACTTCATTCCCAACCGGTAAATATACAGGTTGAAGTAGACCGACATAATATAATCGGTGTGGATATGCTTGATATGGGAGAGAGTGAGGCTGTATTTTATCCGGTCTTCGAGCAAAGCTTTGAGGATATAGCACAACAGGTAGTTGCTTTACAGTCCACAAGCGAAGTTCGATTGACAGAGGATAATACAGTAACCGGGGGGATTATATTGCAGGCTATAGATGCTGCCTTGGATATGGCTGAAAAATAAGATTTTTTGTAGACACCTGTTGTACTTGGCAACAGGTGTTATTTTTTTACAAAAAAAG
>CASFCZ010000051.1 GCA_949293325.1 uncultured Eubacteriales bacterium | reverse complement strand
CTCAGACTGTCAATAAACCCATAAAGCAGTTGATTTTTTTGATTTAAATAAATATCTAGCTTGCATTTTCAGGTAACTTAAAGCGTCGCAGACTTTAATCCGCAGGACGGGCTTTGCCCGTTCGAGGGTATAGTGAGAGTTTCTCAAGGGGTTTTTATCCCCTTGAGGAACGGTTCACTACTTTCTATGGTGGGTACGCCAGTACCCCTACTGCAAGAAATGCAAGCATTTCTTGCAAGCGTGTCGACTTTTTCGACACGCTGAGCCGGTAATAATACCGACTTTAACATGCCGCTGGCCGGACTCGAACCGGCACGGGTTGCCCCGCTTGATTTTGAGTCAAGTGCGTCTGCCAATTCCGCCACAGCGGCAAAACTGTAACGTATAGATTATAGTATAAAACAATAGGATTGTCAAGTTGTAAATTTACTGCCTGTATGCTTTCAGGCATCAAGTACCTTAAGGGTAGTATAATTTTCAGCCTCATTTCCAAGGCAATCTGTTGTATAATACTTAACGGAATAAATCCCCGGTGTAACGGTACTTATATTACAGCTTATGCTATAGTCTATGACGTTATTTGCTGCGTCATAGGCAGTTACGTTATTCTTAAGAACTTCTGTCAATTCAGCAGAGGTAAGGGCATCGGATGCCTTTATCTCCTTGACTTCATCCCCGATTACTATTTCTGCACCTTCCTTGTGCCATGGATTAGCCGGGTCAGGATCCGTAGGATCCCAGTTGGGATATGGTGCATTGCTGCCTAGTTTGATAGCTTCCGGACGGGGCAGAGGATCACTGTCCCTTTCTATAATATTTACAGTTGTTCCCAGACTGCAATTATCATATATCCATTTGGCATCAGCAGCTGTCAGACGTACACAACCTGCTGATGCAGATGTACCAAGCTTATTGTATTCTTCAGTTTTAAGTGAAGATGGATCAGTTGTTTTATAGTATACCGAATGAAAAAGTATGTGCCCGTTTATTCTGGTGGCGTACTGACCGTAAACATTCCCAAATAGGGGACGCCATTCATATTTAGCCTGGGTTTTGTAGCTGCCTGATGGGGTTTCATTACTATAATCATCCTTACCTACGGAGCATATCATTGCCTTAACGGGTACAAAATCACCTGTGGTTGTTTTCTGATATACGGTAACGCAGTTGGTAGTTTTATTGACTGTCAACGAATATTCATCCATATATTCATAGGCGGCATTTGTTTGCTGGAGCTCAGTCTGGCTAACTGTTTGCCCGGTAATAGCGGCAGTCAGTGCAATTAAAAGTGCTGCAACATTATTCAATATTTATCCTCCCTTTACAATTCGAGTTTTTCACGCCATTTTTCCTCGTTAAAGCCCACAAGTACGAAGTCATAGTCTATTAACAACGGACGCTTTATAAGCATACCATCAGAGGCAAGCAAGTCGTATTGATCCCATTCAGTCATATATTTAAGCTTTTTGCTAAGTCCCAGGCTCTTATAAAGATTACCTGAGGTATTGAAAAACTTTTTTGCGGGAAGACCACTCATTTCAATCCAGTACTCAAGCTCAACAGCGCTTGGTGTTTCGGTTATAAGATCACGGACAATAAAGTCGATATAGTGTTCTTTCAAAAATGTTTTAGCCTTTTTACAGGTACTGCATTTGGAATACTCAAGAAACAAAAGACTCATACTTTACCTCCTTTACAAATCTTTGTTCCTAGTATATCATTATAAATGGATAAATTCAATAATATTTTCTTGGAGGTATACTATGAAGCTGATGTTTGCATCTGATATACATGGTTCAGCCTATTATTGTGAGGCTGTAGAGTCTATTTATAAAAAGGAACAGGCTGAAAAGCTTATATTACTTGGGGATCTTCTCTATCATGGACCAAGGAACGATCTGCCTAAGGATTATGCGCCTAAAAAGTGTATAGAGATACTTAATGGCATGAAAAAGGAGATACTTGCTGTAAGGGGTAACTGTGAGGCTGAGGTGGACCAGATGGTGCTGGAATTTCCCTGCCTTGCAGATTATATGATTATGTATCTTGAGGGCAGGATGGCATTTATTACCCATGGACATACTCATAATAATCAGACTCCGCCTATGCTTAAGGATGGGGATATTCTTATTCATGGTCATACCCATATACCTGCTATGGAGGAGGTTAATGGCTATCTGTATATTAACCCGGGATCTGTATCCATACCCAAAAACGGCAGCAGTCACAACTATATGATTTATGAGGATGGGGTATTTACCATTAAGGATATTGAGGGTAATGAGATAATGAGTCACAGCATTATATAATACCTTCAAATAAAACTTGTATTTTAAGTCAAAATTTGTTATACTTTTAATAATGCGATAAAACAGATTATGCAGGGAAATTTCCATGAAATTTTCCAAAGCATTGAAAGGAAGAAATTTTGTATGAAACTGGGTATTGTAGGTCTGCCTAATGTAGGTAAAAGTACACTTTTTAATTCTCTTGCAGGAGGTGGTGCGGAAAGTGCCAATTATCCCTTCTGTACCATTGATCCTAATGTGGGTATAGTTCCCGTTCCCGATAAAAGGCTGGATGTTCTTGCTGAGATGTATCATACACAGAAAGTCACCCCTGCTGTTATTGAATTTGTGGATATAGCAGGACTTGTAAAGGGTGCAAGTAAGGGTGAAGGACTTGGTAACAAGTTCCTTTCCCACATCAGAGAGGTGGATGCCATAGTCCATGTTGTACGTTGCTTTGATGATACTAATATAGTTCATGTTGACGCTAAGGTGGATCCTGTACGTGATATTGAAACCATAAACCTTGAGCTTATTTTTGCAGACCTTGAGGTGGTTGAAAGACGACTTGCCAAGTCAGGTAAACAGGTGATGAATGATAAGAGCCTTGCCAAGGAGGTAGAGCTTTTAAAGCGTATAAAGGCGGTTCTTGAAGAGGGTCAGCTTGTTAGGACAATGGAATTTGATGATGAGGAGAAGGAAATAGTAGCCTCTCTGACTCTCCTTACTGCAAAGCCTGTCCTTTATGCAGCCAATGTGGCAGAGGATGACCTTGCAGATGACGGTGCTTCAAATGACTATGTTGCTGCAGTAAGGAAACTCGCTGCGGAAGAAGGCAGTGGAGTATTTGTTGTATGTGCCAAAATCGAGGAGGAAATTGCAGAGCTTGAAAATGATGAAAAGCTTGAGTTCCTTGCGGATCTTAGCTGTCAGTCAAGTGGACTTGACAGACTTATTTCTGCCAGCTACAGACTCCTTGGACTTATCAGTTACCTTACAGCAGGTGTAACCGAGGTAAGGGCATGGACAATTACCGAGGGTACAAAGGCGCCACAGGCAGCAGGTAAGATTCACTCTGACTTTGAAAGAGGCTTTATCCGTGCAGAGGTTGTAACTTATGAGGATCTTGTAAGACTGGGCTCCATAGCCGCTGCCAAGGAAGCAGGTGTATACAGGAGCGAGGGTAAGGACTATGTGGTTAAGGATGGAGATGTCATTCTCTTCCGCTTTAATGTTTAATACAAAGGGGATTGCACTTGCAGTCCCTTTTTGATATGAGGTGATTTTGGGGTGAAAAGAGTTAATCTGGTAGCTGTATTCAGTAATGACGGTAAAAGGGTGCTTATGTGTAAACGCCGAAAGGAACCTTATAAGGGACTGTTAAACTTTGTAGGCGGCAAGTGCCTTGATAATGAGGATGGTATGCAGGCAGCCTATAGGGAACTTTATGAGGAAACGGATATATCACATAAAGACATAGAGCTTGTACATATTATGGATATGGATTATTACCTTGATGGGATTACAATAGAGATATACTGCGGAAGACTTTTGCATAATAAGCAGGTTTACGGAATAGAAAATGAACTTTTATGGCTTGAAAGGGAACAGAATTATTTTGATACAAAAACCTTTGCAGGTAAGGGTAATCTGGGACATATTATGGCCATGATAGATGAAAGCGGTATTAATGTAGGAGGTTTGTATGAGGGAAATAAAAATAACAGATATAGAAAATATCAGGATAGGAAATGCACAGGATAAAGTAAATGCAACAGGTTGTACCGTTGTTATATGTGAGAGGACTGCCCCTACAGGTCTGGTTGTTATGGGTGGAGGCCCTGCATCAAGGGAAAGTGAGCTTTTAAAGCCAACGGCAAATGCAGAGGGGATTCATGCTGTATTGCTGAGTGGCGGCAGTGCCTATGGCCTGGATGCCGCAGGTGGTGTAATGAAGTACCTTGAGGAAAAGGGAATAGGTTTTAATGTGGGAGTAGGTGTTGTACCCCTTGTATGCCAGTCCTCCCTGTTTGATCTTGCAGTTGGTGCTTATAATGTAAGACCTGACAGTAAAATGGGTTATGCAGCCTGTGAAAATGCCTATTCGGATATGCCCTTTTCAGAGGGAAATTACGGTGCAGGTACAGGTGCTTCCGTGGGAAAAATATACGGTATGGAACGTGCAGTAAAATCAGGCCTTGGCAGTTATGCTATTCAGACAGGAGATCTTAAGATAGGAGCCATAGTTGCAGTTAATGCCCTTGGAGATGTGTTTGACTATGAAAGCGGCAAAAAAATTGCAGGCATGCTGGATAAGGAGCTTAAAGCCTTTGACAGTGCCGAGAAGGCGATGTACAGACTTTATAAACCGGATACAAATCTTTTTGTGGAAAATACTACCATAGGTGCTGTAATTACAAACGGCAGATTTAATAAAACCCAGATGAATAAGATAGCTGCCATGTGCCATAACGGCTATGGAAGAACAATAAGGCCGGTTAATACTACTGCTGACGGTGACAGCCTCTATGCTATGTCGGTAGGAGATGTTGAGGCAAATCTTGATATGGTAGGCACTTTAGGTGCAATGGTAATGGGAAAGGCTATCAATAATGCGGTGAAAAAGGCTGTTTCTGCATATGGTCTGAAATCGGCATCTGATATACAGGAGGCACTGTAATAAAAAATATGGAGGCGGACAATCCCCATAGCCGATTGAAAATTAGTATATGCCGTAACGTATATGTAAGATAAGCTAAAAAATACTTGACCTTTAAGCAGGCTTTAATGGTATAATTATATTAAAAGATTAAGGGATTTCACGTTAAGACAGAAATCCCTTTTAGTATACTTTCGGAGGGCTATATGGAGCTTAAGGATTTTTTTGAAAAACATAATAAGGTGGCACTTGCCTTTTCAGGGGGTGTTGACTCGGTATACCTTCTTTATGCGGCTGTAAAATATGGTGCAGAGGTTACGGCATACTATGTTAAGACTCAATTTCAGCCCTTATTTGAGCTTAATGATGCAAAGCGGGCTGCTGAGGAGATAGGTGCCGAGCTAAAGGTAATAGACTATGATATACTGCAACATAAGGGTATTGTTGAAAATACAGGGGAAAGATGCTATTATTGTAAGGGAATGTTATTTAATGCGATAATAGAAAATGCTTCAGTGGACGGGTATACAACCGTTATTGATGGTACAAATGCATCGGATATGGAAAATGACAGGCCGGGAATGAGGGCTTTGAGGGAACTGAAAGTTTTGTCACCCCTAAGGGAATGTGGCATTACAAAAGAAAAGATCAGAGAGCTTTCAAGGCTTGCGGGACTGTTTACATGGGATAAACCTGCATACGCCTGTCTTGCAACCCGTATACCAACAGGTGAGGAAATTGCGGAAGATAAATTATTCAGGGTGGAGGCAGGGGAGAATATTCTGTTTCGGCTTGGATTCAGTGATTTCAGAATACGATTGTTTAACGGCGCAGGAAGAATACAGATTCCCGAAGAACAGATGAACAGACTTCTTTGTATGAGAGAGATCATTGTAAAGGACCTTCAGCCATATTTTGATACAGTATTATTGGATTTGAAAGGCAGGTAATTTTATGGAAAAATCTGAAGTAAAAGCCATATTAAATGCCGTTGCAAAGGGTGAAATGTCTACAGATGAAGCTTTGCTTAAGTTAAGAATGGAGCCCTTTGAAGAATTGGGGTTTGCAAAGCCTGATATTCACAGAGCTGTTCGTCAGGGTATACCTGAGGTGATTTACGGAGCGGGTAAAACCCCTGAACAGATAATGGCAATTACAGCCGCACTTCTTAAAAACGGGCAGAAAACCGTATTGATAACAAGGCTTTCCCCGGAGTCAGCAGAGTATGTTAAAAAAGAGATAGATATTAAATATTACAATGAGGCAAGGATAGGTGTTGCAGGTGATATTCCTGTGCCTGATACAGAGGGTACAGTACTTATTGTAACAGGAGGAACAAGTGATATTCCCGTGGCGGAGGAGGCGGCGGTTACTGCTGAAATGCTGGGGAATAAGGTAAACAGGCTCTATGATGTAGGTGTTGCGGGAATACATCGGCTTTTGTCCCATACAGAAGATATTATGGCTGCAAAAGTTATAGTTGCAGTTGCAGGTATGGAGGGTGCCCTTGCCAGCGTAGTAGGGGGACTTGCTGATTGTCCTGTAATAGCAGTACCTACAAGTGTGGGATATGGTGCATCCTTTGGAGGAGTATCTGCCCTTCTGTCAATGCTTAATTCCTGCGCAAGTGGTGTAAGTGTGGTTAATATTGATAATGGCTTTGGTGCAGGTTATATTGCAAGTATGATAAATCATATCGGAGGAAAATAATATGAAAATACTTTATATTGAGTGTAACATGGGTGTTGCAGGTGATATGCTTATGTCAGCCCTTTCTGAGCTGCACCCTGATCCAAAGGGATTTGTGGAGAGGTTAAATGCCCTTAACCTTCCCGGTGTAATGGTGGAACATGTATCGGAAGTGAAAAAGGGGATATCAGGTACCCATATTAAGGTGATGATACATGGCAAAGAGGAAGATGAACATTTACATGAACATGAGGAAGAACATCATCATGAGCATAGCCATGAGCATAGCCACGAGCATAACCATGAGCATAGCCATGAGCATAGTCATCATCATACCCATGTACATGTGGGAATGAGGGAGATAGAAAATACAATAACCTCTTTGCCGGTTTCTGACAGGGTCAGGAATGACGCTTTGGCTGTATACAAGCTTATAGCAGAGGCTGAAAGTGCGGCACATAATTGTGATGTCAGCGAGATTCATTTCCACGAGGTAGGTACAATGGATGCCATAGCTGATATAGTGGGAGTATGTATGCTTATGGAGGAAATTAATCCCGATCTGATAGTATCATCTCCTATTAATACAGGTAAGGGCACCGTAAAATGTGCCCATGGTATTCTTCCTGTTCCTGCTCCTGCCACCGCATATATTTTAAAGGGTATTCCTGTCTACTCTAATGAGATAAACGGAGAACTTTGTACTCCAACGGGAGCGGCTCTTGTAAAATATTTTTCAGGCAAATACGGATCAATGCCACAGATGTCCGTTTCGGCTATAGGCTATGGCTTTGGTACAAGGGAGTATGAAACCCTTAACTGTGTCAGAACCTTTATAGGGGAAACAGAGGATACCACAGACAGAATTGTACAGCTTAGCTGCAATATGGATGATGTGTCAGGAGAAAGGATAGCCTTTGCCCAGAAAAAACTCTTTCAGGCAGGAGCCCTTGATGTGTTTACTATCCCTGTAGTTATGAAAAAATCCAGACCTGGAGTACTCTTTAACTGTATATGCAGGCAGGAGGATCGGGAAACTATGGTAAGGCTTATCTTCAGGCATACCTCTACCATAGGTATAAGGGAAAATGTATGTGAAAGGTATATTCTTGACAGAGCTGAGGAAACAGTATCTACCCCTTACGGTAATATAAGACTTAAAAGATCAAAGGGATACGGAGTTGAAAAGGTAAAGCCGGGGTATGATGACCTGGAAAAACTGGCTATGGAAAATGATATTGATATTACCGACATTGACTTTCAGTGACATATATTTATAAATTATGTATAGGGAATTTAACCTGTAAACTAAAAAGGAGGCTGAATGCAATCAGATAAATTCTGAATGTTTCAGCCTCTGTTTTTTATGCTAAGCTATCAAGTATTTCGTAAAAATCAGGGAATGAAATGGCAACACAATCAGCATTGTTAATGGTGGTGTCCCCCTCAGCGGTAAGGGCAGCTATTGCTATTGACATTGCAACCCTGTGATCAAGGTGACTTTCGGTAATTGCGCCCTTAAGAGCCTGTTCACCAGGAATAATCATACCGTCATCGGTTTCTGTTATATCCACACCCATCTTTTTAAGCTCCTGTGCCATAGTGGCTATTCTGTTGGATTCCTTAACTTTAAGCTCCTGGGCATCTTTAACTGTTGTGGTACCCTCTGCATGCAATGCCGCAATGGTAAATACGGGTATTTCGTCTATCATACGGGGTATTATTTCACCACTTAATGTAGTTGCTTTAAGCTTGGAGGTTTTTACCTCAATGTCTGCAACTGCTTCTCCTCCAGCGCTTCTTTCGTTAAGTATATTTATATCTCCCCCCATTGCCTTAAGTGCATCTATAATACCTGTTCTTGTGGGATTAATACCGACATTTTTAATTATAATATGTGAGTCAGGTACTATAAGTCCTGCTACCATAAAGAAGGCTGCGGAGGAAATATCTCCCGGCACCTGTACAGGCTTACCGTAAAGTTCCTTAACAGGCTTTGAAACTATTTTACCATCGGTGTTTGTTATATCAGCACCAAAGTAGTTAAGCATTATTTCTGTATGATCACGGGATGCAACAGGTTCGTTGATAACAGTTTCTCCTTCAGCAAAAAGACTTGCAAGAAGAATTGAGGACTTGACCTGAGCACTGGCAACAGGCATGGTATATTCAATGGCGTGAAGCTTCTTACCGTGGATAGTAAGGGGGGCATAGCCGTCATTTGTGCTTTCAATATGGGCACCCATTTCTGTAAGGGGATTTATAACCCTTTTCATTGGTCTTTTCTGAATAGAGGCATCACCGTTTAAGGTGGTATCAAAGGGCTGTGCCGCAAGAATACCGCTTATAAGTCTGATGGTGGTACCGCTGTTGCCTACATCAAGCATTTCAGAAGGGGCACATAATCCATGAAGCCCCTTACCATGTACAATAATGTGTTCACCGTCTATATCAATGTCCACACCAAGTTTTTTAAAACAGGATATAGTTGACATACAGTCATCACCTGTTAAAAAGCCGGTAATTTCAGTGTCTCCCTTTGCCAGACTGCCGAACATAACAGCCCTGTGTGATATGGACTTGTCACCGGGTACGGTTATAGTAGTATTAATGCTGCTGATAGGTTTTATTGTTTTGTTCATTTTTCTTTCCTCATTTATCATATACAGTATAGTTCATTTCTGTTAATAGCTTGTGACAGCACTCTTTGATTTCATTGTTTTCAAAGCTTATCTGTATTACGCCGTCGCTGTATTCCCTGCTGTTTAATATGCCTATGTATTTAATATTTATATTATGGGAGCTTAACAGGGTGGCAAGTCTTGCAATTACACCCGGCTCATCTGCTGCATCCACCAACAGGTCAAAGCTGACAGCGTAGGAGGATGCCTTTTTGCCTGAAAAGCTGTTTCTGTAATCCCTTGCACTGCTGAAATACTCACTTAAAACAGGGTCTTGATCCCTTATTGCATCGGAAAACCTGTCAAGGGATGCCTTAAAACTATCCAATACCCTAAGTATGCTTTCACGGTTGTCAAAGCAAATACTGCTCCAGACCTCCGGACTTGAGGAGGCTATTCTTGTAATATCTTTAAAGCCACCTGCTGCAAGGGCATGCATAAGCTTATCTTTGCCATCAAGATCCTTAACGGTATTTACAAGTGAAGCAGCTATGATATGAGGAACATGGCTGATTGCCGCAACGGTGTAATCATGCTCCCTGGGATCTATTACAATAGGTATTGCACCTGTCAGTTCAACAAGGCTGCGAAATGCCTCCACCTTATCCTTGCTTACAGTAGGTGAAGGTGTCAGCACATAGTAGGCATTTTCAAGAAGAAATGACTTTGCTGCCTTATAGCTTGTCTGTTCAGAGCCTGCCATGGGATGTCCACCGATATAGTTGACTTTATCACCAAACTTAAGCATTTCCGAATAAATATTATATTTGGTACTGCCAACATCCGTTATAATGCAATGACTGTCAATAAGGGGTATCAGTTTTTCCACATATGATACAATAAGATGAACAGGGGTACAGACAAAAATAATGTCACTGTCTGCAAGTATGGAAAGATCCTCTGTAGAACCCTCATCTATTACTCCGTCAGCAAGGGCTGCATCAAGGGATGCACGGCTGCGGTTATATGCCTTTATATTAAATCCGTCATGTTTTTTCAGGGCTTTGGCTATAGATCCGCCTATCAATCCAAGGCCGATAATACCGATTTTTTTCATAATAACTTTACCTCCTGAAAGCAAAGTTTCTGTTTATATCCGATTATCTTATTTTACCATTATATCACCCACAGGTCAACGGAAAGAGGCTCAAAATAATTATGTACAAAAAAATTAAGCTGGGATTGTAAGTTTTATACAAATTGATAAAAAATATGTAATATAAAAAGGATAATTGTAATCAATGTTGAATATTTATTACATAGGATTGAGGCTGATTGTGCAATTATATTATAAAAATCATATATAATCTTATTAAAGTTGCATATATTTTAAGCTTCCTAAATACATGTATGGGGTGATAATTTATGAAAAGCTATTCAGCTAACGAAATCAGGAATGTTGCAATCTTAGGCCATAGCGGCTGCGGTAAGACCACTATTACCGAAGCTTGCCTGCATGTAAGCGGTGTAACCAAACGTTTCGGACGTGTAGAAGAGGGTAATACCGTCAGCGATTATGATCCGGAGGAAATAAGACGTAAGGTTTCTATTAATGCCTCTATGATACCTGTTGAGTGGTTGGATGAAAAAATTAATTTTATTGATACACCGGGCTATTTTGACTTTGTAGGGGAGGTAAAGCAGGCTCTTAGTGTTGCTGACCTGGCTCTTATTGTTGTTAATGCCAAGTCAGGTGTAGAGGTAGGTACCGAGAAAGCATGGGAAATGGCTACCGAAATGGGCGTGCCAAAAATGATATTTGTTAATGGTATGGATGATGAAAATGCCAATCTGGATGATGTTATAAACGGACTTAAGCAAGTGTTTGGCAAGAGTATTGCCCCCCTTCAGGTACCAACATATGAAAACGGCAAATATACAGGCTTTATCAATGTTATCCGTAGACAGGCAAGATGTTATGTCAATGGTATGGTTGAGCCCTGCGAAATGCCTGACGGTTACAGCGATGCAGTTGAGAATATGCGTAATCTCCTTGAGGAGGCTGTTGCCGAAACAGATGATGAGCTTATGGAAAAGTTCTTTAATGATGAGCACTTTGAGGTTGATGAAATACATAAGGGTCTTCGTATAGGTATAGTTGATGGCACAGTTACACCTGTTATATGTGGTGCAGCCATTTATACTATAGGTATAAGGGTTCTTATGAACTCTATTAATAAGTTCCTTCCTCCTACTTCAAAGGTAAAATCCGTTATTGAAGCAATTAATCCAAAGACAGATGATCCTGTAGAGATTAACTGTGATGATACAGAGCCTGTTTCTGCCTTTGTATTTAAGACTATTGCCGATCCTTATGTAGGGAGACTGAGTATATTTAAGGTATGCTCAGGTGTGCTTAAAAAGGATAGCATGATCAGAAATGTTAATAAAAATATAGCAGAAAAGATTGGTCATCTTTATATCCTCAGAGGTAAGGAGCAGATAGATGTTGATGAGCTCAGGGCAGGTGACATAGGTGCCATTGCAAAGCTTCAGAATACAAGTACCTGTGATACCCTTGCAAGCCCCGACAGACCTGTACTTATGCCTGCCATTGAATATCCAGAGGCCCTTGTAAGCATGGCTATCAAGCCTAAAACAAAGGGTGATGAGGATAAGCTTGCAGGTGCTATTTCAAAGATCCTTGAGGAGGATAAGACACTGCGCTTTGAAGTAAATAAGGAAACAAAGCAGTCTATTATTTCAGCTATAGGAGATACCCAGATAGATGTATTTGTTAATAAGCTTAAAAATAAATATAAGATAGATGTTGAGCTTTCAGAACCTATTATCCCATACAGAGAGAAAATCAGGTCAAAGGTGGAGGTAAGAGGTAAGTATAAAAAGCAGTCAGGCGGTCACGGCCAGTATGGTGATGTACTTATGTCATTTGAGCCTAACTATGACGATATGACAGTTCCATATGTATTTGAGGAAAAAATCTTCGGCGGTGCTGTGCCAAAGCAGTACTTCCCTGCTGTCGAAAAGGGATTACAGGAGTGTGTTAAGGCAGGTCCTCTTGCAGGCTATCCGGTTGTAGGTATTAAGGCAACCCTCCTTGATGGTTCTTATCATCCTGTAGATTCCTCAGAAATGGCCTTTAAGATGGCAACTACAATGGCATTTAAGGATGCCTTCCTGCAGGCTAAGCCAAGTATTCTCGAGCCTATTGCATCTGTTACGGTTACTGTTCCCGATGCTTATACAGGGGATATTATGGGTGATATGAACAAGCGTAGGGGCCGTATCCTTGGTATGGAAAAGGTTGGAAACAAGCAGGTTATTCAGGCAGAAGTTCCTGTTGCTGAAATAGCAAGGTATTCTACGGATCTTCGTTCCATGACCCAGGGCAGAGGCTCTTATACAATGAAGTTTGCACGTTATGAAGAAGCTCCTGCAGATGTACAGGCTAAGGTTATTGAAAAGCGTAAGGCAGAGCTTGCTGCTGAGGCAAAGTAATTAAATAATGAGTTTTGCACCCCATTTACCAAATAGGTGAATGGGGTCTTTTATTGAAAAAGGAACTGACACAGCTTGTGTCAGTTCCCTTAGTGTTTATTCTGTATCAATATTAAGTCCTGCTCTGTATCTGTTAGGTGTTAAGCCTGTAACGGACTTGAACACACGGCTGAAATACTCAGGATTGTTGTATCCTATCTGTGCCGCTATTTCATATATTTTAAGGTGCGGATCCATAAGCAATATCTTAGCTCTGTCAACCTTTACATGGGTAATAAAGTTTATAAAGCTTATACCTGATATTTTTTTAAATATATGGCTTATATAGCTTTTATTTAAAAATACCCCCTTTGACACATCATCGAGGGTAAGATGTTCATCTACATTATTTATTATATAGAAGCCTATATCGTTTATCAGGTTGTTATCAAGTATCCGATATTTACTTATGGTGTCTGCTATACTCTGAAAATCCTTTGACCATTTTTTTATCAATACCGGCTTGCTTTCAGGCTGTGCACCTGTTTTGTGAATAAAATTGTACTTGAAAGTAAAGTTTTTTAGCCAGGGCGCCTTACGGAGTATTTCGTCATAGATAAAGGATTTTGCCTTTTCAGTAACAATAAAGGAGGTTAGCTCGTCTTTCTCAAAATAGGAATATATGGTTTCGATTATTGCCTGACACCGGGAAACAATAGATTCCTTGCCATTAAATACGGATTCAATAAGAGAGTTTATTGCTCCGGTAAGTTCTTTATATATATATTTGTTACCCAGATCAGAATACAGTCTTAAAAGTATCTCCTTTAACGTATTATCGTCACTTGGTAAAAGCATATAGTCGAATATGCCGGATATAAAGCCGTTGTGTACTGATTTAAAGCCTTCGTTGTGGCTTGCAAGTACGATATATACATCAGGAAGTATTGTTTTAATGTCATTTATAAGGGGTATGTCACAACTATCCCTGTCATCTGCATTAATAAATACCATAGAGGTCTGGGTGATTTTCAGAAATTCAATAGCTTTATCTTCCTCTGCTGTATCACCAACATATTCAAAGTCTTGCCGTTCTGCCCATAGCGGTGAGGCGGCAAGTGCCTTTGATACTTCACCTTTCCTGTCTATAACTGAAATTTTGTACATTTTATCACATCCGTTCAAAGAACCGCTTTTCTTTAAATATAAATAAACTCTGTCAGATTAATATAATTCCTTATAAATTTTATATACCATATCCCAATCCAAAGGTGTATAGTTATTTGCCATAAGCCTTTGCTGCTTTTCAATTACCGAGGTGGTGAAGTCAGACAGTTCATCTTCCTTTACACCGTATTCATGAAGTGCTTTTTTAGGTATAAGGTGATTAAAGAGCAACTCAATTTCATCATATACACAATCCTTATCACATCCAAGCATATCTGCAAGGAAGGCATTAAGTGTATCAATTTTTCCATTTGGATTTAGCTTTTGGTAGGTTTTGAATACACCTGTAAACATGGCATAATTTGATTCACCATGGGGAACATGATATATGCCTCCTAATGGGTAGCTCATGGCATGTACTGCTCCTGTACCTGCATTACCAAATGCAATTCCTGCATAGGTACTGGCAAGAAGGAAGTCTTTAAGGTATGGCATACGTGCCTGGGGACCGTTTTTAGCTATGTTCTTATATCCTGTCAATATCATTTCCATAGCCTTTATGGAAAAGGTTTCGGAAAAAGGTGTAGCCTTGGGTGAAAGATAGGATTCAATGGCATGCACAAAGGCATCTATGGAGCTTGTGGCAAAAAATCTGAATGGGAGTGATTGCAAAAGCTCCGGTATAAGTACAGCAGTATCTGCATAGAGTTCTTCTACTGCAAGACCAAACTTGGTATGTCTTGACTTCAGTTCAAGTATGGATATATTTGTGACCTCGCTTCCTGTACCACAGGTGGTAGGTATAAGAATAAGCTCCTTGTCCCTTTCAATTGGAAGTCTGCCTTCAAAAAGGTCAAGTGCAGGTGAAATGTTTTTTAGTGTAAAGAGCTTTGCCACATCCAGTATACTGCCTCCACCTATTGCAATTACACGGTTATAGTCTGTTTTTGATACATCTCCGTACATTTTATCTACCATTTCATCACTGGGCTCTCCGCTGCCGTAGTTTCTTAAAAAAACAACATTTGCTTTGAGGTTAAGCCCCTTGAGATATTCATTGTATGTATGCTCACTTGTTATTAAAAGATCCTTTTCGTTTATGTTGTAGGCATCTGCAAACTCCTTACAGGTGTCAAGGATTGAAATATTAGGTTTTAATCTAAATTGTTTCATATACGTATGCCTCCATTTTGTGGACTGATCTGTCGTTTTATAAAAAAAGCTGATGTCTTTGCCCTTATGGCGCCAACATCAGCTTTGTAACATAATAACATATTCTTTTTGTAATTTCTATATGCAACTTATACAAAAATATTGATTTTAATGGCTTGCAATTAGATAATCATTAAAAGCTTGTATTGCCTTTAAGTAATTTAACATTTACAGTCTGGGTCTGACCGTTACGTACAATGGTAAGCTTTGCCGTGTCACCTACCTGTGATGCCTGAACGGCAGAAATAAGCTGGTCGTTATTGAATATAGGTGTATCATTATATGCAGTAACTACATCTCCTGACTGTAAGCCTGCTGCTTCTGCACTGCCGCCGGGGATAACCTGCTGGATCAATACACCTGCCTGTGGCAGATTGTACTGTGAGGAAATATCCTGCGTGATAGTAGTGATATATACACCAAGTGCAGGTGTATCAGTGCTGTTCATAAGCTGTTCGATAATAGGCTTAGCAACATTTGAGGTAATGCTGTAACCGATACCCTCAACATCTTCAAGGGCTATCTTAGCGGTATTAATACCAATTACCTGTCCCTTACTGTTTACAAGGGCACCGCCACTGTTACCGGGATTGATAGCTGCATCTGTCTGAAGAACAGAAAGCTTTTTACCCTGGATATTTACATCCTTCTGAATGGCACTTACAATACCTGCTGTTGCTGTATTACCGTTACCAAGTGCATTACCTATGGCGATTACTGACTCACCTACCTGAACAGAGTCAGAGTCACCAAAGGTTGCAAGCTGAATATCGTTTATACCTGCTGCTGTAATGTCAGAAATATTTACGGATATTACTGCAAGGTCTGCATTTTCATCCTTGCCTACAAGCTCGGCCGGGATAAGGGTTTCAGAATCGTTAATTGATATGCCTACAGAGGAGGCACCAGATATTACATGACTGTTGGTAGCAATATATACTTTGCTGTCATCCTTATAAAACATAATACCTGAGCCGGAGCCTTCTGTTTCATATACCTGATTGAATATGTTCTGTGTTTCCGAAACGGATGTAATACATACTATTGAAGGTTTAACTTTTTTAATTACTTCAATGGTATTTGCAGAAGCCTCATCCATAGATACAGCAGAAATATCCGTATCAGTAGTATCACTTAAGGTAGAAACCTTCAGTTGCTGGGACTGAGGGGAAAGCTGCTGCTGAATTTTTGGTACAAGGTATCCGCTTGCAAAAGGAACGGAAAAACCAAATACAAAGCCTGCAACAAGGCCAAAACAAATTGTTTTGACTCCTGTGGCAACAAGTCTTTTGCCAAAGCTTTTATCCTTTTTATTTTTTTTCGGAGTATCTGTAATATTAAGTTCATCTGCTGTATTATTATCAAATTCGTTCATATCTGCCTGCCTCCTTTATCAGAACTGTTGGTTTTGGTTTTCAAGTGTAGCTGTAATGGTCATTGAAATTGAACCATTCCTGATTATAGATAAGGTAACGGTGTCTCCTGATTTGCACTTGCTTATTGCATCTGAAAGTTCCTCACCGGATTTAATCTGCTGACCGTTGATACCTGTTATTATATCGCTTACCTGAAGACCTGCATTTTCTGCTGAACTTCCGCTTTCTATACCTGTTACGAATACACCGTCATAATTTATATTGTAAAGACGTTTAAATTGTTCGTTTATTGTATATACTTGAATGCCAAGGTATGGTTTGTCAACTGTACCGTTTTTCATAAGTTCTTCTATGATGGATTTTGCAACGGATGTAGGAATAGCAAATCCGGTACCCTCTACAGATGAGCTGGAGTACTTAGCTGTATTTATACCAATTACTTCACCTGCTGTATTTACAAGGGCACCACCACTGTTACCGGGGTTAATGGCTGCATCTGTCTGAAGTACTGTAAGTTCCTTACCATCAACATTAATGGTTTTGTTGACTGCACTTATTATACCTCTTGTGGCTGTTTTACCCTGTCCAAGTGCATTACCGATGGCTATAACAAATTCCCCTACCTCCATGTTGTCGCTGTCACCGAAAACAGCAGGTGTAACAGAGGTGATTCCGGCTGCTGCAAGGTCGGACTTAAGCACT
The DNA here is from genome assembly GCA_949293325.1 of uncultured Eubacteriales bacterium. Taxonomy (GTDB): domain Bacteria; phylum Bacillota; class Clostridia; order Lachnospirales; family CAG-274; genus CALWRD01. The sequence continues at coordinate 3,115 of CASFCZ010000051.1, read as the reverse complement.
GATATTACAGCAAGATCTGAAGTTGCATCTTTACCTACAAGCTTTGCATTTACCTGTTCGGAGCCTGTAATTGAAATCTGTACAGTTGTTGCACCGTCTACAACATGGTTATTTGTAACGATGTAAACTTTTTCATCGTCCTGTGAATATATAATACCTGAGCCTGCTCCTGTGCTTTCGTAAGTCTGATTAAAGAAAGTAGAACTCTGAACGGTAATAGAAATATTTACTACGGAATCCTTAACCTTATTAAAGAGGTTTGCAACTGAGTCCTCAGAAGGAGTGAGGTTAAGTGAATCAGTAGGAGAAGCGGTAATACTTGCATTCTCGTCTGTATCCTCTGCAAATGAGAAGTTACTTGCGTTTTTTACAAAAAGATTTTTTGAAACATTCAGGCCGACTCCAAGGGACAAACCGATTGAAGCACCGCACAGTATTGTTCCTGCAAGTCCCAGTGCAATGGTGCGCTTGTATGCACTGCGGCTTGTTTTATGCTTTTGCTTATGGTTTGCAGCGGGTTCTTCTTCCTGAACAGTTTCGCTTGTATCATTGCTGATATTAAAATTCTGTATTCCGTCAGCTGAAGGATTTTCATTAAGATCCTGTGCATTGCAGTCAGTTGAATAATCGGATTTTTCTTCTATTATATCAGTTGTGTTTTCAGGATTTGTTATATTTGATAATTCACTCATATTACCATCCTGTATATCATTTACCGAAGATTGTGTATTAAGTTCGGAGTTTAAATTATTTTCATTTTCATTCATAACAATTACCTCCTGTTAGAATTTTTGTTTCTTTAAGCTTGATTATAAAGGTGAAATGTGAATAAGATGTTAATAAAATGTGAACATTACCAATCTCAGCAAGGTTTAATATTTTCTTCATTTGCCTTTAATTTTAAGTTCATTTTTGCTTAATTTTTATGATAAAACAGGACTTTTTTTATATTAGTTTCAGCAGCTTTTGCAGTTAGAGATATGGTGAAATAAAATAAATAATAAGAAAAGCATATATTATAAATTGAATAGAAAAAAACATAATTAAAAGTATTAAAAAATGCCGTTATATTTATCTTATCATTTATAGTTAAAAATATTCCGTAGGTATAATATATATTATTCTTTCCTTATTTATCTAAAAATTAAGTTGTATAGAATTATTGTATAATATAAAATTTGTGGGAAAAATAAGTGCATATATCAATTATTATTTTCAGGAGGTACACCAATGACGGATATGTTTTGCTTTCAATGCCAGCAGACTGCGGGAAATAAAGGATGTATACGAACGGGAGTATGTGGCAAACAGCCGACTACGGCAAATTTACAGGATGATCTGGTTTATGAGCTTATTTCCCTTGCAGAGACTATGACCGAAAAGGGCATAAGGACAAAGGAAGCTGACAGATTATTTATGGACGGGTTATTTACAACACTTACGAATGTAAATTTTGATGACTCTGCCATAAAAGAATTTATAGAGAGAATTTCCTATGCGCGTAAATCTGTAGGTGATAGTGCCAAACATCAGCTTATTGATCTCTGGGAGGGGGATACGGATATCGTTTCTCTTAGATCAACCCTTCTTTTTGGTTTAAAAGGAATGGCTGCCTATGCACATCAGAGTATGAATCTAGGGTTTGAGGATGATGAGGTTACACTTTGGTTCTATAAGGGTTTAAGTGAACTTAATAAAGAACATACACCGGAGGAATGGCTTGATCTTATTATGGAGTTTGGTCAGATCAATCTCAAATGTATGGAGCTGTTGGATACTGCAAATACCAAAAGCTTTGGAAACCCTGTTCCTACAAGGGTAAATACTGATATAAAAAAGGGACCCTTTATTGTAATATCGGGTCATGACCTTAGAGATTTACAACAGCTTCTTGAGCAGACTGAGGGAAAGGGGATAAATATATATACCCATAGTGAAATGTTGCCTGCACATGGCTATCCGGAGCTTAAAAAGTATTCACACCTGGCAGGAAATTTCGGGACGGCATGGCAGTCCCAGCAAAAAGAGTTTGAGGATATACCTGCACCTGTTTTGTTTACTACAAACTGTCTTATGCCATGGAGGTCAAGTTATAAGGACAGGATATATACTACCTCAGTTGTGGGCTATGGGGAAATACCACATATTTCTGCCGATGAAAAAGGATATAAAGATTTTACACCTTTAATCAGGAAGGCATTGGAACTGGGAGGTTATGAGCATGACAGAAGTATGAGTGGCATTAACGGAGGTCATATGCTGACTACAGGTTTTGGCCATAGTGCAGTACTTTCAAATGCCGAAAAGATTATATCTGCAATAAAGGCAGGTAAAATAAGCCATATATTCCTTGTGGGAGGCTGTGATGGTGCAAATCCGGGAAGAAACTATTATACAGAGTTTGTAAAGAGTACACCTATGGATTCCCTTGTTCTGACCCTTGCCTGTGGCAAGTACCGTTTCAATGATCTTGACCTGGGAGAAATAGATGGTCTTCCCCGTATTATAGATATGGGACAGTGTAATGATGCATATAGTGCAATAAAGGTAGCTGTGGCACTTGCTGAGGTATTTAAGTGCAGTGTCAGTGATTTGCCTCTTACTTTGGTACTTTCCTGGTATGAACAAAAGGCGGTATGTATATTGCTTACTCTTTTATCACTGGGAATAAAAAATATGTATCTTGGTCCTACTATGCCGGCTTTTCTCTCTGAAGGAGTTGTAAAGATTCTGGTAGATAAGTTTAATCTTCAGCCTATTACAAATCCACTACAGGATATGGATGCTATTTTAGGAAGAAAATAAAAAAAGTTCATGCCACTTTAAAACAATTTAAGGTGGCACAGCGTGTCGAAAAAGTCGACACGCTTGCAAGAAATGCTTGTCAGCACTTTCAGCAAATGCTGAAAGCCATACCTTTGGTATGTCCGCATCTATCTTTGCGGCGCAACCATTTCTTGCAGTAGGGGTACTTACGTACCCACCATTGAAGTAACAACCCGTGCCTCAAAGAGGTCATAAACCTCTTTTCGACACATCTGCATCGCAAAAGATGCGACCGACCTTTGGTCGGCTTTTGCCAAAGGCAAAAGTGCCTTTGTTATACCCTCGAACG
>CASFCZ010000050.1 GCA_949293325.1 uncultured Eubacteriales bacterium | reverse complement strand
CATATACCATAGAGGCACTTATGCACGACGGCAAGGCATTGCAATCAGGCACAAGTCACAACTTTGGTGATGGCTTTGCCCGTGCCTTTGGCATACAGTATACCGATAAGGAAAACAAACTTCAGTATGTACACCAGACCTCCTGGGGTATGTCAACACGTATTATAGGTGCCATTATCATGGTACATGGCGATGACAGCGGACTTGTGCTTCCTCCACGTATTGCACCAACTCAGGTAATGATAATCCCTATCGCCCAGAAAAAACCCGGTGTCCTCGAAAAAGCTGCCGAGCTTAAGGAAAGACTTTCAGCTGTATGCCGCGTAGGTCTTGACGACAGCGATAAAACTCCGGGCTGGAAGTTCAGCGAATATGAAATGAGGGGTATCCCTGTAAGGGTAGAGATAGGTCCTAAGGACATTGAGGCAGGTCAGTGCATTCTTGCAAGACGTGATACAGGAGAAAAGATTACCGTATCCCTTGACGACCTTGAAAATGAGGTAACAACCCTCCTTGACAAAATACAGGCAGATATGCTTGAAAGGGCAACCAAGCACAGAGACAGTCACACCTACACTGCCCACTCAATGGAAGAACTTGGCAGAATAGTAAACGAAACTCCCGGCTTTGTAAAGGCTATGTGGTGCGGTGACGAGGAATGTGAAAACAAGATCAAAGAGGAATACTCCGTAACCTCAAGATGTATGCCATTTGAACAGGAGCATATTGATGATAAATGTGTATGCTGTGGTAAGCCTGCAAAAACCATGGTTTACTGGGGCAAGGCATATTAAATATACCAAAGGAGGTATTTTATGTTAAAGAAACGATTTACAGCCGTTCTTATGGCAGCTTTTGTGCTGATAGGTTGCATTAACATAAGTGCAGCCACACAAAGCGGCTATGCATACGGTGATGTGGACAAAAGCGGCACCATAACCTCAAGCGATTCGGCAACGGTTCTTGCCTATCTTCTTGATCCATCACTGACTCCGGACTTTGACACAGAGCTGGCAGATGTTAGCGGTAACGGTTATGTATCTTCTGAAGATGCTGCGTATATATTACAGCATGTATTATTTGATATCACATTCCCATGTGAGGATGATGAGGATACCACCCAGTCAACTACACAGACAACAACAGAGGCTACCACAGAAACCACAACTATAGCTACTACAGAAACCACAACAGAAACTACCACAGAGGGATCTACTGAGATTTCCACCTCTGCATATTATGACCTAAACGCAAACGACCTTACTCCTATAGCAGACGGTCAGTCAAACATAACAGAGGGAGCTTTCACCATTCAGGCAAGATATAAGGTAGGAGCTTCCGAAGCAGAAGCTGACGGTACATCATATACCCAGCACCTTCAGTTGAACGGAACAGGCAGCCTTACAGCAGCAAGTATATACTTTGACGCACCTACAGGAGGCACACTTTATATTGTTGCAAGGTCCTCCAATGCAACACAGGTAAGAAATATTACCATTGCACAGTCTAACGGCAGGGTTGTGGATACAATAAGCGCACCTATGTCAGGGGATGCCCCTGCCATAGCTACTGTAACCCTTAATACCGGAGGCAGATATTATATTTATGGCGGAGCAGGCAACATAAATATTTACAGACTTACTTATACAGGTACAGGCGATGTGGAAACTACCACAGAAACTACTACCGAAACAACTACCTTTGACGGTGATACATCAGACGGTGTTGTAGTAGATAACTTTACAGACCTTAAGAAGGAACTTGCTAAGAGCAATAATAAAATCTACATACAGGGTACTATTATGTGTGACGAAAGTATTTCCCTTGGTACATCAAATGCCAATGTAGAGGTCTATGGTCTGACTAATGCAGACGGCACAGCTGCCATCCTTGACTTCTCACCTCTGCGTGACTCAAGGACAAGCTCCGGCTCAGGTGGTTCGGGCTTCAGATTAAGCGGCAGTTATTACACCTTTAAAAATGTTATTATACAAAAAGCAGGTGACTGCGGTATAAGAATTACAGGCTCACACAACACATTTGAAAACTGTGTATTCAGATACAATAACAACTCCGGTGTTTCCATCACCAAGGGTGGCGCTTATAACACCTTCCGTTATGTAGACAGCTACCGAAATGCAGACCTTATACAGAAAAACGGCGGCGATGCAGACGGTTTCTCAGTTAAGCTGGCAGCAGGAACTGACAATAAATTCTACAACTGCCGTGCATGGGAAAACTCTGATGACGGCTGGGACAGCTATGACAGAGTATCTGAAGGCGGATACATAGGTGATGTATATTATGAAGAATGTGTTGCATGGAATAACGGCAACCCATCTGTATTTACAGGTGAGGAGGACTACAGCAAGGGTAATCCTCTTGATAAAAACCTTGTATATGTAGAGGCTATATTGGAACAGGATCCTGACTTTGAGACAAAGTATAATAACCACACCGTTACAAGCTGGCCTCAGCTTACGGTACATCTTTTAGGTACAAGTAACTCCTACTCCAATATACACAGCAGTAACTGGGCAGGTAATCCTAACGGATTCAAATTCGGTTCTGCAGAGACCCCAACAAGCTCCTACAGATATATTAAGAACTGTATAGCCTTTGACCATAGAAATACACCTAATCAGAAGCCTGCCAAGGGCTTTGACCAGAACAATGGTCGTGCAGGCTATGATATAGTAAATGCTCTGAGCTTTGACAACGGTCAGAACTATTGGATGGACAAAATGACAGCATACTCCATGGAAGGTGTATTCTATAGCTTTGACGGCGGACAGTCAGATGCTCCCGGCGACCTTAATCTTACTACTCCTACAGTTGCTAAGGAAGCCGAACTGAGAGCTGAGGTAGAAGAAAAAACCAATTATATTCTTGATATGGTATATAGTGATAAGATACCAGGCGAAGTAATATATAACGTGTTTAAATGAAAACTGAATACGAATAAAAAGCACGGTGCGGAAAATCATTCCGCACCGTGCTTTATTTTTCAAATATAACCTCATCACTCTTTATGGTTTTAATTACCTTAATATCAGCAATTTTATCCGGTGAAACCATAAGTGGATTTTTATCAAGTATTACAAAGTCTGCCCTTTTACCAGCCCTTATACTGCCACGTATATTTTCGTCAAAATACTGCCATGCAGCATTTACAGTAACAGCCTTAAGTGCCTGATAAACAGATATCCTTTCTTCAGCCCCAAGCAATATACCTGAACTTGTATACCTGTTTACGGCACAGGCAACAGAGTGAAGCATATTCGGTTCTGTAACAGGGGTATCCTGATGAAAGGTAAACTTAATTTCCCTTTTAAGTGCCGAAGCCCCAGGGCTTATTCGGGATGCCCGTTCCATACCAAGGTTTCTGATATGGACATCACCCCAGTAATAAATATGCCCTATGAAAAATGATGGTGTTATTCCCACCCTTTTAATCTCCTCCATCTGATCCGGTGCAAGGAGCTGTGCATGTATCATAACAGGTCTTATTCTGCTTAAATCAGGAAAGTGTTTTCCGCAGTCAATCATCTGCTGTGCCGCTCTGTCACCATTGCAATGGACAAGTATTTGGCGCCTGTTTTTGACTGCCAACTCCATTGCCGATAGTACGGCCTCATCTGTCATTGTAGGTTTTCCAACCTCACTACTGCCCTCATAGGGACGACGAAGCCATGCCGTCCTTGCCTGGGGAGAACCGTCTAAAAATATTTTATATCCCCCAAGCCTGAACCCATCATGAAATTTACCGTTACTTTCAGGAAAGGCACTGTAAACAGCCTCCCCTGACTTTGGCTCAACATAGGCGGTAACATCCAGTTTTAGTTTCCCCTGTAAACCCTTATAAATTTCTGTCAGTTCCTTAGGAAACATTCCCTCCTGAACAGAGGTTATACCATAGGAGGCATAGGCTTCCTGTGCCCTTTTATAGGCATTTTCAAGGGACTTTGGCTGGGGTACTCTTTTTATTGTATCAACAAATTTTTCTTCCTCCAAATAACCGCTGCCACTAATACCAAGTCTCTCCATTGCCAATGAATTAAACACACCCATATGAGCGGAAATATGTTGTACCAAAAGGGGATTACCCGGACATATTTTATCCAAGAAGATCCTGTCAGGATGTCTTCCCTCCTTAAGGCCAGTATGGTCATAACCAGTGGCTATTACCCATTCTCCTGGGGTTATTTTATTTTCATTAATAAAATTTCTTACGGCCTCACCTATCTCTGCAAATGAGGTGCAGTTATTAAGTCTGACCTGTACAAAGGAGGCGGCATAGGCAGATAGATGACTGTGAGCATCAATAAAGGCAGGCAAAAGGGTATTACCGTTAAGATTTATCCTCTCTGCCTCTGTTGTGGCAAAATCCTCCATGTTCCCCGCTGACTTTATTATTCCATCTTCAGTTAAAACAGCCTTTGGGGCATCTCCCTCCATTGTAATGATATTTCCGTTATAATACAGCCTTTTCATTTTAAACCTCCTGCCATGCTATACATATATCATACCCTGTTTTACAGAGTTTACAAAGGAAAAAGCTTAAATATTCATTTACAAAATTACGTAATATTTTACCAACACCTGTATGTAACTACAGACTGTTACCTCATCATTCGGTTTATATCATTACTTATAACAAGAATGGATATAATGTTACTTATACCATGCACCAGCATACTTGCTCCCGCAAGCATCATCACCGCCGAAGCAGACTCAAAGGGGTTAAGAAGAACTAAGACTGAAAGCACCAGTGTGATTATACCGATTATAAAACCAAGGTACCAGTGTCTGTATCCCATAGTCTTGTTTTCCGTTGCCTCACGTATACTTGCAATGGCATAGATAAGAATAATCAATCCCAAAAACAGACTTACAAAATTAGCGAAAAGTTCAGGCAGAACAATAATAATAAAGCCCAAAACAATAAGTACCAACCATATATTTCTCCCGGGCATCTTAAAATAAGAGCCTAATAAAAGCATCCCTGCACCAATAATCAACATAAGTACACCAATAACAAAACAAAGGGAAATTACCGCCGCCGATGGATTGAACAGCACAATAAGCCCTATAAGGGCAATAAGTGCCGAAAGTAAAATAGAATTCCATTTTAACTGTTTAAAAAGATCCATAATAACACCCTCCATCAATGATAATATTTTCTAAACAAAAGCCTGTTTTCCTGTTCTGAAATATTCAATCATTTCATTTGTAAGGCTGATAAGGGAATCATACTCAGGTATTTCATTTCTTTCAAACCAAACCGCCTCAGACAGTTCGTTTTCATCCCTTATAATTCGGTCACTGCCATCAAGCTCTGCAAAGAAGCCCATAAGCAAGGTGTCGGAAAAGGACCATGGCTGATTTTTGTAATAGGTTATATTTTTAACCCTGAGTCCCACCTCCTCAAAGACCTCCCGTCTCACGGTATCTTCAAGGGTTTCTCCAACTTCCGCATAGCCTGCCACAAGGGCAAAACGTGTGTACTTACTGTGTTTTTTGTTATATCTTGTAAGCAAAATACGATTATGGTCAGTAACGGCAACTATTACACAGGGGGCAATGCTGGGATATACCGTTCTGCCGCAGCTGTCACAGATAAGAGATCTCTCTGTGGATCCCCTGTGCATAGTGCCACCGCAGCGGGAACAGAACCGGTTATTTTCATACCAACGGTGTATCTGTATGGCAGTTGCCCCTGCAAAAGCCTTCCATTTAGGATATACGGATCTGAAATACTCTTGTTTAACAAAATGCCAACCCTCAAAGTCCGTATTTTCCACCTCTGTCATAAACAGATTTGTATTATCTATCCTGAAAAGGAAGGGGGTTTCTTCAGGAAGTCCCTTCAGTTCACCTACAGCCGGAAACCAGGTCCTTCCTTCCGCTTCACGTACAAGCAGTTCATCGCCTTTGAATACAAGGAGTATGTCCTCCTTGGTAGGCTCACACTGCTCAAAGGCAACATGGTATTTATGGGGTGCAATATCCTGTATCATAAACAACCTCCTAGCAAAAATGCCGCAGAATATTATCTGCGACATTTAATCATTTTATTTATTATATCCTATTTATCAGCTTAAATCAACATCAATTACCGATTTGTCAGGAACCTTCTCCTCACTGTCATTTTTCGCCTTAACTACCTGCTGCTTAGCCTTGGCAATAGGCAGTATAGTACCTGCACCTGCAACACAACCTCCCGGACAACCCATGCCCTCTATCATATAGCCGTTAAGTCTGCCAAGCTTGGCAAGTGTAAGCATCTTTTTACAGTCAGCAAGACCCTCTGCATGCTGAATTTTAACTTCTACATCAGGGTAATATTCATTGATACACTTTTGAATAGCCTCAGCTACACCACCTGCAACTGCATAGCCTCGACCGGCTGCTGTTGCATCCTGAAGCTCCTCTGTTGCCTCCATCTGGGAAGGTACAATATCTTTGGCATCAAACATGGCTGCAAGCTCCTCAAAGGTAATAACAAAGTCAACATCACTTCTTACACTATGTCTTGTAGCCTCAAGCTTTTTAGCCGCACATGGTCCTATAAATACAACCTTTGCATCAGGATTGTGGTGTTTAATATTCCTTGCAGTTGCTACCATTGGAGTAAGCTCTCTGGAAACACTCTCTATCATCTCAGGGAACTGTGTCTTTGCAAGCATGGACCAGGATGGGCAACAGGATGTGAGCAGGAATGGAAGCTCACCTGTAGCAACGTGTTCCGCATAATGCTTAGCCTCTGCAACAGCACCAATATCCGCACCAAGGGCAACCTCCTTTACCTCAGCAAAGCCAAGGGCAAGAAGTGCAGCCTTCACCTGACCTGAGGTTGTATTTTCGCCAAACTGACCTACATAGGCAGGAGCAACTTCAGCAATTATTCTGTCACCCTTTTTAAGACTTCTTGCAAGCTGGAAAATTTGCGACTTATCGGCTATGGCACCAAATGGACAGCTAACCATACACATACCACAGGAAACACACTTATCAATATTAATACGTGCCCTGCCCTGTTCGTCAGATTCAATGGCATTTACACCACAAGCCTCATGGCATGGTCTTAAAAGCTTTGAAATAGCATCATATGGACATACTGACTTACACTTTCCACACTTGATACACTTGCTTTCATCAATAAATGCCTTACCGTTTACCCTTGAAATGGCGTCCTTCGGACAGACCTCCATACATGGATGGGCAATACATCCCTTACACATATTGGAAACACGGTAGATGTTTTCCTCACACTTGTTACAAGCAGATGGAATCACCTGCATAAGTGGTGGCTCATAGTAATGCTCTGCTATATTACTCTCCTCCAGACCTGCCGTAACGTGTACAGGTCTGTCCTGTGGGCGCAAGGACATACCCATAGCAAGTCTTACCCTTTCAGAGGCAATGGCTCTTTCCCTGTATATACTCTCTCTATAGGATGGCTCGTCACCGGGAGAAACCGCATAAGGTATCGCCTCTATGGCATCATTGATATTACCATCATTTTCAAAGGCGATCTTAGCAATCTGTGTAAAAATTTTTCTTCTGATTTCCGATATAGGAGTTTGTATTCCTCTCATAATTCCCTCCAAAAACATAAGGTTATGATTTGTACAATTTACATAATAAATATATCACAAATAGTTTTTCTTTTCAACTCAATCTTATGTATATACAAAAAATTTATATTTATCGATTTTCAATAGGGATATATCCCGCTGTTTTCATTGCCGCAACCCCTTCCTCACCTGTTACAAAATCATACAGTCTGCGGGCAGGTGAATCCTCAGATTCATCACTGCGTATTGCAGCATAAAAAGGATTTATAAATGGATACTCTCCGCTTGCTATGGTTTCATCATTGGGAGTAATACCATCTACTGCAATAAATTTAAGTCCCGGCTGGGTATACATATAGGAAGCATAGTAATAAACCGAAAAGCCAATGGCATTTCCCTCATTATTATACTCTGCAAGGGCATCAATAAGCTCGTCCATAAGTCCAGGGGTAAGTTCCACAGGTGCTTCCATAGGTTCCTCATTTTCCATAAGGAGCTTTATAAACAGACTTTGAGAGCCACTTTCCTCACTGCGCTGGAATGGAACTATTTCTTCATCATTACCACCCACCTGACTCCAGTTGGTTATCTCACCCTTATATATTGCCTTAAGCTGATCTGTAGTAAGGCTTTCAACGGGATTATTTTCATTAACGATAAACACAAGAGCATCGTTGCCTATTGCCTGATATGTAAGGTCTGTACCTATTTCCTCAAGTCTTTCCTTAGTTGCCTCAGCAGGCTCATATACAAGAAGCAGATCGGATGTGCCCTCCGCCAGGTTATACCACGCCTGTGGGGTCATATCACAGGTAGTAAGCTCCTCCGCCTCCTGAAGACTGATACCTGTTGCCCTCCTCATTACCTCTGCCATAAGAGGCAAGTTAGCAGTTGAGCCATCCACTTTTGGATATTCCTCAAGTGTCATAATAGGCTCCGGTGTTTCATCTACTGTTTCCTGAGTAGCTTCTTCATCAATAATCTGAGTGCTTTCCGTAGTAGACTCGGTTATCACCTCACTATTTTGTCCGCAGGCAGTAAGCAGCATAAGAGCAGAAAGTATAAAGGATACTGATTTTTTCATTTTCGTCCCTCCTTAGTCCGAAAGGCTGTTAAAGGACCTTTCGCTATATACATTTTCCATTGTTTCCATATCCAGAATATAGGTATTAAAACCATTAGTATATATCATATATTTATCCTCTGTCTGGTAAGATTTAATATTTGATATGATCTCCTTGCCATCTTTATCAATAAGGGCATAAAACTCATCGCCCTTATAATAATAGGATGCTACCCCATAAGAGGCATAACTCTTATCAGGGTCAGTGGTATATGATGCCTGGTAAATATACTGATACTCCCTTTCAGGAATAACTCTTTCACCATTTCTGCGGTACATTTCAACGGTATTACTACTTTGGTTTGTTTCCTCATCATAATCATATCTGACATATACAATAAGTCCGTCAGAACCTATGAAACTAACACTGCCTCTGTTATAATTACTGCCTTCCAGAATAACCTTACCTGTACCGTCAATAAGTTCCTCACTGTCAAATATATCTCCCTTTTCATCCTTAAGTTCAGTATCAATGCCGAATATTTCTTTTCCCGGTACAAGGCAGTGGGCCACAATCCTGTATTCACCATCCCTTATTATACTGCCACCACGGTTATAAAGGCTATAGCGTCGATTATCCCCCTCTGATGAAGTATCCACAATATAGTAATTATCATTTATTGCACTTATACTGCCTGGGGTTTCCATAATAAATTCAAGACTCTCTGCATCATAAACATAGGAGTTTCCTTCCGCCTCAAATACAAGATAGTTACCGTCACCATAACCAAGGGTTTCAAAATCCCGTCCCAAAAGATTTTCACCCCTGTTATTTATCACATTTATCCCTGAATCCTTTGACCAGTCAAAGGCAATAAGATAATCTCCCTTTATTTTTTCCGAAATATAAACACTTGGGGAATATATATGGTCATATTTATCCTTTATATCAAAAAGCACATTGAAATCATAATCGGTAATATAAATGGGTTTGTAATTTTCCAGGCTGTAAAGTATGACACAATTTCCACCATCATTCATACCTCCGATATTTTCCATTATTACTTCCCCTGTTTTCATATTCATCAGGTTGCCCCTGGTACGCTCCCTGTCCACAGCTACACAGACATCCCCAATACAGTCATAAAAGGAATTGCATTCAAGATTGGCAACGGGATTGCCATCAAGGTCATAAACAATAAGCCCCTGCTCATACTCATAGTTATAGTCATCCTTTTTACCCAGATATTCAAAATCAGTAGCAAAAAGATAGGCTGGCTCATGGGTTCTTATATCTTTAATTATACCCTTGTCTGCATGGGAAAAGGGCATTAACGTCCTGCCTTTGCTGTCAATTATCCTTGAATACAGATAATCCCGATTTTCAACAATGTACTCTATCTCTCCATCTGATGAGGTATCCGACTTTTCTTCCGATACCGTCTCTCCCTGATCTGATGTGACAGTAACCCCTGTAGTATCCTGTGTGGTACTGCATCCTGCAAGGGCGAGTAATATTAATATAAAAAGGATTTGCTTCATACTACTCCACCTCCCCAATATGTAATAACCTGCTCTATATTTTAATAATAACACAGTCAGAGAGCTTTGACAATAAAATAACAATATTTAGTATAAAAAATCGCAGATCATTATATCTGCGACTTTTGTTTATAGTGGTGAGTTTTTTATCTTCCCTGCATTTCTGGGATATTTTTTAGGAGTGTTCTTTATCTTTTTAATTACTACAATACGGTGCCTTAACTCAGAGAATGGAAGCTCCACATCAACAACCCTGTCTACATTGCCTCCAAGAAATTTTACGGCGGGCATGGCTCCCTCAATTTCTTCGTCAGCGGCAGGACCCTTCAAGGCGAGCATTTCCCCTCCCACCTTAACAAAGGGAAGGTCATACTCTGCAAGTACGTTTAACCTTGCAACGGCACGGGAGGCACATATATCGAACTTTTCCCTTAAATCCGGGGAATGTCCTCCTTCTTCTGCCCTGCTGTGAATACATCTTACATCCTTAAGCCCCAGCTCATCACATACCCTCTGTAAAAAACCGATACGCTTATTAAGGGAATCAAGGAGGGTAAGCTTTATATCGGGAACAGCTATCTTAAGAACCATACCCGGAAAGCCGGCACCTGTACCAACGTCAATAACACTTTTTCCTCCGATGTCCCTTACCTTAAGGACTGAAAGACTGTCTGCAAAGTGTTTTACAGCCACCTCCCTGTCCTCGGTAATGGCAGTAAGGTTCATTTTCTCATTCCATTCCACAAGAAGTTCCTTGTATCTCACAAGCTTATCAAGACTATCCTCTGAAAGGGAAATATTCATTTCATTGACTATATCTCTTAAAAAGTCCTTCATCTGACTACCTTACCTTTCCAGATGTACCAGTATCATATTTACATCAGCAGGACTTACTCCGCTTATACGGCTTGCCTGTCCGATACTTACAGGCCTTATTGCAGCAAGCTTTTGTCTTGCTTCAATCCTTAAACCCATAACCTCATCATAGTTTATATCCTCAGGTATCTTCTTTTCCTCCAGCTTTTTGAACTGCTCTACCTGATTAAGCTGACGTTTGATATAACCCTCATACTTAATCTGTATATTTACCTGCTCCCTTACCTCATCGCTAAGCTGGGGACGATCCTTATCTATAGGAGCTGTCAGATCGTAAGTAATCTCAGGGCGACGGATTATTTCACTGAGTTTCGCACCTGTTGAAAGCTCCGCTGTGCCAAGGGATGCAAGCAACTGGTTTACCTCTTTTGAGGGAGCAATGTTTACACTGTTTACACGCTTTATCTCCCTTTCGATACTCTCCTTTTTCTCAAGGAATTTATTATAGCGTTCATCACTGATAAGGCCTATTTCATGACCTATCTCAGTAAGACGCAGATCCGCATTATCCTGCCTTAAAAGGAGCCTGTATTCTGCCCTTGATGTCATCATCCTGTATGGCTCACGGCTTTCCTTGTTGATAATATCATCAATAAGTACACCGATATATGCCTGGGAACGATCCAGAATAAGGGGCGGCTTATTCATACAGTACATGGCTGCATTAATACCACCTATTATACCCTGTGCCGCTGCCTCCTCATAGCCGGATGTACCGTTAAACTGACCTGCACTGAAAAGGCCGTGTATATCCTTAAACTCGAGACTGAGTTTAAGGAGGTTTGCACTTATGCAATCGTATTCAATGGCATAAGCGGTACGCATTATACGGCAGTGTTCCAGTCCCGGCAGGGTTCTGTACATATCCCTCTGAACATCCTCAGGAAGGGAACTGCTCATGCCTGATACATAAAGCTCATTTGTATCCTCACCTTCAGGCTCTATAAATATCTGATGTCTTTCCTTATCAGCAAAGCGCACCACCTTGTCCTCAATGGAAGGACAGTACCTTGGTCCCGTACCCTCTATAACACCTGAATACAGTGGAGATCTGTCAAGGTTAGCCCTGATAATATCATGGGTGTTCTTATTTGTATATGTAAGGTAGCAGCTGACCTGCTCCCTTGCTATATCCTCAGGACGATTTTCAAAGCTGAAGGGAACCAGCTTTTCATCACCCTTCTGCTCCTGCATTTTACTGAAATCCACTGTCCTTTTATCTATTCTGGCAGGTGTACCAGTTTTGTAACGCATAAGGGGAATACCCAGCCTTTTTAAACACTCACTTAAGTGGGATGATCCACGAAGTCCGTTAGGGCCGCTTTGTATAATGGTGTCACCGTAAAGGCAGCGTGCCTGAAGGTAAGTACCCGTACATATAACCACCGCCCGACAGGGATAAAGGGCGTTTGACTCAGTAACAACACCTGTGACCCTGTTGTCATCATCTGTAAGTATATCCACAACCTCACCCTGCCTTACATAGAGATGATCCGTATTTTCAAGAGTACGCTTCATCTCTGTATGGTAACGATTTTTATCCGCCTGGGCACGAAGGGAATATACAGCCGGACCCTTTCCCATATTAAGCATACGGCTCTGGATATAGGTCTTATCAATATTTTTACCCATCTCCCCTCCAAGGGCATCTATCTCCCTTACCAGATGACCCTTGGAACTGCCACCGATATTGGGGTTACATGGCATCATACCTATACTGTCCAAATTAATGGTAAAGATTATAGTTTCAAGTCCCAGCCTTGCAGATGCAAGGGCGGCCTCACAGCCCGCATGACCTGCACCTATGACTACTACATCGGCACTTTCCGCCTCATATAATTGCGACATTTAATTCACCTCAAATTTATTTACCCAAGCAAAACTCACTGAATATCTTATCTATTATATCTTCCTCAAGGGACTCACCGGTTATTTCTCCCAGTGCCTCGTATGCCTGTGTCAGATCCATGGATATAAAGTCCTCAGGCATACGGTTATTTACCGTTTCAAGGACATTATCAAGATGGAGCTTAGCCTTATACAGACTGTTTTTATTACGTTCATTGGAAATAAGAGCCTCCTCATTTTCAGCTATATCTCCACTGAAAAACATTGACTTTATTCTGTCATAAAGCTCATCAAGTCCCTTATCCGCTTTAACCGATAAGAATACAGGATCAAGTCCCTTCAGTTCTTCAGCTGTTATATTCTGATGAAGATCTGTTTTATTAACCAGTACAATACGCTTTTTATCTTCAGAAAGGGCAATTAACTCCCTGTCATCATCACTAAGCTCCCTTGAGCCATCCAGCATAAGCAGTACAAGATCAGCTTCAGCAGCAAGTTTGCGGCTTTTTTCCACACCTATTTTTTCTATGGCATTGTCAGTATCCCTTATGCCTGCCGTATCAACAAGTTTAAGGGGAATACCACCAATATTTATAAGCTCCTCAAGCACATCCCTTGTTGTGCCCGGAATATCCGTAACAATGGCACGCTCCTCATCAATCACTGCATTAAGTAAAGAGCTTTTTCCAACATTGGGTTTGCCCAGAATAACTGTCCTTATACCTTCATTATATATTCTACCTATATCTGCACCATTAATAAGATTCTGTACCTGCATGGTGACAGACCTGACCCCCTCTTCTATCATGGAATAGGTCATGGTTTCATCATCATGTTCCGGATAGTCAATGGCGGCCTCGATATGGGCTATCATTGTAAGTATATCCTCCCGAAGGGATCTTATTTTTCTGCAAAGCCTGCCGTCCAGTCTTTTAAGAGCCGCCTCACGGCTTTTATCTGTCTTTGCATTGATAATATCAATAACTGCCTCTGCCTGGGTAAGATCCAGCCTGCCATTTAAAAAGGCACGCTTTGTAAACTCTCCCGGTTCCGCAAGCCTTGCTCCGCTTTTAAGCACTGCCTCCAATACAGCAGTAACTGCCCTGATACCACCGTGGCAATTAATTTCCACTACGTCCTCCCTTGTATAGGTGTTTGGAGCGCGCATTAGGCTCACCAGAACCTCATCACAAACCTGACCTTTATATACCAGTCTGCCATAGTTGATGCTATGACTTTTCCTCTCTGCCAATGATTTACCCTTATGTGGCACAAAAAGACCGTTTGCAATATCCACAGCCTCACTGCCGCTGATACGGACTATACCTATTCCACCACTGCCTATGGGGGTAGATACTGCTGCTATGGTGTCACTCAAATTTATTTTAAGCATAACAATACCTCATTTTATAGAAAATAAAGGGCTGTCAATCTGACAGCCCTTAAGCCTTTGACAGACAATAGCTGTCTACTATAAGTCAAAAATATTATTCATTATGCGAAAGCATTTCAACCCTGGTTTATGAACATTCTCACCTTTATAACCAAATTACAATATATAAAAACTGTTCCATGGCGATACACCAACCAGGGTAAAATATTTTTTCTCAACAATAACTTACAAAAGATTACAAATACCTTATGTACCTGTCTGCTTTGTATATATCGTCTTACTGCTTACCCTTAGGTGAAATAACCACATATCTATGTGGCTCAACACCCTCACTATGGGTAGTAACATATCTGTCATTCTGCAAAGTAGAATGTATTATTCTTCTCTCATATGGATTCATAGGCTCAAGTACTACATTTTTATGCAGGTGTTTTGCCTTTTTTGCAAGATTAATGGCAAGATGTTCAAGGGTTTCCTTACGTCTTTTTCTGTAACCCTCCGTATCAAGGGTAACTGTAATAAAAGCAAACTCTCCCTTATTTACCACAAGTCCCACAAGATGCTGAAGGCTGTCAAGGGTCTGACCCCTCTTACCTATTACAACACCCATCTCAGGACCTTCCATATTGATGACAAGCTGTTTGTTATCAATAAACTTAGCGTCTATCTCAACCTGTAAATTCATGGTAGCAAATACATCACTTAAGAACTTCTTTGCCTTTGCAATAATTTCATCCTTATCCTTGTCAGTTATCTGAGGTCTTTCAGCCTTAGGCTCCTCAGTAACAATCTCTGTAGCTGTATTTGCAGAAGTTGCTGCAACGGTTTCAACAGGCTTGCTTTCAGCTGCCTTAGCAGCCTTCTCCTTCTCTGCTTTTTCCCTTGCAGCCTTTTCAGCCTCAGCCTTTTCCTTAGCAGCCTTTTCTTCCGCTGCTTTTTTAGCAGCCTCCTCCTTAGCCTTTTCAGCCTCCTCATCATAGCCTATCTGCCATACCTTTACTTTTGCAGGTCTGGCACCTATGCCAAGAAAGCCCTTGGAGCCTTCATCCAAAATCTTATACTCTACCTCAGTAAGACTTAAACCCATTTTTTTGCAGGCTTCCTGTGTTGCCTCAATGGCTGTCTTACCTGTCATTTCCAAGCATTTAATCATTTTTTATCGCCCCCGTTTTCATTTTCTTCTCTTTCTCTTTTACGTTTGAAATGCTCACCTATAATGGCCTGCTGGCAAATCTGGAATATGTTTGAAACTATCCAGTAAAGGCCAACACCACCAGGAAGACCTGTGGTAATCCATGCCATCATAATTGGCATAACAATATTCATTATTCTCTGCTGGCTTTTCATCTGTGGGTCTGTAGTGGGATTTTTCCTTGTCATCATCCATGAGGAAAGCCATGTGGTAAAGGCTGACAAAAGTGGAATAGCAAGCTTTCTGTTAAGGGACAAGCCTACTGTTTCCGTAAGGCTGATACCAAGGAATGTCTCTATTGCTTCCTTTTGAGCAAAAAGAGCACTGAGATCAGCAGAATTTACTTCATCAACAAGCTGCTTAACCTGGGCAGGATCAAGAACATTAAGAAGCCTGCTGAATACATCTGTATTTATTTCCATACCTGCCTCAAGACCTGCATCAAGACTAAAGCTTGTAATAAGGCTCATAATGGTACTATCAGCACCTGCCGTTGATGCAAACTCAAGAACCTGATTTGAAAACTGTGTATAAATGTCGTTAATAATATTTATATACTGGAATGGGTGCTGCATTATATAGTAGAGTCCAAAGAAAATGGGCATCTGTATAAGCAGTGGCAAACATCCGCTTAAAGGACTGTAATTATGCTTTGTATACAGTCTCTGAGTTTCCAGATTCATTTTTTTCTGCACTTCAGGATCAGATAACCTGTCCTTATACTTTGCCTGAATTTTTTTAAGTTCAGGCTGAATCTTCTGCATAATAAACATGGACTTTTGCTGTTTATATGCTATAGGGATAATAAGGCAACGTGCAAATATTGTTAAAAATATAATAGACAATCCCAAGGAATTAACAACTGTAATATTTCCGTAAACAAAGTTGAAAAAAAAGTTTATTATTTTACCCAGTACCCAGGCAATAGGTCCTGTAATAACACCGGGATCCTTTAATATCTGCGGTGTAGAAGCAAGAAAATCAAATCCTAACATATACTCCTCCTAAAAAGTCATGGTACAGGGTCATAACCGCCCTTGTGGAATGGGTGGCACTTAAGCACCCTGCGAACACTAAGGTACAAGCCCTTGAAAAAGCCATACTTTGAAAAAGCCTCATAGGCATACTCCGAACATGTAGGCTGAAACCTACAGCAGGGAAGCTTCATGGGCGAAATATAGCTACGATAAAACCTGATTAGAAATAATGCGGTTTGCTTAAGCATGGAAACACCCTCTTACCATTTAGTCGATACAAGTCAAATCTCTTTTAAAAGCTTATGTTTTTTTAATAAATGCTTAAGAGAGCCGTCTGCTTCCGCAAAAGACGCCTCTTTCATAGCACTCCTGGCTATAACCACAATGTCATAGCCACAGCCAAGCCTGTCCTCGGTAAGGCGATAACTTTCCCTGAGAAGCCTTGTTACCCTGCTTCTTACTACGCTGTTACCCACCTTTTTGCTGACAGAATAGCCAATACGATTAATCTCCAGATTATTTTTTACCACATACATAACAAGGTATCTGTTGGCAATGGACTTTCCCTTGTTATACACGAACCTAAACTGATAATTCTTCTTAAGGGACTCGGTAAAAAGCATAACTGCCCC
Organism: uncultured Eubacteriales bacterium; assembly: GCA_949293325.1. Taxonomy (GTDB): domain Bacteria; phylum Bacillota; class Clostridia; order Lachnospirales; family CAG-274; genus CALWRD01. The sequence goes on along the minus strand of CASFCZ010000050.1, from coordinate 16,035 downwards.
TCCGTTCAACAAAAATCATGCCTTAAAAGTAAAGCCCGCTCCAAAAGCGGGCTTTAAAGCACGGATAAACCGATAATTAAGCAGATAAAGCCTTTCTGCCCTTTCTGCGTCTTCTAAGTATTACCTTTCTGCCGTTAGCAGTACTCATTCTTTTTCTGAAACCATGAACCTTACTTCTCTGTCTGGTCTTTGGCTGGAATGTCATCTTCATTATTAAAGCACCTCCTTCGTATAGCTTTAATTACTAAAACACTATTTCTATTATATAGAAAAACCTTATGTCAGTCAAGCAATTTTTAAAGGGCAGGACAATCAGCCTTCCATTGCCTTAGCAACCTCTGCTGCAAAATCCTCTTCCTTCTTTTCAATACCTTCGCCTGTTTCATAGCGAACAAACTGCTTGATGGATACCTTACCGCCGATTTCCTTAGCAACACTTTCAATGTACTTGCCAACGGTCATATCCTCATCCTTAACATACTGCTGATCAACAAGGCAGAATTCCTTAAGTTCCTTATTGATACGGCCCTCAATCATCTTCTCAACGATATTTTCAGGCTTGCTTGCATTCTTAGGATCAGCCTTAGCCTGCTCAGTTAAGATCTCCCTTTCCTTAGCAAGGAACTCTGCTGGGATCTCCTCTCTGCGAACAAACTTAGGGCTCATTGCAGCAATCTGCATACATACATTCTTACCAGCTTCGATAAGTGCATCATTATTTACATCTGAGGAGAATTCAAGCATAACAGCAACCTTACCGCCTGCATGAAGGTAAGATACGAAAACGCTGTCATCGCTTGCAACAAACTTCTTAAACCTTCTGATAGTAAGGTTTTCACCGATAACTGAAATCTTCTCAACAAGAGCTTCCTTAACAGTCTTCTCAGGATCCTCAATCCAAGCCTCTGACATAAATGTATCCATATCAGCAGCATCAGAGCTGATAACCTGCTTTGCTACACTTTCAACAAAGCTCTTGAATACATCGTTCTTTGCAACAAAGTCTGTTTCGCTGTTTACCTCAACAGCTGCAGCAGCCTTGCCATCCTCTGTTATATATACATAGCTTAAACCCTCAGCAGCAATACGACCAGCCTTCTTTTCAGCCTTAGCCATACCCTTCTTTCTGAGGACTTCAACAGCCTTTTCAAGATCGCCGTCTGTTTCAACAAGGGCAGCCTTACAGTCGCTCATACCAACGCCTGTCATACCTCTAAGTTCCTTAATTAAAGCAGCAGTAACAGCCATAATAAATTTACCTCCGTTTATTAATTACCTTATCTCATTAAAAGGCTCCAGCTTTTTGAGCTGAAGCCTTAATACAGCATATATATTATTCTTCTACGCTTTCAGCCTCAGCCTCGGAAGCAACGTCCTGTGCCTCGCCCTGCTTTGACTCAACAACAGCATCTGCAATTCTGCCTGCAATAAGCTTTACGGCACGAATAGCATCGTCGTTGCCTGGGATAACATAATCGATTTCCTCAGGATCACAGTTTGTATCAACGATAGCCACTGTAGGGATACCAAGGCTCTGAGCCTCAAGTACTGCAATGTGCTCCTTACGTGGGTCAACGATGAACATACAATCAGGAATCCTGTCCATCTCCTTGATACCACCGATATTCTTGTCAAGCTTTTCCTTCTCGTGCATAAGCTTGGCAACTTCCTTCTTAGGAAGAACATCCATTGTACCATCCTCAACCATAGCATCAAGCTCTTTTAATCTCTTAATTCTTGTCTTAACTGTCTCAAAGTTAGTGAGCATACCGCCAAGCCATCTCTCATTTACATAGTACATACCGCATCTGAGAGCCTCTTCCTTAATAGAATCCTGAGCCTGCTTCTTTGTACCTACAAAAAGTACTGTACCGCCATCCTTAACAATGTTGGAAACAGCCTCGTAAGCCTCCTCAACCTTCTTAACGGTCTTCTGAAGATCAATGATGTAGATACCATTTCTCTCGGCGAAGATATACTCCTTCATCTTAGGGTTCCATCTTCTTGTCTGATGACCGAAGTGAACACCTGCTTCAAGTAATTGCTTCATTGAAATAACACCCATTATTTCGTCCTCCTTAAATTTGTTATACCTCCGCAGGTTTATGACAAGAACCGCTTAACAAGCGGCACAGCTTACCAAAACTACCTGCGTGTGTCATTGCAACGTTTGTATTTTATCACATATACAGCATCATTGCAAGCTTTTTTTTATTATTTGCAAAAAAAACGAGTCCGCTCAGCAGACCCGCCTTTTCAGTGCGCGATCGGGGGCTCGAACCCCGGACCTTGTGATTAAGAGTCACCTGCTCTACCAACTGAGCTAATCGCGCATATATTCCTGCGTCTGAAAGGCAATATCATAAGCTACCGGGCTTATCTGACTACGCCTTTCGTCGAACGCAAGAAATATATTAACATTATTTTTTTACTTTGTCAACACTTTTTTTACTTTTTTTTAATTAAAATTCAATTTTTGCAAGAATATAGTCCTTAAGTGCTGAAATAGCTATTCTTTCCTGCTTCATTGTATCCCTGTCACGTACTGTTACACAGCCATCTTCAGCTGAGTCAAAGTCATATGTGATACATACAGGAGTACCTATCTCATCCTGACGGCGGTAACGCTTACCTATACTCTGGGCATCATCAAACTCACAGTTAAAATACTTGCAAAGGTCAGTATATATCTCCATTGCAGGCTCATTAAGCTTTTTGGAAAGAGGAAGTATTGCTGCCTTAACAGGCGCAAGGGCAGGATGGAAATGAAGTACGCATCTGCTGTCGCCGCCCTCAAGTTCCTCCTCATCATAAGCCTCACAGAGGAATGCAAGGGTAACTCTGTCTGCACCAAGGGAAGGCTCAATACAATATGGAACATACTTCTCATTGGTAGCAGCATCGAAGTATTCCATAGCCTCTCCAGAATGGCTGGCATGTGCCTTAAGGTCAAAGTCAGTTCTTGAGGCAATACCCCAAAGCTCACCCTTACCAAATGGGAACATAAACTCTATATCCGTAGTGGCGTTACTGTAATGTGCAAGCTCTGCCTGCTCATGGTCACGCATTACAATATTCTTTTCATTTATATTCAGGCTTAAAAGCCAGTTGCGGCAATAATCCTTCCAGTAAGAGAACCATTCAAGCTCTGTACCGGGCTTACAGAAAAACTCAAGCTCCATCTGCTCAAACTCTCTTGTTCTGAAAGTAAAGTTACCGGGAGTTATTTCGTTTCTGAATGACTTACCGATCTGACCTATACCAAAAGGTATCTTCTTCCTTGTGGTTCTCTGTACATTTTTAAAGTTTACAAATATACCCTGTGCAGTTTCGGGACGCATGTAAACAACATTTTTCTCATCTTCGGTAACGCCTGCATGGGTCTTGAACATAAGATTAAACTGTCTGATGTCCGTAAAGTTATGAGCTCCGCAGCTTGGGCAAGGAATATTATTTTCCTCAATATAAGCCTTCATTTCATCATTGGTCCAGCCGTCAGCATTGCCTTCAATACCGTTTGCCTTATTATAATCTTCAATGATATTATCAGCTCTGAAACGCTCATGACATTCCTTACAGTCCATAAGAGGGTCATTGAAACCTCCCACATGGCCACTTGCCACCCACACCTGAGGGTTCATAAGTATAGCACAGTCCACGCCTACATTATATGGGCTTTCCTGAACAAACTTCTTCCACCATGCCTTTTTAACATTGTTTTTAAGCTCTACGCCTAAAGGACCATAGTCCCATGTATTTGCAAGGCCACCGTATATCTCCGAACCGGGATACACAAATCCCCTTGACTTTGCTAAGGCAACAATTTTTTCCATTGTTTTTTCCATAATGAATATATCCTCCTTAAAAGTGCATTATAAAGCATATCCCAACGCCATCAGTCGATTATATCATCCTCAAGCGGTATTATAAGTGCGCATATAATATAGATAACAAGTCCAAGAAAACCTGCTCCCAGAACTATGGAGCCTACCACCCAGATAAGCCTTACAACAGTTACGTCTATACCCAGATACTGAGCAATTCCGCCGCATACTCCGGCGAAAACTCCGCCCTTTGTCCTTACAAGTTTCTTCATATAATAATACTCCCTTCCTTAATATCTAAGATTGCACATTCTGTTTTGAGCCAGGCTGTAACTTCTGTCACCACATACTATAAGATGATCCATAAGTGTCACGTTAGCCATGCTCAGAGCTCTCCTGATTACATTAGTAGTAGATATGTCATCGCTTGAAGGGCTGTATGTGCCGTTAGGATGGTTGTGGGCTATAATTGCAAAGGCGGCCTTATGCTCCACCACCTTGGCTATCACCCTGTCCACATCTATATCCGTATAACCCGGCTCTCCCTCTTCAAAACACTCAATATTGATAACATTCTGATTGGCGTCAAGGCATATAATGCAAAACGCCTCGTTTATTCTGTGTGCAAGCAGAGGCTCAACTATACCCGCAGCATCATTTTTACTCCTGATTTTCAATCTGCTCTCTGTTTCACTAAGTATGTAATCCTTTGCCACCTGCTTTATCAGACTAAGCAGAACAGCTGCATTTTCCGTAAGATCCCTGTTATTTATAAGTTCCTCCGCAGGCATTTCAAATACCCGCTTAAGGGAACCGTATTTATTGATAATCTTATGGGCAAGGGCATTTGTATCACGTCTTGGCAGTGCATAGAAAAGGAGAAGTTCCAGAACCTCATGACTTTGAAAATTATTCAGATTGCCATCATTAATAAATCTTTGCCTTAACCTTTTGCGATGTCCTGCATGAACATTGTCGGAAACTGCCATTAACGCTATACCTCCGCATATTTACAATAACTTTCAAAGTACCCTGAATAAATCACCTTCAGCAGGCTGTCCAGCCTTTGAAGTGCCTTGATTACAAGTTCCTTCGATATTATATTATCCCTGAGAGCAATGGCAACCTCATCAATATCCACCACTTCCACCCTACCGTCGGGATAGATAATAACGTCTATCAGAAGATCATTAAGAGTATAGGAATTATCCTCAGAATCAAACACAGGCTCAATAATATCACAGTACCAGTATACAAGCTCATCCCTGTCATTTAAAAATCTGCTTATCTTCCAGCCCTGTTTAAAGAAATAACAGCTTGTACCATGGGTGAAATCGTGACGCTTTGTAAGCACATTCCACCTTGTTACCAACCTATCCTCATCAAGACTGACAATAATATCATCCTTAAGCAGAATTTTCTCATCAGGAATAAATCTTCTCCTGTAAAGTTTAACCCTATCCATAACCCTTACCTCATTATGCTATCAATTTTTACAAAACTTTTCAATACCCAAATACATTATTTTTTAATTTTCAGCATTTCCTTAGCAAAATACTCGTTAAGGACCTTTATATAGGTACCCTTCATACCAAGTGAGCGGGACTCTATGATGCCTGCTCCCTCCAGCTTCCTTATAGCATTTACTATGACAGAACGGGTTATCCCCTCGCTGTCTGCAATACGGCTTGCAACAATAAGACCCTCATCCCCCTTGAGCTGAGCAAATATACTTACCGCTGCCATAAGCTCCGAATAGGACAACGTTTCACACACCGCCCTGACATCCTCCAGTTTATGCTTTCGTTCAAAGCTTTCACGGCTGTACTTTTCCATTACAATAAGGCTGATAAGGGTGGCTGCGTAGTTGCTAAGGCTGACCTGATGTGAGGTCAGTTCTGTCCCTCTGACAAATACCACTAAACTGCCGTAGCGTTCACCCAGTGCCTCCAGCAAAAATATACTTACCTTGTAATTTTTTAACATATTTTTAGGGGAAGTCCTTACTGCAACAGCATCCATGGATACATTAAGTATGTCCTCCCTTAAGTCATTAAGCTGCTCTGCAAGGACAATATCAAGGGCATCCCCTTCCCTTCTGTCAAAGGGATTAAATCTATCCTGTAAAAGAAGTCTTACTACCCTGCCATCCCTATCAATGACAGCCACTCCTGCATGCAGATCTGAGCAGAGTCTTTCAATTATCAGCTCCACACTTTGCCTGCCATCTTTATTGTGGGATACAATATCCCTGTATATTCCTATCAAAACATCCAAATCAGTCATACTTACCCCTTAAATACCAAAAATCAGTCCTGATCATCTTCGGCAGGAGCCTGGACAGAATATCCGCATTCTCCGTTAGTACACACAATACGCTTGTTTTTAGTACCCTTTATTACAAGAACCGAACCGCATTTAGGACATTTTTCCCCTGTTGGTCTGTCCCAAAGCATAAGACTGCACTCAGGATTATTTTCACACCCGTAGTACTTTCTGCCCTTTTTCGTCTTTTTAATATAGACTTTGCCTCCGCAAAGAGGGCACTTAACTCCCGTATCTTCATAAAGGGGCTTTGTGTTGCGGCACTCAGGAAAACCAGGACAAGCAAGGAACTTACCGTATCTTCCGTACTTGATAACCATATTTCTGCCACATTCCTCACAGACTACATCTGTGACCTCATCCTCTATTTTTACATTTTCAACATTATTTTCAGCCTTTTCAATAAGGTCCTTAAGCAATGGATAGAAATTCCTCAATACCTGCTTCCATTCAAGTTCACCTGACTCCACCTTATCAAGGGCATTTTCCATATCGGCAGTAAAATCAGTATTGATTATCTCACCAAAGTTTGTGGTAATTATCTTATTGACCACCTCACCAAGCTCTGTGGTATAAAAGAGCTTATCCTCCTTGGTAACATAGTTTCTTGCCTGTATGGTACCTATAGTAGGTGCATAGGTACTTGGTCTTCCGACGCCTATCTCCTCAAGGGTCTTAATAAGCATTGCCTCAGTATACCTTGAAGGTGGCTGGGTAAAGTGCTGCTGAGGGGTTATAGCCTTAGCCTTAAGCACATCCCCGTCCATTATCTGAGGCATGGAGGAGTCCTCCTCCTTTTCCTCATTCTTTTTATATACGGAAAGATAACCGTCAAATACAAGTGTAGAGCCTGAAGCCCTGAAAGTATAGTCCCCTGCCTCAATGTTTGCTGAGATGGTGGTATACTGTGCCTGGGGCATCTGACTTGCTATAAAGCGCTCCCATATAAGCTTGTAAAGCCTGTACTGATCCCTGGAAAGGCTTTCCTTTATATCATCGGGAACACGGGAAGCAAGGGTAGGTCTTATAGCCTCATGGGCATCCTGAGCCCTTTTATCCGTAGTATATTGTTTTCTTTCCTTAACATAATTTTCACCATATTTGTTAAGGATAAATGACTTTGCATCCTCATAGGCCTCATCGGCAATACGAACCGAGTCGGTACGGATATAGGATACAAGTCCCACTGTGCCCTCACCTGCTACGTCAACGCCCTCATAGAGCTGCTGAGCAATACGCATGGTCTTTTGTGCAGCAAAGCCAAGGAGCTTTGATGCCTCCTGCTGCATGGTACTTGTAGTAAAGGGTGGAACGGGATTTTTTACACGACTGCCACGCTTAACGGCAGAAACAACAAATTCCTTACCCTCTACCCCAGAAAGGACCTTATCCACTTCTTCCTTATTGCTAAGCTCCAGCTTTTTTTTGCCTTCCCCGTAGAATTTTGCCTTAACTGACTTATTTTTGTCCGTTAAAAACTCCGCATCTATGGTCCAGTATTCCTTTGGAATAAAGTTATCTATTTCTTCTTCACGGTCGCATATAAGGGAAAGGGCAACGGACTGTACACGTCCCGCACTTAAGCCTTTTTTCACCTTTTTCCAGAGAAAAGGACTGATTTTATAACCTACTATTCTGTCCAGTTCACGCCTTGCCTGCTGAGCATCTACAAGGTTCATATCTATGCCCCTTGCCTCTTTAATGCTCTTTTTTACCGCATTTTTAGTAATTTCATTAAAAGTAATACGACTTGCCTTTTTATCATCCAGCTTAAGGGCATACATAAGATGCCAGCTTATAGCCTCCCCCTCACGGTCAGGGTCAGTTGCAAGATAAACCTTATCAGCTGACTTAACCTCCTTGCGCAGCTTTGCAAGGAGCTCTCCCTTACCTCTGATAGTAATATACTTAGGCTCAAAGTCATGTTCCACATCTATACCCAGCTCACTTTTTGGCAGATCCCTTACATGACCTACAGATGCCTCTATCTTATAATTACTGCCTAAAAACTTTTTAAGAGTCTTAGCCTTTGCAGGTGACTCCACAATAACCAGATTTTTCTTTGCGCTCATAAGCACTCCCCTTACCTAATTCTTTTTCCTTATATATAAGCACTGATAACAGACTATGACATAATATACTTCTGTCCCGTAAGCTTTATTACAAGCTGCTTAAGCTCCAGCATTGTAAGTGCATACTGCACTTCCTTCAGGGACAGTCCACTTTTGATTGCAATCTCGTCAACCGTAACAGGCTCCGAATGAATACAATCATAAACTAATTTTTCCTCTCTTGCAAGAGGAATATCTGATTTTTCCGAAATTTTTTTATTTTCCCTTTTCTCATTTATTCCCAAAAGCTCCGCCACATCATCAACGGAAGTGATTATTGCAGCTCCCTCTTTAATCAGCCTGTTGGTACCCCTGCTGAGTCTGCTGTTGATATTTCCCGGCAGAGCCATAACATCCCTGCCCTGATCCAAAGCATGATTTACGGTAATAAGTGTACCGCTCCTTTCATCAGCCTCAATAACAGCTACCACATTTGACAGGCCGCTTATAATACGGTTTCTTGCAGGGAAAGTATATTTACTTGGCCTTGTACCTGGAGGAAGCTCACTTATTATACAGCCCCTTTCAAGTATCCTTGCCATAAGCTCACGGTTTCCCGCAGGATAGCACACATCGGCTCCGCAACCCAGAACTGCAACAGTAAAACCGTCACCATCCAGAGCACCCCTATGTGCCATGGAATCTATACCGTCAGCCATACCGCTTACAATAACAACACCCCTTTGGGCAAGCTCCTTTGAAATAGAGTGAGCTGTTGTTGCTCCGTACTGGGTGCATCGTCTTGACCCCACAACTGCAAGAAATTTTTTACTGTAATCAGGCAAAGTACCCCTTACAAATATACCCACAGGGCAATCCTCTGTTTCCTTTAGATTAGGTGGGTACTTGGGATTTGAGACTGTGATAAAATCCATCTCACTTTTATACATATCACTAAGTACCTTTGCCGCCATCAATTCAGGGCTATGTTCATACATACAGTGGGCAAGTTCACTGTTTACACCATACCTGATAAGCTGTGCCTCATTCATTCTGGCAAGCTCCGCCGCACCTCCGAAACGCTCTGCCAAAACATCAAGACGCTTTTTTGTCATGTGCCTTACAGTGCTTAACCAAAGCAGAGCATTATCCTCATTTAACATATATATCCTCCATTAATAAAGCAGCCGTCTGTCAAGGTTTCTGAGCTGAATTGCCTCGGCAATATGTTTAACGTTAATGTTTCCTCCACCATCAAGGTCAGCTATAGTCCTTGCCAGTTTAAGAAGCTTATGATATGCCCTTGCACTGAAATTAAGCCTTTCAAAGGCGGTCTTAATAAGCTCCCTTTCAGCCTTTCCCAATGGACAGTATTTTTCAATCTGTGAAGCAGACAGCTGGGAGTTGAAGTATATACCTTCATCTTTATATCTTTCCTTTTGTATCTCATGGGCTGCCACCACACGTCTTTTAATATCCTGTGAACTTTCAGGTCTTGTATTGCTTTGCATATCCTCATAATCCACGGCAGCAGCCTCTATCTGTACATCTATTCTGTCAAGCAAAGGGCCTGATACTTTACCCATGTACTTATTTATCTGTGTGCCGGTACACCTGCACTTGTCGGAATAGCCATAGTAACCGCAGGGACAAGGGTTCATTGAGGCAACAAACATAATATTTGCCGGGAAAGTCATGGTGCCGTTTACCCTTGAAACCGTCACTTCACCATCCTCCAGAGGCTGACGGAGTTCCTCCAGAACACCCCTGGAAAACTCAGGGAGTTCATCAAGAAACAACACTCCGTTATGGGAGAGAGATACTTCTCCCGGCTTTGGAATCCTGCCTCCTCCTACCATAGCAACATTTGAAATGGTATGATGGGGAGAACGGAATGGTCTTTGGGTAATAAGGGCATTTTTATTCCGCAGCAATCCTGCCACGGAATATATCTTTGTTATTTCCACACTTTCATTTATAGTTAAATCAGGAAGTATGGTAGGTATACGCTTAGCCATCATTGTCTTACCGGAGCCGGGAGGTCCTATCATAATAATATTGTGCATACCTGCCGCCGCTATCTCAAGGGCACGTTTGACACTGTCCTGACCCTTTACATCTGCAAAGTCCAACTCTGACTTCAAACCTTCCTCAAACAGCCTGTTTACATCTACCTTTGTAAGCTCCGCCCTTTGACGTCCCGTACATATCTCAATAAATTCATGGAGTGAAGAAATACCTATAACCTGCATCCCCTCTACCACAGCAGCTTCCCTGGCATTTTCCTCCGGCACAAAGGCATACTTTATACCCCTTTCCCAGGCTGAATATACCATAGGCAGAACGCCATCAACGGGTCTTACGGCGCCGTCAAGGGAAAGCTCCCCCAGAATAAGGGCATTATTCACCGTTTTCTGCTTTAAGATACCCATACAAACAAGTATACCTACCGCTATAGGCAGGTCAAAGGCAGGTCCTTCCTTTTTGGTATTTGCAGGGGCAAGATTAACTGTTATCCTTTTAGATGGAAACTCAAACTGGGAATTTTTAATAGCTGTCCTTACCCTTTCCCTTGACTCCCTTACGGCGTTATCAGGCAGTCCCACTATTTCAAAGGCAGGCAGTCCCTGACCTACATCCACCTCAACATCAACCATATATCCGCTTATACCCATTAAAGCAGCAGAATGAATTTTTGCAAGCAATTTCTTTCACCCCCTTAACTTTTGTTTAATAATATCATTACAAACATAATTAGTCAAGGATTGTCAGTCTTTTTCAGCAAGTACAAAGTCAACTGTCTTATCTCCCAAACTTGCTCCGGCCACCACAACCTTTACCTTGTCACCTATGGTGTATGTTTTATGGGTATGATCACCCATAAGCCTTAAATTGTCCTCATCATATATATAAACATCATCTGTCATATTTTTAGTGGAAACAAGTCCCTCAACTGTATTGGGAAGCTCCACATACATACCCCATGAATTAACTCCTGAAACTATGCCATCATATTCGCAGCCTATACGTGAACGCATATATTGTGCTATCTTGTACTTATCCGTATCCCGTTCAGCATCATCAGCCAGCCTTTCGGTAACGGAGCAATGTTCAGCCACTACAGGAAGGTGTTTGTTATATGAAGCGATACGCTTTGAGTTAAGTGTTCCCTGAAGATTTTCGCTTATTATCCTGTGTATCTGAAGGTCAGGGTAACGTCTTATAGGTGAAGTAAAGTGGCAGTAATACTTTGCCGCCAATCCGAAGTGTACATCATTTTCAGGTGTGTACCTTGCCCTTTTAAGGCTCCTTAATACCATCTTGTCCACCACAAGCTCCTCAGGCTTACCCTTCACCTCATCCAGAAGTTTCTGAAAACTCTTTGGGTGGGTAGTATTACCCTTAATAACATAACCCATTTTGCCTATGAATTCCCTGAGCCTTTCCACCTTTTCCTCGTCAGGCTCCTCATGTACCCTGTATACAAAGGGGAGAGAAAGCCAGAAGTAGTGCTCGGCTATACATTCATTTGCGGCAAGCATAAATTCCTCAATAATACTTGTGGCAATATTCCTTTCATGGGGTTTTATATCTACAGGCTTGCCCTTGTCATCAAGGACAATATCCGCCTCTTTAAAGTCAAATTCAATAGCACCTCTTTTACGTCTTTTTTCAAAGAGAATGTCCCGCAACTCCTTCATAAGCCTGAACATAGGCATAAGTGAGTCATATTCCTGTCTGTACTCAGAGTCTTCATTTGTAAGAAGGTCATTTACCACAGTATAGCTCATACGCCTGTCCACGTTAATAACAGCCTTTTGTATATCGGAGGATATAACTTCCCCCTTATTGTTTATTTCCATAACGCAGCAAAGGGAAAGTCTGTCCACTCCTGCATTAAGAGAGCATATACCATTTGAAAGTCTGTGGGGCAGCATGGGAATTACCCTGTCCACAAGATATACACTTGTACCCCTTTTATAAGCCTCCTTATCCAGCTGTGTACCCTCACGGACATAATAGGATACATCAGCTATATATACACCCAGCCTGTAATTACCGTTATCCAGTTTTGCCACAGATACGGCATCATCCAGATCCTTTGCATCCTCACCGTCAATGGTTACCATCTGCACATCACGGTAGTCTACTCTGTCCTTTAAATCCTCAGGCAATACCTCCTCAGGAATTGCAGACACCTCATCGTATACACGGTCAGAAAAGTCCGTAGGCAGGTCATACTCCTTTATAATGGAAAGAATATCAACTCCGGGATCGTTAATATGTCCCAGTATCTCTATTACCTTTCCCTCAGGCTTTTCCTTACCGTTTGCAGGCTTTGGTTTGGTTATCCTTACTACCACCTTATGACCTGTAACAGCCCCCATGGTATCCTTTTTATCAATATATATATCATCACCGAAACGTTTGTCATCCACCTTGACAAAGCCGAATTTTTTTACCTGTTCAAAGGTACCTACTACAGTTTTAAGTCCACGTTCCAGAACACGCACTACCTCACCCTCGGCGCTCCTTGAAGTCTGGCGTACAATCCTTACAAGTACCCTATCCTTATGCATTGCTCCCCCTGTAGCTGAAGGGGGGATAAAAATATCATCCTTACGTCCCTCACAGGTTACAAAGCCAAAACCCCGTTCATTGCCTGTAAATATACCTGCTGCCATATCCAGCCTTTCGGGAAGTGCTATCTTACCCTTTTTGGTTATTATTATCCTGCCCTTGTTTTCAAGCTCTGAAAGCATATCATAAAACATAGGCATATCCTCTGACCTTATACCCAGAATAAGGGAAATATCCTTACTTGTCATGGGTCTGTAGTCCTTATCTCCCAAAAACCCAATCAGCTTTTCGCATCTTTCATTATATAAACTGTCCATATTAACACCTCTCTTTACACTGTTACCATATTAGTATAACACATACAAAATGAAAAAAACAGGCTGTATATAACAAAAGCCTGTTTTTAACAATTACATAACATTAATAATATTGGATACAAGTACAAGAATGAAAAATGCTGCCGCAAAAATCTTAGTGTACTTAACCAGCTGTCCTTCCATAGATCTGCCCTTGTTGGAACTCCAATAGCTGTCGCCGGAAGCGCCCATACCGGAGATAGCAGCTCCGAAACCTGCGGACGCATTCTTCTTCTGTGCAAGAATTAACGCTATAATAGCTATATTTGAAGCCACGATAAGAACGGACACTATAATAAAAGGTATGCTCATAGAAATAGACCTCCTGTCCGAATTAATCAAAGATAATTTTAACACAGCCACATGGAAATAGCAAGCCCCTTTTTCAAAAAATTACTTTTCTCTGTAATGTCTTGAAATATTAAGGACTATTGCCATACCTATCATAAAGGTAAGCATTGATGTACCGCCGTAGCTGATAAATGGCAGTGGGATACCTGTATTTGGAATAGTATTGGTAACAACGGAAATATTGATAAACACCTGGGCACCTACCATAATGGCAATACCAGAAGCAACAAGGGTGCCGTACATACTGGTGGCATCAATGGCAATCTTGATACAGCGCCATATCATTATCATGTAAAGCAATACAATTATACTTGCACCTACAGCTCCCAGCTCCTCACAGATAACGGCAAAGATAATATCATTGTGACTTTCAGGGATAAAACCAAGCTTTTGCCTTGACTGACCCAGTCCTACGCCGAAAAGGCCTCCCGAACCTACTGCATAAAGTCCCTGAAGTATCTGATAACCGGTACCCAGCATATCCGACTCAGGATCCAGCCATGCACTGATACGCTCCATACGGAATGGATCTCCGAAAAGTATAATGGCTGCCACACCTGCTGCCGCAAGTATAACCAATACCACAAAATAACTTATCCTTGGAGAAGCAATAAAGAGAATACCTGCACAGACACATGCCATTACTATACCGGTACTGAGGTTTTCCAGTGTAACGAAAAAGATAGGTATACCCACAATAACAAGACACACTAAAAAGCCCTTAAAGGTATCCAGTATATGTTTACGCTTTGCCAGAAAATCAGACAAAACCAGCACAAGTCCTATCTTTGCCACCTCAGAAGGCTGGATACCGAATATCCACCTTACGGCACCGTTTGTGGCAGTACCTATTATAAGTACCAGAACAAGTAAAACCATACAGACTATGTATATTATCTTTGACCAGTTCTGATAATTCTGATAGGGTATCCTTGAGCCTATGGCTATTACAGCATAGCCCATGGCAACAAAGACAGCTGCCTTTTCTGCAAAGTAGTACATATTGTAACCAAAGTCCTCACTGTTGCCTGCTGTGTAATAGCTGGAGCTGAACACCATAACAACACCGATAAGGGAAAGGGCAACTATGGTAAAAAGCAACACATAGTCCATATTTCCCACTTTAACCTTATATTCAGACTTATCCTCACGCAAGCAACTCACCTCCCCGGGTTATAATAATTAATTACAAATTATGCACAAGCTCCTTAAATATTTCTCCCCTTTGCTCATAGGAGTCAAACATATCCCAGCTTGCACAGGCAGGAGAAAGGAGAACACAATCTCCCTCCGCTGCATTTTCCACACAAAGCCTGAAGGCATCCTCAAAGGTATCAGCCACCTTATATGCAGTATAGCCTGCCTTGTCAAGGGTGTCCTTAAGCTGATCCTTAACAGCACCTATAACAGCCACAAATTTAACTCTGCCCTTAAATGTATCGATCCACTCCGTAAAATCAGAGCCCTTGTCATAGCCCCCCGCAATTATACATATAGGACGCTTCATAGCCTCAACAGCCTTTATTGATGCATCGGGATTTGTCCCCTTTGAGTCATTGTAAAATTCAATATCATTTATTGTTCTTACATACTCTATTCTGTGTTCAACAGCTGTAAATTCCTTTAACACTTTTCTTATAATATCAAGAGGCACTCCTATTGCAGCACAGCAGCCTATTGCCGCCATAGCATTTTCCACATTGTGCCCGCCAAGTATTTTAAGCTCGTCAATATCCACAACTTTTTCGTTGTATCCCAAAGCATTTATATAAATGCTCTTTTCATCTGAATATATCCCCTCTGTGATCTTACCTCCGAGAGAAAAGAATATAACATCAGCCTTTGTTTTGTCTGCCATTTTTCTTGTAATTTCATCATTGTAATTTAAAATGCAGAAATCACTTTCATCCTGATTTTCAAATACTCTTTCCTTTGCAGCTATGTAGTTTTCAAGAGTGTGGTGTCTGTTTAAATGGTCGGGAGTGATATTCAACACAGCGCTTACCTTAGGCTTGAATTCATTTATTGTTTCAAGCTGAAAGCTTGAAAGCTCTGCCACAACCACACCATCATCCTTTGTTTCAAAAGTAATGTCAGCAAAAGGATTTCCGATATTTCCCACAACAAAGGTATTTTCAAAATAAGCTTTGCATATATCACCTGCAAGAGTTGTAGTTGTAGTCTTTCCGTTTGTTCCCGTAATTCCTATAACAGGAGATTTGCAGAACATATAGGCAAGTTCTATTTCACCTATTACAGGTATATTTTTTTCTCTTGCCTTGTTGACAAAAGGCAAATCTGTAGGCACGCCGGGGCTCATAACAAGAATATCCATATCCTCTATTATAGCATCGGGATTTGCACCAAGATAGAGGTTAAAGCCCTGACTTCTCAGCTCATCTGTAACATCCCCCAGCTTATCCTCTGTTTTTGCATCCTGAACGGTAACATCAGCTCCAAGTTTCTTTAACAGTCCGGCAGCAGAAATACCGCTCTTTGCTATTCCGCTTACCAGTACCTTTTTATCCTTAAAATCCATTTTGGTAT
>CASFCZ010000049.1 GCA_949293325.1 uncultured Eubacteriales bacterium | reverse complement strand
CAAATAGCAGATGACACCAATGCCTTTCGCGCACAGCTTGGACTTAAAGATTTGATATGGAATCCTGTTGTTGCATCGGTAGCTCAGTCCTATGCAGAATATATGGCAACAAATAGCTACTTTGAGCATACAGATCCGGATGGAAATAACCCGGGAGACAGATTGGAAAATACAGGACTTTTATACAGTTACTTCGGAGAAAATATTGATGCAGGATATTATAATGCAGAAGAAGCAATGAACGGATGGATAAGCTCCTCAGGACACAGATCCAACCTTATAAGTGAAAACTTTACGCAAATAGGTGTAGGTACTGCCTATAATCCTGATGACACCCTACAATGGCATACAAGATATGTACAAAACTTTTATGCTCCATTATAACAAAAATACCGCTACCCTCGTAGGTAGCGGCATTTTTGTTATTTTTGATACATTAAATTTTAATCAGATTTGGTTAAATAATATTAAACTCATGTTATTTACAAAACAAAAACGATTATTGTATATAATAACCCAGAATACATACATTGAACAGATCTATATAGAAAAACAGAGTGCATAATTTGAAATATGCACTCTGTAAACTTATCTTTTAAGATAAATTAAAACTTAATGGGTATTTTATTATTATCAATCTTCAACTACTCTGAGAGTAAAGTCATACTCGTCATAGTTATCACTGTCTTCACCCTCAGCAATAACGTTGTAGCTTACTCTGCTGCCTGTATCATCAGCATTAAAGCTAAGTTCCCAGATATACTCATTATCATCTTCGTCATCTGGAGAAGATACTCTCTTGCCAACTCTGTCACCTGCTGAGTCCTCAATCCATACCCTTTCAACTGCCTTATTGGTATATACCGTAACTTCTACTTCGTCACCTTCATCAACAGTTGAATCTGAAACATCTATATCAAGGATTTCCGGATCTTCGACCTCATAGACATCCAGTGTAAACTTTTTGCTGTCAGAATTATCATCCTCATCGTAGGCATATGCCACATACTCATCATCTGCATCTCCTACCTGAATTGTTAAACTGAACTCCTTTTGACCTCCAGAACTGGAACCGTCAGTGGCTGTGCCAAGTTCACTGCCACCCTTTGTCTTAACAACCACCTTTTCAGCTGATCTGGTGGTCCTTATTTCAAGCTTGCAGTCGCCGTCCTCCTCTACATTCTTTGTTTTCTGATTAACACTAAGTAGAACAAGAGAACTTTCAGAATAGCTCTGACCATCTATCTTAAAGGTATCCTCTGTTTCATTATCATCTTTATCATATGCTATTACTCTGAATTTTTCTGTATCATCGGACTCCATTTCAAAGGTCAGTGTCCACTTATATTTATTTGAGTACTTCTGGGTAGTAAATGCACTTGAGTCAAGTCTGTTATCGTCATCATCATACACAGATACCTCAACAATGTCTGTACTTGTATATACATATACTTTAACATCTTCACCCTCGTATACATCTTCATCTGCAGGGACAATATCAATTATCTCAAGATCACCATAATCTGTATCGCTGTCATCATCCGGATCTGTTACCTTAACTACAATAGTCTGTTCAATATCTTCATAGCCTCCGTCTTCAGTTGAAAGGGTCACATAAAGCTTAACAGTACCTTTTTTAGTAAGCTTGGTTTTAACCTCAAACTCTCTTTCTCCATCATCACTCTCGTCATAATCAGAGGCAATGGCATTCCTGTCACCAAAGCTGTTTGTAACTTTGACTCTGTTTACACTGTCATCGGTTCTTATAGTAAGTTCCGCATAATCATCAAGGTCAAAGTTTGTATCATTAAGCTTTATTTTGATAAGATGATCAGACTTGTAGCTACCCTGTACACCAAGGGAGTCGTTGTCGTCATCATTATCTGTAGTGGTTTCTGTAGTAGACTCTGTAGTAGTAGCACCACTTGAGATCATAACAGATACCTTACCGCATTTATCGAGAGATTCAATATATCCACTGTCATTACCGGGATATACATAATATGTTTTGATAATACTGTCATTTGTACTATTCTGCGGAGTAATATTGCATTTAAAAGTTCTGTTACCGTCTGTACCTTCAGTGGATTCTGTTACCTCAGCTAATGTTTCTTTAGTATCTGAGTCAACAAATTTAAGCTTTGTTGCACTACTTGCAACTGCTGTAAGTGTAATTTCAGAACCCGAGGATACCACCGTACTTGATGAGCTGACAGACATAACTTCAGGAGTTGTAGTTGTAATATTAACACATCTGTTTACATCATCCCACTGCACATCCGCACCGATAGACTCAGCAAGCATCCTTACAGGCATAAGCGTCCTGTTATTTTTGTTAATGGACTTAGTATCAAACCTGACAGGTTCACCGTTTACATAAACAATATCTGATCTCATGGTGTGTGCTATTGTAACACCGTCCCTTGTAAATGTAAGGGTCTCTGTCTTAGAGTTCCAATCAATGGTAAGTCCAAGACTTTCAGCAGTCTTTCTGATAGGTACATATGTACGGCTACTGAAAATCTGTGGCTGGGCATCGTTACTGTCATAGACGATCTGCTCGCCATTTAAGTAAACAGGTATAATCTCTGCGGCATATACCGCAGACTGACCCGAGATGGAAATACATCCCAGCGTCATAATAATTGTCATCATAATACCGATAATACGACGCATATAATCATATCCTTTCTCTTATGAATTTTCCTTTTATCTATGTAAGACAATTATAGCATATCAGCTTTTGCTTATCAACTATATAACCAAATTGTAATACTATTTTTATATTTGAAATATAGTGATCAAATCTTAGATTCCATAAGTTTTTCTATATTCCTTCATAGCATCAAGATATTCTTTACCAGGTATGGTACCGTCTTCAATGCAGTCAATAATATCACATACCGTAACGATAGGATATACCTTGATACCAAACTCGTCATTTACCTCCTGTACGGCACTCTTATCACCCTTACCCTTTTCCATTCTGTCAACAGAGATGATTACGGCTTCCACCTTAACGTCAGCTGCGTTTTTAAGGATAGGCATTGTTTCTCTGATGGCTGTTCCTGCTGTAATAACATCTTCAATAACTGCTACCCTGTCACCATCAGCAAGCTTATGTCCTACAAGTACACCGCCTTCACCGTGATCCTTGGCTTCTTTCCTGTTAAAGCAGTAATTTACGCTTTTGCCCGTCTTATTATAAAGAGCCATGGCAGCAGCAACTGCAAGGGGTATACCCTTATATGCAGGGCCGAAAAATACATCTACATCAATATTGTTTTCCTCAATACACTTTGCATAGAATTCACCAAGCTTTGCAATATGTTCACCTGTCTTATAGTTACCGGTGTTTATAAAATAAGGTGCCTTCCTTCCACTCTTAAGGGTAAACTCACCAAAGGTAAGCACACCTGCATCACACATAAATTTAATAAATTCCTTCTTGTAATCCATATTCTACCTCCAACAAAATTAATTAAGCCTTATTATTGCTTATGTGTGTATTTTAACATAGTTTCAGGGTTATTACAATAATTTTTATGCTTTATTACACTTGTTTACAGAAATGATTTTTGTTATAATCTGTATTCGATATCAGATTTCGGAAAGGATATGTTTAAAATGACCAACAAACAAAAGGGAATTATATGTATAATAATTTCAGCCTTCTGCTTTGCACTTATGAACTCTCTGGTACATCTGGCAGGCGATTTGCCCACTATACAAAAAAGCTTTTTCAGAAACTTTGTGGCACTGATATTTGCAGGAGCGGTAATATTCAGATCAAAGGAAAAGCTTCACTATAAAAAAACAGATCTTCCACTTTTGATACTTCGATCTGCTGCAGGTACAATAGGCATATTGGGAAATTTTTATGCATTGGACAGGATAAATATAGCTGATGCCTCAATGTTAAACAAGCTTTCTCCCTTTTTTGTACTTATATTTTCCTATATATTTTTAAAGGAAAAGCCAAGGCTAATACAGGTTGCAGGAGTAATTATTGCCTTTATTGGAAGTATTTTTATTATAAAACCCGCTTTTAACGTTTCTTTTATTGATATTGCTCCAGCTCTTGCGGGCTTTGCAGGTGGTATGGGTGCAGGTGCAGCCTATACTGCGGTCCGTGCCCTTGGTAAAAGGGGAGTAAAAGGACCTCTTATTGTATTTTTCTTTTCGGGGTTTTCCTGTCTTGTAACTTTACCTTATTTGATTTTCTGCTATCATACAATGACATTGTATCAGATAGGGGTGTTATTACTGGCAGGTCTTGCGGCATCAGGAGGACAGTTTGGAATAACTGCCGCTTACACCTATGCCCCTGCAAAGGAAATATCAGTATTTGATTACACAAATATTATATTTGCCGCCCTCCTTGGGCTGTTTATGTTCGGACAAGTTCCTGATGTTTACAGTATTATAGGTTATGTTATAATATGTGGCATCTCAATAGCCATGTTTTTCAGCGACAGAAAACAAGGCTGATATGTAAGCTTGACATTATATTAATGGTATAATAAAATATGTAGGCAAAATATAGAAAGACAGGAGTTAATATGGAAAACAAAGCTGAAAATAACGGACTTAAATTTTACTGGACACTATTTATTAATACCTTTTATATAAGTGCCTTTACTGTTGGAGGAGGCTACGTTATAGCAGGTATACTTCAAAAGACCTTTGTGGAAAAGCTTAAATTTATAGATGAGGAAGAAATGCTGGAGCTCATTGCCATTGCACAATCTGCACCGGGGCTTCTTGCCCTTAATACCTCGGCAGTAATAGGCTACAAGCTGAAAGGATTAAGAGGTGCCTTTGTAACGGTGCTGGGGGCTGTACTGCCTCCCTTTGTAATAATAATACTGGTATCCTATTTTTATCATGCCATAAAGGATAATGAGGTGGTTCAGGTTGCCCTGTCATTTATGCAGGTTGGAATAGGAATAGTTATCCTTGATGTTGTGGTAGGTATGTTTCAAAAGGCTATGAAAAGCGAAAAAGCTTTTAAAATACCGGTATTTGTTGCAGCCCTCCTTGCATCAATGATATTTAATGTAAATGTAGGCTTTATTGTTCTTGTAAGCGGTACATTGGGATTCATATACACATACTGTAAGAGAAAGGCAGGTAAAAAAGCGTGAATATATATGTTCAACTTATGATAACATTTTTTCAGATAGGATTGTTTACCTATGGTGGAGGTTATGCCGCACTGCCCCTTATCAAATACCACTGTGTAGATAAGATGCAATGGCTTACCATGACTGAATTTAACGATATACTTACTATATCACAGATGACTCCCGGACCTATCGGAATCAACAGTGCCACCTTTACAGGATACACAGTGGCAGGTCTTGGAGGAGCTTTTTGCTCAACAGTATTTAACGTTCTTCCATCCTTTGTTATAGTTGTTATCCTTGCAAAGGTGTACTACAAGTACCGCTCCCTTGATTGGATGAGAGGAATAATGCTGGGACTTAATCCTGCTGTTGTTGCCATGATAGCTTCTGCCGGTCTTTCAGTGATATTTACTTCTGTATTCAGTGATACAGGCGCACAATATATTATAAGGGGTATTAACCTTATAATAAGCAACATTGATGTTAACGTGCTTTCTATTGTGCTTTTTGCCATTGGTTTTTTTATAATAAGAAAGTTCAGACTGGGACCTGTTACAATGATGATCGGAACAGGCTTTTTTGGAACAGTAATACATTATGCTTTAAAATTGATCTAAAATAATATGTAAAAATGCACTTATTTAATAGGTGCATTTTTTATTATGTCAAAGATTTTAAGCCTTACCTCTACATCTTTTTCATTTTCATTACATCCACTATAGGTTGGATAAAGCATGCCCCACCAGTTATTTTTGACGGTATCGTCTCCAATATCCATGTATCCTATAGACAGGGCGATTAAAAGGAACAGTACTCCCTTTTTTATCATAAAACATACCTCCCTCAAACATATATTTCTATTATTTCAGTCTGTAGAAAATTTATACATTGAAATATTTATTTTTTTAGTAAAATCCTATAAAATTAAAGTTTATATATACGGCTAAAATAAAGTATGCTATAATATATTTAAGGGAAAACACCCCCAAAAATCTATATATGAAAGGAATGATTTTATGAAGAAAAAAGGTCTTGCCGCTATACTTGCGGTGATAATGACCATCTCGTCATTTTGCATACCTGCCTATGCAAGATATGACGTAACTGGCAGTCAGTACACCTTCAGGGATACTACGGATCTTGAAATAGACTATGATCCCGGTACAGAACAGATCGTGCTTACATGGCCTGCCGTTGATAAGGAAGGAAACCTTATCAAAGATAATCCTCTCCGCGCAGAGGGTCAGATCGAGTCCAACGGCAACCCTACCCGTGGCTGGACAAACCCAACAAACGGTATGATCATAGCATATGATGGATGGCTTCCTGATGGAACCCATAATTCTGTTTCCAACGACAATAAGTCAGACCATAATGTAATTATGGGTCTGGTAGATTATGAAACAGAGTATCCTGTATATGTAAAGGATCCAAAATCAACTGATGAGGCAACAAGCTCAACGGCAGTAAAGATTGGATACATTGACACCACTGTTGTGGCTGAAAGTTTAGCTACAGGCTATCTCATTGAATATTCCAAGGACGGTGTAAGCTGGACTACAGACCACACTGCTTCCACCATTAATCACGGTAAAAAACTTACCAGACTGAAAATGGTTGAAAATAAGGATACAGGCCTTATGGAAGAAAAACTTGTAGATGATAACAAAAACACATTTTTCCTTGAGGATCAGATTACAGAGGCTATGACCAGCTCTTTAGAACCTGATACAAAGTATTATGTACGTGTAACTGCCTATGATGCAAGCAAAGCACTTAGTGCATCAAACCCTGCATTTAAGGTGTTTACATCAGAATTTACAACACCTGCAGCTGCCGAAAAAACACCTGCCTTTGCAACTGTTGAAGGCGGCGGTACATACTCCCAGGGTGGACGTGGAGGCGATGTATATGTTGTTACAAACCTTACTGACAGCGTATCTGATCCACAGCCTGGTTCCCTTCGCTATGGCCTTTTAAGAAAGGATCGTGCTGACGGGAACTCAAGTGCTCCACGTACCATTGTATTTGCTGTAGGAGGTACCATACAGATTGATGAGGCTGCAAGCAAGAGCGAACGCAGGCTTAACATTAACGATAATACCACTATTCTCGGACAGACTGCACCGGGAGAGGGAATTACCGTTGCAGGTGCATCCATTAAGTTCAGCGGTAATGATATTATTGTAAGATATATGCATTTCCGCTTAGGCAGCGGATATGACCTTGATGCAGCTACTGCAAGCGGCAGAAATATTGTTATTGATCACTGCTCATTCAGTTGGGGCGTTGATGAGGTATTCTCTGCTAAGGAAGTAATTAACTCAAGTATACAGTACAATATTTTCTCCTCAGGACTTGCAGTACCTGATAAAAACGGCATAATGAACACGGATCCTGAAATCAATTCAGGTGAGTCCGAAGCTAAGCACGGCATGGGTTCTATCCTTAATGGATATGACACAAGCTATACACACAATCTGTGGGCACATAACGGCACAAGAAATCCTCGTTTCGAAGGTGGTTTTGAATACAATGGTGTACGTTATGAAAATAAAATAGATTATGCAAACAACGTAGTTTATAACTGGGGTCATAACTCTACCTATGGCGGCGAAAGAGGAAACGGTCAGATGAACTTTGTAGGTAATTACTACAAGCCGGGTCCCGAGACCCTTGAAAAGGTAAAGTATCAGTTTGTAGACTGTGACGGAAACTCCACATACAAGAGCTCATACTATATTGATGGCAATGTAATGACTTCATCTGCGGAAAATACAGCTGACAATGTAAAGGGCTTCTCAGACCTTGCTACAGGTGCAGCCAATGTGCTTACCGAACCTGTATCCCTTACCGTTCCTTATACAACTACTACTGCTGATGAAGCATACAACAAAGTACTTGCTACTGTAGGTGCAAGTCTTCACCGGGATGCCCATGACGCAAGGCTTATATATGAAGTAGAAAACGGTCTTGGTGCATTTGTAAACGATCAGACAGAGGCTGGTGGCTGGAGTACTGCTACATACACATCTGAACTTACAGACAGTGACAATGATGGACTTCCTGATGAATACGAGCTTCAGAACGGTCTTAACCCTCAGGATGCCTCAGATTCTGCTGCCCTTGTTACAGATGAAGCAAGCATTTACTACGGCTACTCAAATATTGAAGTATATGCAGGTAACCTTGTAGGTGACTGGACAACTATGGCAACAGCCAAGGACGCTCCTAATGTTCAGATAGAGCAGATACTTGATGCTCAGGATAACAACATACTTGCTGAAGATGGCAACACTACACTTATCGCAGGAGAAACCTATAGGGTAATTCCTTCAAAAGCAGTTACCGACACAGACATTTACTTAAACGATAAAATAGTTACCGATAACAACTTAACCTTCACTGTATCAGACACAGGTGTATATAACCTTTCATGCCTGAGCACTGAAAACGGCTACAGCAGCTTCTCAGTTGCAGTACCGGTAACAGTCGTAGCAGGCGTAGGAAATCTTGAAGGCTTTACCTCTGTTGATATTGGTACAGTAGGTGCAACAGGCGCAGATAATTATGATGCGACCACAGGCACACTTTATTCCCAGGGTGCAGGACGTATAGGAAGAACCAATACATCCAGTATTCAGGGACCTGACGCCTTCCATTTCAATTATAAGGAAGTAACAGGTGACTTTGAGTTTGTTGCCAGAATGGATAACCTTGCTAAAATAGACTATGCTCAGAAGTCAGGTATTATGGTACGCAGCAGTCTTGATGACAGATGCGAGTTTTATATGGCAGGTCTAACTTACCTTAAGGGTGAAGACTATGCAGGTGCTACCGATGTTACCGGTGAAAGCGTAAAGGCTAAAAACATAATGGCTTTCATGCGTCTTAATGAAGGTCAGAACTCAGGCACAGGTAAATTCCTTGGTGTTCCAATTACAAGAATTGACAGAGAAAAGAATATTGGTTACGGAAAAATAACCAGGGTAGGGGATATTATTACCATTTCTGCTTCCTTAGACGGAACTCAGTGGTACACCCTTGCAGAGTATACCTCAAAGCTCCCTGACAACTGCTATGTTGGCTTTGCCACAGAGGCAGCACAGGATACAAGCGAAAAGGTACGTTATAATGCAACTGCATTCAGCGAAATCACTCTGTCAGAAACAGGTACTACCACCCTTCTTGGGGATGTTGACTGCAATGGTAATATTACAGCAGATGATGCTTCCTTAATTATGCAGTATGTACTTGACGCAACATCAGTAGATATCAGTGAACAGGGCTTAATTAATGCTAAGGTACTTAAGGAGAACATATACAGTGCGAATACCGCATCTTCCATTCTTCAGAAGACACTTAATGGTGCATTTCTTTTCCCTGTTGAAAGATAATGATAATAATTAAGTAAGTTATATAGCTTAATAGTCTGAAAAAGCCGACAGAAAATTTTCTGTCGGCTTTTTGTTAATTTAAAACATATTGTGTATGTATTTTGTTTTTCTTTATCATAAGAAAATGTCATTTTTAATTAATTTGAACCGTTACTTGCAGGAAAATAAGGTCTTAGCGAATTTGCTACGTTTGATATCGGCATAGTTTGAAGCCAGACCTTTCCGGGACCAGTAAGCAGGGTGTTAAAAAATCCCTCTCCGCCAAGAAGCTTATTTTTAATTCCCGATACCTGCTTAATGTCCATTGCAACAGTATCCTCCATGGCAGCCACATAACCGCCATCAACTATAAGTTGTTGTCCCGGAGAAAGGTCATACTCCACCATTTCTCCGTCTATCTCCATAAAGACTGTCCCTTTGCCTGAAATTCTCTGCATAATAAAGCCCTCTCCACCAAAAAAGCCTGCTCCCAGCTTCTTATTAAAATGTATATCCAGATTGATACCCATTTCACCTGCCAGAAATGCCTTTTTTTGCAATATCATTTCCTTTCCCGGCTCTATATCAAGGGGAATTATCTTTCCCTGGAAACTTGATCCAAAAGCTATCATACCTTTACCATTTAATGCTGTGTAGATATTCTGAAACATAGACTCACCGGAAAAGGCTTTAGAGAGCATCTTCCCTATCCCTCCACCCTTTGTATCCATGCTTATATTAGAGGATTGCCATACCATAGAGCCTCTTTCAGTAATCATACCCTCACCACTATCAAGGTAACACACAACTACAGGGAAACTTCCTCCTTTGATTTCATACCTCATAATATTTGCCTCCTTAACAAAAAATGGGGGACACAAGTCCCCCTTAAATTAAACTTTATATGTAAAGTTTATCTTCAAATATCAACTGATAAGTACATCACTTATCTCACTAGGTAACTCAGCAGGATTGACATTTGCGGAAATAATAAAGTCGATATGATACAGTTCACTCATTTCCTTAAGTTTTGCAACCAACTTGATTAAATCGTCATTGTCAAGCTTTGATACTATCTTATAAATACCGTCAATAAAGATCTTTTCAATATCACTGTCCTGTGAGTATATTCCATAAATAAATCCAATCAACTCTCTGTAATTAACCAGTGGAAACTCCTTAACCTCTACGAAGCGAATATCGTAGTGCAAGTCATAGATGTGCCTGTTGTCATCATCAAGATAAACAACGTGACCTCCTGAAGACTTAATAGACTCATTAGCCATCTCAATAAGACGCTTTGTTTTACCTTCACCTTTTTCACCTGCAAGAATTTGAACCATAATGATCTCCTCCTTTATAATAATACCAAACGAAAAGCATTTTTCGTTTTGACTTTTGTATACAGATAACACATAAGTTTATCTCTCTATATGATTAATATTCTATAAAAAGTAACAAATCCCTTTTTTATTTTTGCATTTTTTTATAATTTTTTTATAAAAATATTGGATGGCAAAATGTGCTTGCAAATTTATGCCATTTGCGGTAAAGTATTAATATGGTGTTTTATGAGATTTAATTAATACGGGGTGTTGATTTTGAAAAAGACTACAAAGGAATATGGTAATGATAGCATAACTTCATTAAAGGGAGCGGACAGAGTACGTTTAAGACCCTCTGTTATTTTCGGCTCCGACGGGCTTGAAGGTTGTGAGCATTCTGTTTTTGAAATTCTTTCCAACTCCATTGACGAGGCAAGGGAGGGGTTTGGCAATAAAATAGAAATTACCCTTTTTAAAGATCATTCCATTGCCGTTCGTGACCACGGTCGAGGCATACCTGTAGACTACAATACAGTTGAAAAAAGGTATAACTGGGAGTTACTTTTCTGTGAGCTTTATGCAGGTGGCAAATATGATAACAACTCAGGAGATACTTATCAGTTCAGCCTTGGTCTTAATGGTCTTGGACTTTGTTCCACTCAGTACAGCTCCGAATTTATGCACGTAGTTATTTTCCGTGATGGATACAGATATGAGCTAAACTTTGAAAAGGGAGAAAATGTGGGAGGCCTAAAAAAGGAGCCCACTACACAAAAGGCAACAGGCTCTAATATTCACTGGAAACCTGATAGGGAAGTATTTACAGACGTTAATATACCACTGTCATATTTTCAGGATACCCTTCGACGCCAGTGCATTGTAAATGCAGGACTTACCTTTATCCTTACCGATGAAGCATCCGGTGATGTATATACTTACTGCTATCCAAATGGAATCAAGGACTATATATCAGAAATTACAAATGACAAAAACTTTACTGAGATACAGTACCTTTCCACAGAAACCACAGGTCGTGACAGAGAGGATATGGAAGACTATCGACTTAAGTTTGAGATATCCTTCTGCTTCAATAATGAAGTCAATCTTATTGAATACTATCATAACTCCAGCTTTCTGGAACATGGAGGATCTCCTGACAAGGCAACCAGGTCTGCCTTTGTTTATGCTATAGACAAGTACCTGAAAGATAATTCCCTGTATAAAAAAGATGAAAAAAAGATTGTCTTTTCAGATATAGAGGACAGTCTTGTGCTTGTTATAAATTCATTTTCCACTGTTACCAGCTATGAAAATCAAACTAAAAAAGCTATTAACAACAAGTTTATTCAAGAAGCTATGACGGATTATCTGAAAAAGCAGCTTGAAATATATTTTATTGAAAACAAGGCAGATGCAGATAAAATAGCAAATCAAATACTTGTCAATAAGCGCAGCCGTGAAACTGCGGAAAAAACAAGGATTAATATTAAAAAGAAGCTGACAGGCTCTCTTGATATGAATAATCGTGTGGAAAAATTTGTTAACTGCCGTACAAAGGACGTTTCCCGCCGGGAGCTGTATATAGTAGAGGGCGACTCGGCAATGGGTGCCTGTATCCTTGGCAGAGATGCGGAATTTCAGGGAATTATGCCTGTAAGAGGTAAGATACTTAACTGCCTTAAGTCCAATTACGAAACCATATTCAAAAGCGACATTATAACAGACCTTCTAAGAGTATTAGGCTGTGGCGTTGAGATAAAAACAAAACATAATAAAGACCTTAACTCCTTTGATATTTCACAGCTTAAATGGAACAAAATAATTATTTGTACAGATGCAGATGTGGATGGCTTTCAGATACGTACCCTTATACTTACCATGATATATCGTCTTATTCCTACACTTATTGAAGAAGGATATGTATATATAGCAGAATCTCCTCTTTATGAGATAACAGCAGGTAAAAAGACCTATTTTGCCTATACCGAAAAGGAAAAAAACGACATTACCGAAAAAATAAACGGTAAATACCATATACAACGTTCAAAGGGACTTGGTGAAAATGAGCCTGATATGATGTGGCAGACTACCATGAACCCGGAAACAAGACGACTTATCAAGGTAATGCCACAGGATGCAGCCCTTACCGCCGATATGTTTGAAATACTTTTAGGTGACAATCTTCAGGGGCGTAAAGATTATATTAAAGAAAACGGTCACATGTATATAGATTTAACAGAACTTAGTTAAGGAGGTAATATAATGCCCAGGAAAAAAGACAGCGGACACCACGCTACAGAGGGCAGGGAAAATAAATTCATTGAACA
Source organism: uncultured Eubacteriales bacterium (assembly GCA_949293325.1). Taxonomy (GTDB): domain Bacteria; phylum Bacillota; class Clostridia; order Lachnospirales; family CAG-274; genus CALWRD01. The sequence goes on along the minus strand of CASFCZ010000049.1, from coordinate 4,415 downwards.
GGGTGTAACCGATACACTTCGTGTTAACTATATGCCATATGCCATGAGTGTTATTCTCTCAAGGGCAATACCTGCCATAGATGGCTTTAAGCCTGCTCACAGAAAACTGCTATATACAATGTATAAAATGGGACTCCTTACAGGTGCAAGAACAAAGTCTACCAATGTTGTGGGACAAACCATGAAGCTTAATCCCCACGGAGATGCTACTATATATGAAACAATGGTACGACTTACCCGTGGACATGATGCCCTGCTGTTGCCATATATAGACTCAAAGGGTAACTTCGGCAAGCACTACTCCAGGGATATGGCTTATGCAGCCTCAAGATATACAGAGGTAAAACTTGATACAATATGTAATGAACTTTTCAAAAACATAGATAAAGATACTGTTGACTTTGTGGACAACTATGATGGTTCCATGAAGGAGCCTGTGCTTTTCCCCACAAGTTTCCCTAATATTCTGGTATCCCCAAATCAGGGTATAGCTGTAAGTATGTCCAGTAATATATGCAGCTTTAACCTTAAGGAAATATGCAAGGCTACCGTTGCCTATATCAAAAACCCGAACTGCGATTTAAAAAAATATCTTCTTGCCCCCGACTTCTCCACTGGGGCAGAACTTATATACGACCCTAAAGAAATCGAACAGATATATGAAACAGGTACAGGTGGATTCCGTATGCGTGCCAAGTACCGCTACGATAAGAAAAACTCTCTTATTGAGATATATGAGATACCCTACAGCACCACCATTGAAGCTATAATTGAACGTATAATAAAAAATGTAAAGGAAAACAAGCTTAAGGAAATTAATGATGTAAGAAATGAAACGGACTTAAGCGGTCTTAAAATAACGATAGATATTAAAAGAAATGCAGACCCTGATAAGCTTATGGCAAAGCTATACAAGCTTACACCCCTTTCGGACAGATTTTCATGCAACTTCAATATATTGGTAGACGGTGCCCCTGTTACACTGGGAATCAAAGGGATACTTGAACAATGGCTCAAGTTTCGTACAGACTGTGTAAAACGTCAGACAGCCTTCGACCTTGACAAGAAGTATGACAAGCACCACCTCCTTGCTGGTCTTAAGACTATAATGCTGGATATTGACAAGGCAATTAAAATAATAAGAGATACAGAGGCTGAGACCGATGTAATACCAAACCTTATGTCAGGCTTTGAGATAGATGAGGTGCAGGCTGAATATATTGCTGAGATAAAACTGAGAAACCTTAACAAGGAATATCTCCTTAACAGAGTGTCCGAAATGGAACAGCTTGAAGCTGAAATGGCACATCTTTCTGAAGTGCTTAAAGATCCTGAGCTTGTAAAGGATATAATAATTGATGAGCTTAATGCAGTTGCCAAAAAGTATGGTGCTCCAAGACGTACTGAAATAATATCTCAGGAGGAAATGCCAAACATCAGCACAGATGACTTTATTGAAGACTATGGTATAAAACTTTTCCTTACAAAGGACAACTACTTTAAAAAGATAACACTTGTATCCCTCCGCTCCTCAGGAGAACAGAAGCTTAAGGAGGATGACGAGATAATACAGGAGCTTGAAACCACCAATAAAGCAGATATACTTCTCTTTTCAAGCAAGCAAAATGTATATAAAATGAAGGCTTATGACCTGCCCGAAACCAAAGCAAGCAATATGGGGGACTATCTTAATAATCTTCTTGACTGTGAACCCGATGAATACATCGTATATATGGCAGCTACCTATGATTACAGCGGATATATGCTTTTTGCCTTTGAAAATGGTAAAGTTGCCAAGGTAGAAATGTCAGGCTACTCCACTAAGGTAAATCGCAAAAGGCTTATAAATGCCTACTCAAACAAATCACCTCTGGTTGGAGCCTGCTTCATAGCTCAGGATACGGATATAGTTCTCATACGTGATGCGGACAAAGCATTACTGTTTAATACGGAGCTTATTCTGCCTAAAGCCACCAAGAACACCCTTGGAGTACAGGTCTTTACCCTTAAGAAAAGAAACAGTAAGCTAACACGTATGATGCTCCTCAGTGACTTTGTATCCGATGAGGCTGAAAAACGATATCGTACCCATCAGATACCATCAGGAGGACATTTCATCAGCGATGCAGACAAAGCAGCAAATAACCTGCCATCCCAGATAAAACTATTTTGATTGGTGACAAACAATTATGAAGTCAAGTAAATATATATTAATGTTGTTTATATCCCTGTATATAAGTGCCTGCCTCTGTTCCTACCTTATATCCCTAACCGGTACAGAACTGAGTAGACCCCTTATATATACAATTCTGGTCGTACCTGCCTATATTTTTCTTGTTGTGGCTGACCTTGCATTGAATCGACTGTGCCGCCGTACAGGTTCAGAAAGCTGGCTTTATATATACGAACGGCCTTCAAAAGATAACAAACGAATATACGGAATGGATGTTATACGCTTTTTTGCTATAATCTCCGTTCCATCAATACACTTTATGGGGCTTACAGGTTTCTATTCCACCTGTCTTGAAGGCAAAAAAATGTTCATTGCCACCTGTGTCAGGTGGATATTTATTTGCTGTGTCCCCCTTTTCCTGACTATTACAGGTTATTTTAAACACAACAAAACCCTGGGCTTTGCCCATTACAAAAGTATATTTACAGTCCTTGCAACCCATATATTTATTACATGCATAAGGCTTGCAGTGGATTATAAATATCATGGAATAGACCTCACCAGAGATTATATATTAGATAAACTGGTATACTTTGAATATGGTTGGTACGTAGCACTGTATATTGGCATAATGCTGCTTATACCTTTTTTCAACCTTATATGGAGTTCTCTGCAATCAAGATTACATAAGGAACTACTTATTATAACCCTTATTTTCCTATGTTCAATTGGTCCGCTTACCTACAGTGTGGTACCCTCAAGTTGGGTGATATTATATGTATTTATCTACTACTTTATAGGAGCTTACCTATGTGAGTATGAGGTGTATATAAATAAGCTCCTTAATATACTTCTTATTGTTGCATTATTAGTATTGACCGCCATAGGAAATTTTACAAACAGAATGGCTGATGGCTCCTTTAACTGGGATTTTGCCGCTTATGGCTCCAATTCCGGATATTCCTCTTTGCCTGCTGTAATGCTTACATTCCTAATAATGACACTGCTTATTGACGTTGATACAGGGATTAAGCCTCTCAGAGGTTTTTTCTACAGTTTCTCAGTAGTTTCCCTTGAAATGTATATGTTAAGTCAGATGTTTGACGGAATAATATATCCTAAGCTTAACTTTGATGGCTTTATGGATATATTCCCTTATATGCCAATGGTAGTAGCAGGAATAGTAATGCTGTCTTATATATCAGCACAGATAAAACGGCTTATATTTTATCTCATCTGTCTGCCATTCCGGTTAATAGACAAATAGGAAAGTCTGTAAAAATATGACCCCCTGTAGTCAGATCTTAGGATTTAGACTACAGGGGGTCGGCTTTTATTATTCCCAAAAAATTATTTACTCATAATCACTGGAAACCAGCTTGCAACGATGACAGATATACTCAACATTATACTCACTATCATTATTTTGCCAGCTTTCACCGCAAATAGGACACTCCTCTTTATTTTTACCATAATACTTGAACATATGATAGTATACAGGAGTACCTGTCTTTTCATTAAGTGCTTTGGCAATACGTCTGCCCTCCACATTAAGACTGCTGTTTGCCTTATGCAGCATATCATAGGCATATCTTTCATCAAGACCCTGTTTAAAAAGGTCAGTAAGGTCGTTGTAAGCCCTCTGCCACTCCAGTATATCATAATACTCCTCACGGCTGTAATTTCTCGGAAGAATATACAACGGCACACTCCTGCCACAGTTGCCGCAAATTACCGGAGATACAGTATCCTTCATATCTCCCTTTAATATGTAGTAGGAACTTTTTGCACACTCACAACTTTCACCAACGTTAAGGTTCTTGCCTACGTTTTTCCACACAATAGGTTCACCATATATCTGTTCTAAAGCATTTCTGGCATTTGTGACAATGGTATTTTCATTATCTCTGTCAAAGGAAGTGGACTGGGGAGCAACTACCCTGAGAAGAATCTCATTTTCATTAATATCTGTATAAAGCCTATGACGTCTTAAAATTTGACCGTTAAGCTCCAAAGCCATAGTATACTCGCGGAATTTTTTAAAAACCTCGCTGTGATTACCTCTCTTTTGCATAGTCATTTCAAAAGTAAACATAATAATGACCCCCTAACATATAATCTAACTACATTATATACCCCTGTGATTAAAATATCAATAAAAAAAGCTGTAGTCAAAACTACAGCAAATCGGGGCGACAAGATTTGAACTTGCGACCTCTTGAACCCCATTCAAGCGCGCTAC
>CASFCZ010000048.1 GCA_949293325.1 uncultured Eubacteriales bacterium | reverse complement strand
GCACAATTTTTTTTAAATGTCCATAGCACAATTTTTTTCTTTAGTAAAAAAGCAGTTAATAAGTTTTATATTAACCTTAAATAATGTCTTTTGTCACAAAAAAGGAGAAGGTAGACCTTCTCCCATTTATTTATGCTATTCTCTTTACTATTATAAGTCTCTGTCCCGGATAGATAAGATCAGGATTTTCTATATCATTAACGGAAGCTATATCCTCTACTGTAGTATTAAAACGCTTTGCAAGCTTCCAGAGAGTATCTCCTTTACGTACCACATAAAGGGTAATGCTTGAAAGAGAGCCAAGGTACTCGCTGTCCATATCCTCAAGCTCCACATCACATATAAGGTTTATACAGCTTGTATCTTCCACAAGGGCACAGATATTAATAACACATCTTACCTCTACCTCCCTGTCGGAAAGCATATTAAAACCTATATGCTCAAGGGTAGCATTTACACGGCATTCCATACCCTCAGCGGCACCTGCTGCCTGTGCACTGTGCTTAAAGGGCAGCATACTGCTGAAACAATATACAGGTACCTCATCATTACCAGTTACATAGGTAATATTTACCTCAACTGCTCCCTCTATATCTATACTTCCGTCATTTATCTGTACATAATCCACATATGTCCTGCCGTCTGCCTTATATATCTGTAACATATCCGGAGCCTTTTCATCAAGGGTCATCATGTTCTTAACAGAACACTGACCTACGTTTTTGGCAGCACATACACATCCGCACAATTCTTCAAAATCAAATTTGACAGATTTATTAAGGACATACATATCCTCAAGAACCTTTATTTCCCTTGTATCCCTTCCATAAATATCTGCTTCTATTACCGCTTCCAGATTAATTACACGCATTTCTCCGTCTTCATCAGGCTGAATACTGACATTTACTTCCTTAAGTTCATGTCTTACATTACAGAGCATATCCCCTGTAAGCCCCTTTGCCTCCAGCTCACCCTTAAAGGGTATGCTTTCCTCGTAAAGCTCCATGGGATTGCTTTCACCCTCTCCCTTATATAATAAGGAAAGATTTATATCCCCCGACAAGCGCATGGAGTTTTCCCCCGGTCTTGTTTCCACTGAGCTAAGCCATACATCAGAGCAGATAACCTCCTCCACATTTGGCTTACCCATAGACAGGTCGAAATTTTCCTTAAGATTAATACTTTCACTGAGACGGACAGGAACACTTTCCACCCTGATGGTATTATATCTCTGCTGATCCGCCGGAACATCCTCAACCTCCGTTACATACTCACAGGCTGCCTCCTCATATACCGTTGCCTCACCATCTATTACCGCCCTGTATGCAAGCTTATTTCCCTTTACCATATTACAGGTAAGGCTACCTACGGAAAAGTCAGGATATGTATACATACCCTCAGTTACCCCATCCAGATTTATGTAATCACTTACAGGCACATCCAGCGAAAAGCTATGTACGGATCTTACCTCACCGGGAGAAAGATACATACCCCTTATATTCAGCACCCCACTAAAGCTAACCCTGTTTGAACTACAGCTGACATCCTCCAGAGTAAAGCTGCCCTCTGTCCTTAAAAGGTTTTCTACCTGGGGTTTGCCCTCAAATGGATTACCTTCACCCTCCGATACTACCTGGGTAGCAGCAGTCCCTACCCTTCTTTCGTAAAAAACACTATCCTTATTAACTGCCATATATATATCCTCCTTTAAAACGAATACTCTCCTATACATTAGATTATATTGGAAGTGTAATTCAAATATGCCAAAAATTACCTTATTCATCGGGTAATATGTGGATAAGATGTCGGTAAAATTGTGGATAAAATCCGGTAAAAAATTTTTTTATCAGCAAATAAGCGGTGTTGCCCCTATGTGGATAATTTTGTGGATAAAGTCTGTTGACATACTATATATTGTGGTGTTAAAATAGGATTTACACGAAATGTAGTGTTGTTCTAATCCTATATAATAACCTGTTTAAGGGGTTTACATAAGAGGACAAGGGGATTTTTATCCGTTTATAAAAACTACAAGAGAATGTAAAAGGGGGTCAGAAAGATGACGGAAGCAAAAAATTCATTTATTATTAAAAAGGACGGTACACTTGAGGCCTTTGACCCAAGTAAAATAATAAAAGCAATTACCAAGTCCGCCAGCAGAGTAATGTACACCTTCTCAAAGGAGGAGTACGATGCTATAATCAACCATATAACAAGCCGTATCGAAAGCGAGGATATGGAAAAGATACCTATCCAGACCATGCATAACCTTGTTGAAAGTGCTCTTGAGGATATAGAGCCAAAGGTTGCAAAAAGCTATAAGGATTACCGTAACTACAAAAAGGACTTTGTCCACATGCTTGACGATGTATACCAGAAGGCACAGTCCATTATGTATATTGGAGATAAGGAAAACTCCAACACCGACTCGGCACTGGTGGCAACAAAAAGAAGCCTTATATACAATCAGCTTAATAAGGAACTTTATCAGAAGTTTTTCCTTACTACTGACGAAAAGCAGGCTTGCCGTGACGGATATATCTATATCCACGATATGTCTGCAAGACGTGATACAATGAATTGCTGTCTTTTTGATATGGCATCTGTTCTTAATGGTGGATTCGAAATGGGTAATCTCTGGTACAACGAACCAAAGACCCTCTGCGTTGCCTTTGATGTAATAGGTGATGTGGTACTTTCTACTGCCAGTCAGCAGTACGGCGGATTTACCGTTCCTGAAATAGATAAAATACTTTCTCCATACGCTCAGAAGAGTTATGATAAGTATTATAACGAGATAAAGGACTATGTTCTTACCATCAGCGGCAAAGACAGCCTTACAGCTGAAGATGAAAAATATATTGACCAATGTGCAGTTAAAAGAGTAAAGCGTGAGTTTGAACAGGGTTTCCAGGGGCTTGAGTACAAGCTTAATTCCGTAGGCTCATCAAGGGGTGACTACCCATTTATAACAATGACACTGGGTCTTGCCAGGGATCGTTTCGGTAAAATGGCATCTATCACCGCACTTGATGTACATTGTGCAGGTCAGGGTAAAGAAGGCAATAAAAAGCCTACCCTTTTCCCTAAGCTTGTATTCCTCTTTGATGAAAATCTTCACGGAGAAGGCGGAGAGCTTCATGACGTATTTGAGGCAGGCCTGCGTTGTTCAGCCAAGACAATGTATCCTGACTGGCTGAGCCTTACAGGTGACAGCTATGTTGCCCAGGCATATAAGAAGTATGGCGTAGTTATCAGTCCAATGGGCTGTCGTGCCTTCCTTTCACTGTGGTTTGAAAGGGGCGGTATGGAGCCTGCCGACGAAAACGATAAGGCTGTGGTAGTAGGTCGTTTCAACTTAGGTGCAATAAGTCTCCACTTACCTATGATTCTGGCAAAGGCAAGGGCTGAAAGCCGTGACTTTTACGAGGTTCTTGATTATTACCTTGAAATGATCAGAAACATACACAAAAAGACCATTGATTATCTGGGTGAAATGAGAGCATCCACTAACCCTGTAGCTTATTGCGAAGGTGGCTTCTACGGCGGTCATCTTAAACCCCATGACAAAATCAAGCCTTTACTTAAGCCATGTACCGTTAGCTTTGGTATAACTGCACTTAATGAGCTTCAGGAACTTTACAACGGCAAGAGCCTTGTGGAAGACGGTAAGTTTGCCCTTGAGGTAATGGAATACATTAACAACAAGGTAAACCAATACAAAAAAGAAGATGGCATACTTTATGCTCTCTATGGCACTCCTGCCGAGAATTTGTGTGGTTTACAGGTTAAGCAGTTCAGAAAGAAGTACGGCATAATTGAGCACGTATCCGACAGGGAATATGTTTCAAACAGCTTCCACTGCCATGTTACCGAGGATATAACCCCTATTCAGAAGCAGGATCTGGAAAAAAGGTTCTGGAATCTTATGAACGGCGGTAAAATACAATATGTAAAATACCCTATCGGTTATAATACCGAGGCGATCAAGACCCTTATATACAGGGCAATGGATATGGGCTTTTACGAAGGTGTAAACCTTTCCTTATCCTTCTGTGACGACTGCGGACATCAGGAACTTGATATGGATGTATGTCCTAAGTGCGGCAGTAAAAACCTCACTAAAATCGAGCGTATGAACGGCTACTTAAGCTATTCAAGGGTAAACGGCGATACAAGACTCAATGATGCCAAAATGGCAGAGATCGCCGACAGAAAAAGTATGTAAGGTGCAAAAGATGAGATATCACAATATAACACATGACGATATGTTAAACGGTGAGGGATTGAGGACAGTTCTTTGGGTAGCAGGTTGTACACACCACTGCGAGAACTGTCAGAATCCCATCACCTGGGATATAAAAGGGGGCATTCCCTTTGATGAGGATGCTCGCAGAGAGCTTTTTGACTCAGCGGGTAAATCCTATATATCCGGTATTACCTTCAGCGGCGGAGATCCTCTCCATCCCCTTAACAGGGAGGAAATAACAGAGCTTGCAAAGGCCTACAAGACAGAGTATCCTAACAAAAATATTTGGCTGTATACAGGTTTTCTCTGGGAGGAAGTAAGTAACCTTCCTGTAATGGAGTACGTTGACGTACTGGTAGACGGTAAATTTGTAGAGGAGCTTAAAAATACCCAGCTCCACTGGAGAGGCAGCAGCAATCAGCGTGTTATAGATGTACAATCCACTCTCCAGCGGGGAGAAGTTGTACTGTATGATGCTGAGTAAGGAGCTTAACATGGATAAAATAAGATTTGCAAAATTAAAAGAGGGGGCAGTGATACCTCAGAGGGATCCCTGGAATGCAGGCTTTGACATATATCCCTGCTTTGATGAGGACTACTTTCTGATACCACCCCATGAAACAAGGCTTGTGCCTACAGGCATAGCCAGCGTAATACCCCTTGACTACTATGTACAGATACAGGAAAGGGGCTCCAGTGGCAGTAGGGGCATAAAGTACAGTGCCGGTGTTATTGACTCCGGTTACCGTGGTGAATGGTTCCTTGCCACTACCAACAGTAACAACAAGCCCGTTGTTATCCTCAAGGCGGACGTAAACAGCCTGCCTGATGCCTTTAAGTCCCTTATGGAGGAAACTATGATTATATATCCCTATACAAAGGCACTTTTTCAAGGCATTGTACATAATGTACATAACGAGCTTGATATAGAAGAAATTGACGCCGCTGACCTTGCGGATTATCCCTCAGAAAGAGGGGAAGGAAAACTGGGCAGCAGCGGCAAATAAAAGTCTTTTTCATTTTCTCCTTTAACATTAAGGGCGGCAAATTAAAATTGCCGCCCTTAGTTTATTATAAAAAATATTTCTGTAAAAAAGCCGGGTGCTTGTACCCGGCTTTAATTTTATTCTTCTTCCTTATTTTCAACAATAGCTATGCCCAGCTCATCAAGCTGCTTCTGATCCACAACATCAGGGGCATTGGTAAGCAGACAGCTTGCATCCTTAACCTTAGGGAATGCAATTACATCTCTGATGCTTTCAGCTCCTGTCATAAGCATAATAAGCCTGTCAAAGCCAAAAGCAAGACCGCCGTGTGGTGGTGCACCATACTTAAAGGCATCAAGAAGGAAACCGAAGCGTTCCTGTGCATCCTCCTTAGTAAAGCCAAGGAGCCTGAACATCTCATTCTGAATATCCTGCTGATGTATTCTTATACTGCCGCCACCAAGCTCACAGCCGTTAAGGACCATATCATAAGCCTTTGCCCTTACCCTTGCAGGATCGGAGTCAAGGTACTGCAAATCCTCGTCCATAGGTGCTGTAAATGGATGATGTACAGCCACAAAACGCTGTTCCTCCTCACTGTACTCCAGCATTGGGAACTCCGTTACCCAAAGGAAACGATACTCATCATCCTTTAAAAGCTCCAATCTCTTTGCACAGTCAAGTCTTAATGCACCTAAAGCATCAAATACAACCTTATTTTTATCGGCACAAATAAGAATTAAATCTCCCGGCTTAGCCTCAAAACAAGCGGCAATTTCACCAAGCTTAGCATCGTCAAAGAACTTTGAAATGGTACTCTTATATCCATCCTCATTTACAACTATCCATGCAAGACCCTTTGCACCGTAAGTTTTTGCAAGGTCAACAAGCTTATCAAGCTGCTTACGTGGGAGGGAGCCAAGTCCCTCTGCATTAATACCCCTTACAGAGCCTCCTGCATCAATAGCATTCTGGAATACTCCAAACTCACTGCCATTTACAACATCTGTAATGTTTTTAAGCTCCATACCGAAACGTACATCAGGCTTATCAGAGCCAAAACGCTCCATTGCCTCTATCCAAGGCATACGCTCAAAAGGTGTAGGAACATCAATACCCTTAAGCTCCTTGAACACATACTTAATAAGCCTTTCGTTAATGTCCATTATATCTTCCTCATTAACAAAGGAAAGCTCCATATCTATCTGGGTAAACTCAGGCTGTCTGTCAGCCCTTAAGTCCTCGTCACGGAAGCACTTGGCTATCTGGAAATAGCGGTCAAAGCCTGATACCATAAGGAGCTGCTTATAAAGCTGAGGGCTCTGGGGCAGACCATAGAAAGAGCCGGGATGTACACGGCTTGGCACAAGATAATCCCTTGCGCCCTCTGGAGTTGATTTACCAAGCATAGGTGTTTCGATTTCAATAAATCCTTCATCTGTAAGGAACTTCCTTACCAGCTGTGCTGCCTTATGCCTTAAAATAATATTCTTGGCAACATTAGGACGTCTTAAATCAAGATAACGGTACTTAAGCCTGAGCTCCGTAGATACATCCACCCTTTCCTCAACCTGGAAAGGAGGTGTCTCTGACTCGGAAAGTATCCTGAGCTCCGTTACTGCAACCTCCACACGTCCCGTAGCCATCTTTTCATTGATATTTTCCTCAGTACGTGCCTGTACAATACCCTTAACGGCAAGTACATACTCACTCCTGATTTCCTTATCCTTTTTTACAATTTCCTCAGGGGAATTATCACCGTCAACAACTATCTGAACTATTCCGCTGCGATCACGGAGAAGAATAAAGGAAAAGTGACTGAACACTCTCCTCCTACTTACCCAGCCCATAAGTGTAACTTCTTTACCTATCATAGCCTCGCTTACCTCGCCGCAATAGCAGCTGCGCTTGAGGCCTGTCATAAACTCGCCCATCTTATTTATCTCCTTTTTTTATTACTTCAGCCATATTTTCAAGGGGAACAGTTACCTGCTCACCTGTAGCCATATTTTTAACAGACACGCTGCCGCTTTCTTCCTCACTGCTGCCTATAACCGCAACATAAGGGATACCCAGCTTGTCTGCAAACTTCATCTTATGCTTAAAGCCCTTGTCAGCATAGTATACCTCAGTGGGTATCCCTGCCCCCCTGAGCTCATTAGCCGCCTTAAGGGTGTATGCCATTGAGCAGTCCATAGGTGCAACAAGTACCTTTGCAATACTGCTGCACTCTGCTTTGATAATGCCTGCATCCTTAAGCTGTGAAAACAGCCTTGTAAGACCTATGGATATACCTATACCAGGCATTTTGCGGTTTGTATAATAACCTGTCAGGTCATCATAACGGCCGCCGGAGCAGATACTGCCCAGTCCCCTGTAATCATCAAGAACCGTTTCGTAAACCGTACCCGTATAGTAGTCAAGTCCCCTTGCTATAGTCAGATCAAGGGTAAAGTAATCATCCTCTATGCCAAACATACGCATATTATCAACGGTCTGGCTGAGTTCCGAAACACCCTCGGCAAAGGCCTGATTATCAATATCAAGTCCCTTAAGGTAGGAAAGCTTATCCTCTGTACTGCCTTCAACTGTAATAAAGTCCAGTATTTTGTCAGCCGACTGGGCACTGACACCCATTTCGTTAAGCTCCGCCAATACCTTTTGGGCACCTATCTTATCTATCTTATCTATAACACGAAGTATATCTGTTACATCGTCCTTAAGTCCCAGTGAGTCGAAAAAGCCATTAAGAACCTTACGATTGTTAAGCCTTATGGTAAACTTTCCAAAATCAAGACGCTTGAATACATTATAAATAACGGCAGGGATCTCTGCGTCATATATAAGGGGCAGCTCATCACTGCCGATAATATCTATATCACACTGATAAAACTCTCTGAAACGTCCCTTCTGAGGGCGTTCACCCCTGTATACCTTGCTCATCTGATAACGCTTAAAGGGAAATGTAAGCTCACCGCTATGCTGAGCCACATACCTGGCAAGGGGTACTGTTAAATCAAAGCGCATAGCCATATCCGTATCGCCCTTGGTAAAGCGGTATATCTGCTTTTCCGTTTCCCCTCCCGCCTTTGCAAGGAGTACATCTGCCAGCTCCAGTACAGGAGTGTCGAGGGGCAGGAAGCCAAAGCTTTCGTATACCTCTCTTATGGTATCATACATCTTATTAAACATGATCTGCTCCGAGGGCAAAAGCTCCATAAATCCGGGCATTGTCCTTGGTTTAACCTTTTGTGCCATAAAACAGTTCCTCCGATCAAAATTATGTCCATTGAAATTATATAACTACATGGAGTATTTTTCAACAATTTTTAAAAATATCCTCCGCTGCACGCTTCCTGTCTATCATCTCATCTATCCTGCCGATGTAGTCATCAACGCTTTTTACGTTAAAAATACGCTCTATCCTGTCACTTACAGGGTCAACCAGCTTAGTGGAGCCTCCTGCGCCAAGTGCCCATATACTCTGCTTTTCCTCCATTATCTGTATATTATATATACATTGACAATGGGGCTTGCAGTAACCCACATTTTCAAAATTACCTACCATGTTTTTCTGGCGATACATATAATAGGGCTCCATTCCCATATCATCCGTATATTGGGCAGATATGTCTATAAGCTCATCCATTGTCCTTGCTGATGTCATGGCATAGCTTTCAAGGGTTTCCTTAAGCCTTGAGGCACGTTTTACCGCAAGGGTATGCACAGTTATACTTTCAGGAGAAAGCTTTTTAAGCCCCTCCATGGTATATCTGACCTCATCAGTACCCTCAGAGGGAAGTCCAAGGATAATATCGGTATTGATATGATCATGTCCCTCCTCCCTTGCCATTTCAAATGCCTTTAAAAACATGGCGGTATCATGTTCCCTGCCTATAAGGCGAAGGGTGCTGTCATTAAGGGTCTGGGGGTTAATGGATATTCTGTCCACACCGTATTTCTTAAGACTGCGGAGCTTTTGTCTTGTAATGGTATCAGGGCGACCTGCCTCAACCGTATACTCCTTTGTAGGTTTAAAGTACTTTGCGGTCATTTCCAGAAGCCTGTCAAGCTGTTCCTCATTAAGGGAGGTTGGAGTACCTCCACCTATATAAAGGCTTTCAATACTTTTATCTGCTGTTGCGCCACTGACATACTCCATTTCCTTTTCAAGGGCATCCAGATACCTGTCCACCCTGTCGGAATACTGTTTTAAGGGATAGGAGGTAAAGGAGCAGTAAAGGCAACGTGTGGGACAGAAGGGTATACCTATGTACATTCCTATGGAATCAGGGGCTGCCCCCTCCACAATGGCACGCTCACTATGTGCCACACGGATGGCAAGCCTTGCCTTGGGCTCTGATACGGCATAATCCTCCTTAAGTACCCTGAGGATTTCATTGTCACTCATGCCATCATTCTGCATAACGGAAACAAATTTTGCAGGACGTACCCCTGTAAGTATTCCCCAGGGGATATGAACCTGTGTAATGCTTTCCACTGCCTTTTTTATGCTCATACCAAGGGCACGTTTTTCCTCCCTTTTATCATGGGATGAAACGGGTACAAATGCCTGGGACTTTTCTCTGCCATCCTTAAAGATAACTGCATTAAAGCCCTTTGGGGTACATTCACTCAGGCAGGTTATGTCCTCATCACATATTTCCTCTACCCTGTTATATTTTAAATTGGGAAAAAACAACATAAGCATAGCCACCACATCATCTGCGTAGCTATGCCCCTTAAGAATATAGTTCATGTCTTTATCTCTCTGTAAAATTAATATTAAAATACATACATATTATTTTTCTTTTCATAGCCTATTGTGGTAGATGGTCCATGACCACTGAAAACCCTTACCTCATCAGGCAGTATAAAAAGCTTGCCTATTATACTTTTACGCAGGCTTTCGTCATCACCTGTAGGGAAGTCCGTCCTGCCTACACTGGCACGGAATATGGTATCTCCGGAAAAGAGAGCCCCCTCCTGCTCAAAGTAATAACAGCAGCTGCCTATTGTATGTCCAGGTGTAAGGATAAGACTGCACTCCGTACCGCCGAATTCAAAGGTATCCCCATCTGAAAGAACCTTATCGTAGCCATATGTTTCAGGTGAGCCGAACATGGCGGAAAGGTTACGGCCTGTATCAGAGGCAACAACCCCCTCAGGCTCTGCAATATATATAACAGCCCCTGTTGCCTCCTTAACTGCGGCAGCAGAACACATATGGTCAAAGTGTGCATGGGTCTGAAGCACTGCCTTGACATCAAGTTCTTCCCTTTTTATATAATCCAAAATCTTTTCAGCAGAGTTACCGGGATCAATAACCACTGCCTCCTTGTTATCTCCGCTTATGATATAGCAGTTTTCACCCATATCGGCGGAGGTAAAGCTCCTTACTCTCATTATAAATACCTCATTAAAATAACTTATCACTGTCCAGCAGTATGGTTATGGGGCCGTCATTTACCATCTCCACCTTCATATCTGCCTTAAAAACACCGCTTTCCACTTTACCGAAGTTATTTCTGGCATAGTCAATAAAGGCATTAAAGGTAACCTCTGCCTCCTTTGGATCTGCACCCATGGCAAAGCTTGGACGCCGTCCATGGGTAGCATCTGCATATATGGTAAAGTTAGGCACTACAAGCAGTTCCAGCCCCAGATCCTCGGCAGACAAGTTCATCTTTCCTGCCTCATCTTCAAATATTCTGAGCCTGACGGACTTATCCAGAATATACTTAAAGTCCCCCTGGTCGTCCCCCTTATCCATACCCACAAGGAGGAGAACGCCTCTGCCTATTTTCCCCGTAAGAACACCGTCGGATACGACACTTGCCCTTGAAACTCTCTGTAAAACGGCTCTCATTTAATTTATCCTTCCAAAATCAAGTAGTTACTCTTTCTATATTTTCAACGCCCTTGACTGCAAGTATTTTTTTACATACAATCTCAAGCTGTTCCCTGCCTGTTATCATCATGGCAAGGTCAACTACCGCATCATTATGCTTGGTAGCCCTGGCGCTTACATTCTGTACAGGCACGCCCTCATCCATAAGCACCTTGAGAATATCCATGGTAAGTCCATTTCTGTTAGGTGCAAAGACACGTATTTCAGCCTCATAGGTACCTGTACTTTTATTATCACCGTTAATCCACTCGGCCTCAAGAAGTCTTGCCCGTTCATCCTCACTCAGGTTGATTATATTAACACAGTCTGTACGGTGAATGGATACGCCCCGGCCCCTTGTAACAAAGCCTACAATTTCATCTCCCGGCACAGGTGAACAGCATCGGGAAAGTCTTACATCAATATCTCCTACACCATGTACATAAACACCCTGCTTACCCTTATGTGACTTAACGGAAACAGAGGTGGCATCCATCTGTGCCTTAAGCTTATCCTCCTGTTCCTTAATAAGCTCATCGGCGGTCTTCTTGCGCTTCTGTTCAGCAAGATACAGCTCAACAAGGCGGTTAATTACCTGTCCTTCCTTAAGTCCGCCATGTCCTACGGCAGCACATACGGAATCCCAGTCCCTGAAGCTGTAACGGTTAAGGACTGAAGCAATACCTTCCTGGGTAGTAAGGGCACCTATCTCATAGCCCTTCTTTTTTGCCTCCTTTTCAAGGAGATCCCTGCCCTTTACAATATTTTCTTCCTTATTTACCTTTTTATACCACTGGTTTATCTTGCTCCTTGCCTGGCTGGTCCTGACAAACTTAAGCCAGTCCATACTTGGGCCCTTGGAATTCTGAGAGGTTATTATCTCAACCCTGTCACCGTTCTGGAGCTTATAGTCGAAGTTGACAATCCTGCCGTTTACACGGGCACCTATCATTGTATTACCTATGGCAGAATGGATGGCATAGGCAAAGTCCACAGGGGTAGAGCCATCAAGAAGACTGATAACCTTACCGTTGGGGCTAAAGCAGTATACATTTTCGTTGAATACATCAAGGTCCGTCTTGATGGTATCCATAAACTCCTTATTATCAGACATATCCCTTTGCCATTCAAGGATCTGCCTGAGCCACGAAAGCTTTACTTCCTCTGCATCCTGCCCCGCATCGGTCCTGCCCTCCTTGTACTTCCAGTGGGCAGCAATACCATACTCAGCTGTTCTGTGCATCTCCCATGTCCTTATCTGTACCTCAAAGGGGGTACCCTCAGGTCCTATAAGGGTGTTGTGGAGGGATTGGTACATATTAGCCTTAGGCATGGAAATATAGTCCTTAAAACGGTTAGGTATAGGCTTATAGAGCTCATGGACAACACCTAATGCCGCATAGCAGTCGGTAACCGTATCCACAAGTATCCTCACTGCAAAAAGGTCAAATATCTGATCAATGGTCTTATTTTTATTATGCATCTTTTTATAGATGCTGAAAAAGTGCTTTGGTCTGCCGTAAACCTCACATTTAATGCCTGCTTCGTCACACTTTTCCTTTATCTGTGAAACTATCTTTTCAACAAATTCCTCACGTTCGGACTGTTTACGCTTAATCTTATCCGCCAGGTCATAGTATGCCTCAGGCTCAAGGTAACGTAGGGAAAGATCCTCCAGCTCAACCTTAATCTTGGAAATACCCAGCCTGTCTGCAAGGGGAGCATATATATCAAGGGTTTCCTGTGCCTTTTCCCGTTGTTTTTCCGGCTTCATATATTTAAGTGTACGCATATTATGAAGTCTGTCGGCTATCTTAATAAGGATAACCCTTATATCCTTTGCCATGGAGAGGAACATTTTACGATAATTCTCCGCCTGAAGTTCCTCCTTGGACACATACTCGATTTTGGCAAGCTTGGTGACACCGTCAACAAGAAGGGCAACATCGGCATTGAACATCTCGGTTATATCCTCACAGCTATAGGAGGTATCCTCTACCACATCGTGAAGAAGTCCTGCCACTATACTTTCAATATCCAGTTCCAGCTCCGCAAGGATAATGGCAACACAGAGGGGATGGATAATGTAAGGCTCTCCTGACTTACGCACCTGATCACCATGTGCCTTCCTGGCAAGCTCATAGGCACGCTTAACCATTGAAAGGTCGTTGGAAGGATGGTATTTATTTATTTTTTCAATAAGCTCGTTATATAATTGCTCGTATTGCTCCATAAAATCATTCCTTTTATATTGCTCAATGCCATTTCCCAAAGATTTCTTTTTACAAATAAAACAGGTTGAATTATATTGATAATTATAAAGCATTGACGCCTTATTTTCAAGTATAAGTTAGACATAAGCCGACAAGTGAATAAAAAATAATCAATTCAGCGTGTCGAAAAATTCGACACGCTTACAAGAAATGCTTACATTTCTTGCAGTAGGGGTACTTACGTACCCACCTCTGCATCGCAAAGTATGCGACCGCCCTTTGGGCGGCTTTTGCTGAAAGCAAAAGTGCTGTGAAAGTAGTGACCCGTTCCTCAAGCGGTATAAAACCACTTGAGAAACTCTCACTATACCCTCGAACGGGCAAAGCCCGTCCTGCGGATTAAAGTCTGCGACGCTTTAAAAAGTTCAATTTATGTCCCCTAAATTCCAGACAATGGCATATTTCAGTTGACAGGGTGCATATTTTAGGCTATGATTATCTCTGTAATTCAATACGTGCCTCAAGGTCAGCACTGTAATGGTGCGATAAGCGGAAACAGGTGCAAATCCTGTACGAACCGGTCACTGTGATAAATAGTCAGATACGCACCCTGGGGTTGTAAATTTAATCACTTGTTTTCCGAAGTAAGGCAAGGGCACCTCAGGTGCAGTGGGCTTTGCTTTGCAACGCCTATTTTTTTTGCCCCTTCGGCAATATGAAAGGAGAAATCAAAATGAAAAACAAACTTTTAGCCCTGCTGCTTTGTGTGGCTATGGTTCTTGCAGCAAGCCCACTAAGCCTGTTTGCGGCTGAGGACGGCAGTGTTACCCTTTACTTTATGGCAAGGGGTGCCAACACCTCCGATAAGACCCAACCCATAACAAGCTATGAGTGTGTAAGACTCAGGGTTCCCGCAGGCACTACAGTTTCCGATGTAACATATGCAGTTGAAAACAATCTTGACACTGTGGTATCAGGCAGCGGATTAAGCTATTATGACAGTCTTTTCGGTCAGGGCAGCGGTCTTACAGGCATATACAGCGGCTGGATGTACTATGTTGACAGCTATGAGCCGGTATTTGTTTCCGCTAATGAATATACAGTAAATGACGGTATGTTTATACTCTGGGAATATATAAGTGACTTTGACGAAAACTGGAACGGAGTTATATATGAACCTGTGGACTTTGCCGCCCTCCGTGCAGAGGCTGACAGCAAGCCTGTTATTGACCTTACTGATGAAACCATAACAGTATACTTTATGGCAAGGGGTGCCAATACAGCAGACAAGACAAAGCCTGTAACATCCTTTGGACCTGTTAAACTTACAATAGACAAAGGTGCCACCGTATCAGATATAACTTATGCAATAGAAAATAACCTTGACTGTGTAACCTCAGGCACGGGACTAAGCTACTATGACAGCCTTTTTGGTCAGGGCAGCGGTCTTACCACCATGTACAGTGGCTGGATGTACTATGTTGACAACTATGACCCTGTATGGGACTACTCTGACGCATATGAAGCTTATGATAATATGTTCATACTCTGGGAGTATGTAAGCGACTTTGATGAAAACTGGGATGCCGTTATATACGACCCTGTGGACTTCACTTTTCTTCGAACCAAAGCCGACAGCAATATAACCTGTAATATGACAGGTAATGTATTAAGGGGAGACAGCAACGGCGATGGTAAGATTACGGCAGATGATGCAGCAGCAGTGTTGCAGAAGACACGTTTTGCCGACTCTATAACAATTGACCTTGGTGTATCCGATTATGACAGAAGCGGTGTCCTTACTGCCAATGATGCCGCATGTATATTAAGCAGGTCCCTTAACAATGCAGCTTAAAAAACACATTGCATTGCTGCTTGTTGCGGCAATGATTTTATCGGTTATCGGTCCCCTTGATTTCGGGACCGATACCATATATGCAGATAATAACGACATATCTACTACCGCCTCGGCAGTGAAGGCAGTAGTAAACAAGGTATATGAAAAGGGAGTAATAAGCGACTGGTATGTGGCAGATATGGCAGCAGATGGCTGTGTAAGCGATGAAATGCTGAGCTATGTTGAAAACATGGATAAGGATGTCAGGCTTGTAACGGATGCTGAGCGTCTGCTGATTGTACAAGGTGCAGTGGGTATAAAGGATGAAGCCCTTGCGGACTATATATGCAGCAATATTGACGGTATGGCTGTCAATCAGCTTATATTCGGGCTTCTTGCCCTGGACTCCCTGGGTTATGACCGTCCTGAGGCAAGGCAACAACTTATTGACGGTATCCTTGCAAGCCAGAATGATATGGGGGGCTTTGGTGCAGCCACCCTTATAGACACAGATGTTACTGCCCTTGCAGTACTTGCCCTTGCACCATACGAACAGTACAGAGCTGAGGTGGAAAGGGGAGTTAATGCCCTTGCACAGATGCAGGGGGAAGGGGGAGCATTTTATAACCGCTATGGTGCAGAAAACTCCAACTCCACCTCCGTTGCAATAAATGCCCTTTGTGCAGCCGGTGTTGATATATTCTCTGACAGCCGTTTTATAAAGTCAGGAAACGCCCTTGAGGGACTCCTTAGCTTTATGAATGATGAATATACCTTTGGATTTACCAATACAAATCACAATGCCCTTGCTACGGAACAGGCATTCAGGGCAATGGTTTCTGTAAAAAGGCAGCTATTAGGCGAAGAAAGAGTATATATCTTCCGCTTTGGCGGAAATCCACAACTTCCTGAAGACACAACCATTACTACGGAAACCTCTACCACTGAAACCACAACTGAGGTATTTACAGAAGTTACCACCGAAGCCACTACAGTTCCCCTTCAGACAACAGAAAACACCACTACCATTACAACAGAGCCCACAACGGAATGTACTACCTTAGCTCAGCCCACCACCCAACCCCACAGACCCAGTGGAGGCGGAGGTGGTTCCAATACCAAAAGGCTTGATATAAGATTTACCCTTTCAACCCTGGAGGAGCCAAACTACTCCTTTGACTTTACCGACACTGTAATGGTATATGCAGGCTCAAGTGTCTGGGATGCAGTAAAGACAGCTCTTGACAATCATGGTCTTGTATATGACACATCCGGGGATGAAAACAGCATATATCTTTCAGGGGTAGGAGAAAGTGCTTCGAATATGCTATATGAGTTTGATATGGGCGTAAACAGCGGATGGATGTACAGTGTAAACGGCTCAGAACCTGATGTAAGTATGGGAGGCTATAAGCTTACAGACGGGGATATAATACAGCTATACTATGTATGCGATTATACAAAGGGTAGCTCCGACAGCAGCTATGATGACATGTCAGCTGCTACAGCTCAGGAAAAATTTGACCCTGTCAAAGCCTTTACAGACTTGACAAGAAAGAGGCTAGCTGTTATTATTACCTATGTGCAGAAATAAGAAAGAAATAAAAGTCAGTTAATAATCCGATGATATAGGGCTGCCGCAGATTCGACAGTCCTTTTTAATGCAGTTGGATATGTAAAATCTGTTACAGTTAAACTTAACATATACACACATATTTTTACGAAAACCCACAAAAAAGGCTTTAAATATTGCTGTTTTAGTGTTATAATCAATTAATAGAGAGTAAACGAAAGCTTGAGAGGTGCTAATATTTAATGGAGCAGTTAGTAATACGAGGTCAAAGGCGGCTTAAGGGAGAGGTAGCCGTCAGCGGCGCCAAAAATGCAGTAGTTGCAATTATACCCGCCGCCATTACGGCAAAGGGTGTTTCCATAATAGAAAATTTACCCTGTATAGAGGACGTCACAGGTCTTGTCAGCACCCTTAATACCCTTGGTGCAGTATGCGAATTTATAGATGAGAATACCCTCAGGATTGATGCAAGGAATGTTAATCGCTGGGAGGCAACAGGGGAGGCCGTAAGAAAGATGAGGGCATCCTACTATCTTATGGGTGCACTGCTTGGGCGATTCA
>CASFCZ010000047.1 GCA_949293325.1 uncultured Eubacteriales bacterium | reverse complement strand
CGTACCCACCATTGAAGTAACAAACCGTGCCTCAAAGAGGTCATAAACCTCTTTTCGACACTCTTGTTATACCCTCGAACGGGCAAAGCCCGTCCTGCGGATTAAAGTCTGCGACGCTTTAAGTTACCTGAAAATGCAAGCTAGATATTTATTTAATTCAAAAATCAATCGGTTCATAAGTTTATTGACAGTCTGAGGGCTATTGCACAGCAACAGCCCTCATTTGATCAGATTTGATTATACAATTTCACCTTTGGCGATAACCACCGGATTATCAGGCTCGCCTATTACGGACTTGCCATCGCTGATAACTACCTCTTTATCAATAATGGCATTCCTGATAGTGCAGCCCTTTCCTATAATGGTTGACTCCATAACAATAGAGTTATCCACCACAGAGTCCTTACCAACAAATACCTTTCTGAAAAGGACAGAGTGATTTACACTGCCATCAATAATTGTACCGCTTGCAATAAGAGCATCACTGACATTTGCACTTGCGTTATACTTAGCAGGCGGTTCATCCTTTGGCTTTGTATCAATGTATGGCTGAGTTGTCAGAATACTGCGCACGTCCTCTTTAAGGAAGTCCATATTAGCCTTCATGTAGGCATTGACACTGTTAAGTGTAGTCCAGTATCCGTCATACATATATCCGTATACCTTAAGCTCCTTACTGTTACGGATAATAATATCCTTTACAAGGTCATACCTTCCGTTTGGAATGGCATCCTCAAGGAGCCTGATAAGCAAGCTTCGGCTGATAACATACATACCAAGTGATGCAATACTGCTCTTAGGCTCAAGGGGTTTTTCTTCAAAGTGCTGAAGGCTCATATCCTCTCCAAGCTCCATAACTCCAAAGTCACGTATATCCTTATCTGTACCTGCCAGATCCTTACATATAATAGTAATATCCGCACCCTTTGCAATATGCTGATTAAGTACGTCATGAAAATCCATTTTATAAATAGCGTCACCTGATGCAATAATTACATAGGGCTCATTACTACGCTTAAGGAAGCTGATATTCTGATAAATGGAGTCTGCTGTACCCCTGAACCAGAAGCTGTTATCATTGGAAAGGAATGGAGTAAAAATAAACAATCCACCCTGTTTACGATCCAGATCCCACCACTTTGCAGATGAAAGGTGGTCATGAAGTGAACGGGAGTTGTACTGTGTTATTACCGCAACCTTTTTAATATTTGAATTTGACATATTGCTCAGGGAAAAATCAATAGCCCTGAAGGAGCTTGCCACCGGCATAGCTGAAATAGCACGGAGAGTACAGAGCTGCTTAAGCCTTTCACTGTTACCGCCTGCCATAATAATACCTATCGCTTTCATAAGATCGCCTCCTTCTCAACTATAACACTTTTACCGCTTTCAAGCTTACTGTCGGGATAATTTTCGGCAGTAGTCTTGCCATAGATAACACAGTTTTTACCTATGGTAATATTAGGTGGTACAACTGTATTGTTTCCCACTACGGTAATACCGGTGTTGTAGATCTTGGGCTTATCTTCATTAGGTATATCTTCACCTACACCCATGGTAACATTTTCGCCTATTTCTGTATCCTGGTCAATTATGCAGCGTTCAATTACACAGCCCTTATGTATAATACAGTGTTCCATAATAATTGAGTCACGTACAACGGCACCCTCCTCAATAATAACGCTTGTACTGATAACTGAATGCTCCACCTTACCCATTATCCTTGAGCCCTCTGAAATAATACTTGTCTTGATATCCGCATCCTTGCCTGTATACTGTGGGAGCTGTGATTCATTATTTGTATATATCTTCCAGAAATCCTCATAAAGGTTAAAATGAGGCAGGGTCTCAATAAGTTCCATATTAGCTGCCCAGTATGACTCAATGGTACCTACATCCTTCCAGTAATCCTTAAAGCGGTAAGCATAAAGTGTCATACCCTTGCCAAGCATCATAGGAATAATGTGCTTACCGAAGTCACTGTCTGCATGTACCTTATTGTCCTCAATAAGAGCCTCCCTGAGCTTATCCCAGGTAAAGATATAGATACCCATACTTGCAAGATTGCTCTTTGGATGCTCCGGTTTTTCCTCAAATTCATATATTTTATCATTCTCATCGGCATTCATGATACCGAAACGGCTTGCTTCTTCCATACTAACCTCAAGAACCGCAATGGTAACATCGCAGTTATTCTTTTTATGGAAAGCAAGCATATTGGAATAATCCATCTTATAGATGTGATCGCCGGAAAGTATAAGCACATACTCCGGATTGTATGTATCAATATATCCTATATTCTGATAAATGGCATTTGCCGTACCCGAATACCATTCCCCCTGTTCGCCACCCTTAACATGTGGAGCAAGGATAGCAGCACCGCCGTTTTTACGGTCAAGATCCCATGGAATACCTATACCTATATGCTGGTTAAGGATAAGTGGCTGATATTGTGTAAGTACGCCTACAGTATCCACCCCTGAGTTAACGCAGTTACTCATGGGAAAATCTATTATTCTGTACTTACCGCCAAAAGCTACAGAAGGCTTTGCTTTATCCTTTGTAAGTATACCGAGTCGGCTGCCCTGACCACCTGCAAGAAGCATCGCCAACATTTCTTTTTTACGCATCTCAATCCCTCCAATCAATGCTTGATTATTTAATATAATAATACCACATTCCCTTGGCAGATTACAACAAAAATAATTTGAATTAAGAAAAATTTTTATTCAATTAATCTAATATTTTTCTCTATTTAAACGAAAATATAAGGAATTATTACAGTAATTTACACAAACAGATATAACATATGTAAAAAAGTGTTTTTTATTAACAAAAAATATATTTTTCCAAGTATTTTAAAGGGGATATTACCCATAAACCGTAATATCCCCTTATCCGATTATACAAAGTTTTTACCGTCTGCCAACCTGAAAGCGGATACTGGTTTTTATTTCGCCCTCCACCTCCAGTTGGGAAAAGGCAGGTACACATACCAGTTCAATCCCGTTAGGAGCAACATAACCCCTTGCTATGGCAACGCTTTTTACCGCCTGATTAACAGCTCCTGCTCCGATGGTCTGTATTTCCACCTCATTATTGTTTCTTACGATAGCCGCTATTGCACCTGCAACTGACTTTGGCTGTGACGTTGACGATACCTTTAATACTTCCATTGTAGGACCTCCCATATATTGATTACCTAAGTATTTTGTTCACCCAGGCAAAAAATATACTTGTTCAGGAATCTCTTTCCATAACCGAAAGACGGAACATATATCTTTTGATACAGCCTACAATAAAAACAAGGGCCACAGCAAAAACTGAAGCAGATATATATCCCAAAATTATATTTATCATATCATACATAATATTACCACCCCTCTGGTTAGCCTTTGCTAACTTATGTTTGTATAATACCATGTATTTCTTCTCCTGTCAATCCCATAGGAAATTATAATACTGTAATGCTCTGTGGTAAAACAAACCTTAAATAAAAAAGACCGTCCAAAGACGGTCCTTAACCTGACATGGGATACCCACATAAAATTACAATTATGCCCTTATATATAAAGCTTATCCCTTAGGATGTCCCATCCGCTTTTCCTCCACAAACCATTTATCACCCTCATGGAAAAGGAATGTATCCCTGCCATTGATCTCAATGGTGTAACGAATACCACCGCCTCCTACCCTTGCAGAGGAAGCACGGCACTTATATTTAAGGCGATCTATACCAAAGATACACCCGTTTTTAAGACGAATAAAGCGAGGACACACATTTCCCTCCTCGTCAACATCCATATTAACGGTAACATAGGTCTTTTTATATCCTTCCACAGACACGGTACACCTCCTATCCCAGAGAGTTATTCACGAACATATATTCGTTTTATACTCCTATTATACCCGGAATGCAGTGCCTTGTCAACGGATCTATAGAAATATTTTTCGATTTTGTTAAGGTAAATTATTGCAGACAGTCAATAATAACTATTCTGTCCGGGGCAACATCACAGGGAAGGCGCAAAACTCTTACTCCTGCCTCCACTGCCTCATTTAATGCAATACCAAACTGTGGGTGTGTATCCACATTTGGATATACCTCCCTGACCCGTGGCATGGCTATTACAAACGCCACATAACACTCATAGCCTTCCTTTGACGCCTCTGCCAATTTCCTCAGATGCTTTACACCCCTTTCCGTAGGTGCATCGGGAAAGTAGCCCTTACCTCCTATTTCCAAAGTACAGCCCTTTACTTCAATAAATATTTTCCTTCCACCGCACTCCAGATAAAAGTCAACCCTGGAATTACCGAATCTGCACTCAGGCTTAATAAGGCTGATGTCCTTAAACAGGGATCTGCCACTGTCAAGCCATTCCCTTACAAGCTTATTGGGCACCTGACTGTCAATATTTACCCAGCCAAGTCCCTCCTTATAAACCCCTATAAGATCATATGCGGTTTTACGCCTGGGATTATCACTTATGGCAAGTACCACCTGAACCCCAGGAATAAGCAGCTCCCTGCACCTGCCTGTATTTTTAACATGAACGGTTTCCTCTCTACCTCCTATAAGCACCTGTGCTATAAACCGATTTGGACGGGAGATAAAAAGGCCTCTTACTGTATTAGTGTATATCATATAAATTCCCCTTTTGCTTATTTATGATATTCTATACCCTAAGGCAAAAAAACTCAAGGGATTTAATTTGCCTAAAAAAATATGTACTGTAAATAATATCTGTTACGTGGTATAATCGAATTAACAGACTAATGTCGTCAAAAATTACGAACAAAGTTACTGTTTCAAAAATCAAACTGAGAAGGGAGAATGGGGCATGAAAGAAAAAAAATATATTGCAATAGACCTTAAGTCCTTTTATGCCTCTGTGGAGTGCAGGGAAAGGGGACTTGATCCAATGGATACCAACCTTGTGGTGGCTGACGAAAGCCGCACGGACAAGACAATATGCCTTGCAGTTACCCCCTCCCTTAAGGCCTACGGCTTGTCGGGACGGTGTCGGCTATTTGAGGTAAGGCAGAGAATAAAGGAGGCAAATGCAGGACGCAGGCATGATGCACCCGGTGGCAGACTTACAGGCACATCCTGCTTCAGCTCGGAGCTTGCCCGCTCCCCTGAACTTGCAATAGACTTTATAGCAGCCCCTCCCCGTATGGCTTACTACATGGAATACAGCACAAGGATATACAATGTTTACCTGAAATATATCGCCCCTGAAGATATAATAGTCTACTCCATTGATGAGGTCTTTATGGATGTAACTGACTACCTTAATACCTATCACCTCACCGCCCATGACCTTGCCATGAAGATTATACTGGATGTACTGGAAACAACAGGCATAACCGCCACTGCAGGCATAGGTACCAATTTATATCTGTGCAAGGTAGCAATGGATATTGAGGCAAAGCACATACCTGCCGATAAAAACGGTGTGCGTATTGCTGAGCTTGATGAAATGAGCTACCGCCGCAATTTATGGTCCCATCAGCCTTTGACAGACTTCTGGCGTGTTGGACAGGGCTACAGAAAAAAACTTGAGGAGCATGGTATGTTTACCATGGGGGATGTTGCCCGCTGTTCCCTGATAAATGAGGATCTCCTTTACAAGCTCTTTGGCAAAAATGCAGAACTGCTCATAGACCATGCCTGGGGCTGGGAACCCTGCACTATATCGGATGTAAAGGCATACAGGCCTGCCAACAACAGTCTTGGATCCGGACAGGTACTCCTCTGTCCCTATGAGGCGGACAAGGCAGAACTTGTGTTAAGGGAAATGGCGGATATGCTTGCCCTGGACCTGGTAGACAAAGGCCTTGTAACAGATCAGGTAGTTATAACGGTAGGCTATGACATAGAGAATATTACAGATCCTGAGCGAAGGAAAAAATACAAGGGACAGGTGGTAAGGGATCACTATGGCAGGCAGATACCAAAGCACGCCCATGGCACCTTTAATCTTGGGAAATTCACCTCCTCAGGGAAACTTATAACCCATGCCGTATCGGAGTTGTTTTGCCGCATAGTAAACCCAGATCTCCTAATACGCAGACTTAATGTTACTGCAAACCATGTAGTACCCGAACCCTCTCTTAATACAGAGGATAAACCCATGCAGCTTGACCTGTTTACCGACTATACTGCCCTTAAGGCTAAGGAAGAAAAGGAACAGGCAGACCTTGAGAAGGAAAAGAAAATGCAGCAGGCAATGCTGTCCATTAAAAAGAAATACGGTAAAAATGCCATCCTTAAGGGTATGAACCTTCAGGAGGGTGCAACTGCCAGGGACAGAAATGCACAGATAGGAGGACATAAGGCATGAGCGGAAAATATGATGATATTATTACCCTGCCCCACCACATATCCTCAAAGCGGCCTCAAATGTCCATACATGACAGGGCGGCACAGTTTTCTCCCTTTGCGGCTCTTACGGGCTATGACGGAGCAGTTAAGGAAACAGCAAGGCTGACCCATAAAAGGATGGAGCTTAATGAAGATACCCTCAATATACTTGATATAAAATTTCATATTATCCTTGAACATCTGAGGGAGGAGCCTGTTATAAGCCTGACCTATTTTGTAGCAGACGAAAGAAAGGAAGGGGGCAGCTATGTTACCGTCACAGGCAGGGTTATTAAGGCTGATACCTTTAAAGGACAAATAACATTGGAGGGTAAGGGTGTTATACCCCTGGGGGACATAATTGATATTGACGGAGATATATTTAATGAAGTTTTTTAATCTCAAAAATAAGGACTGCCACAGGTAATATTTACCGGGCAGTCCAAAAAAATTTATTTATCAGAAATCTATAACAGTTGCCTTATTTATTTTTCCGGAGGCAGTCGTATTAATCCGCAGCTGATAGGAGGAAACATTCACTGTAATGCTGTCCTTATTATCAAAGTTGGCAACCACTATTTCAGGTTTTGTATAACTTTTCTTTTTCATCTGATTACCTCCTTACTTAAAGCTAATCCTGACAGGAGCACTATAGAATGTGCCCTGGGAAGTTTCACATACGCCGTAGGCATAGCACTCTGTCATATCTCCCAGCTCATTTATAATACTGCCAAAGAGCTTATTGCCTGACACTGTATAGTCAGTGCCGTCAAAGGTAACAGTATTATATACTGTAGTTGAACTGTCATTTACCACGCACTGGGACAGATCTGCCGTAATAACGTCGGTAAATATAAAGCCTACCCTATTGACATTGGCAGTATATTCATCAGGGATAACACCGTATACAAGAACCTCTGAACCGTCGGAACTGATAACGGAACCCTCAACGTTAAAGGATGCCTCCGAATATG
The DNA here is from genome assembly GCA_949293325.1 of uncultured Eubacteriales bacterium. Classification (GTDB taxonomy): domain Bacteria; phylum Bacillota; class Clostridia; order Lachnospirales; family CAG-274; genus CALWRD01. Next base: position 9,079 of record CASFCZ010000047.1, on the reverse strand, counting down.
TTACATCAATATCGGTAAACCAGAGATTAGACCTTGTAGGTGTATAAAGGGTAACGGTATCACCCTTATTTACAATGGTGGACAGAGTAGTAACTCCACCCTGGGTAACAAGCTTAAGGTCAGGTACATATACATCGTTTACCTTAAGTATAAGCTTATCACTGTTTGATACGGAAGATGTAAAGCTTACGGTACAAACTCCCGTCTGTTTTGCCTCAAATGAAAGTATCTCATAGGCATTTGTCTTTACGCCGTAATTTTTATAGCTATCGGTCATAACTATACCGTTTGGATGAACCGTAATACCGCTGTAGGCATCGGTAATATCTGCACTGCCATAGCCTACTGCATTAAGGTACGCCTTATAATCCTCATAATATTCAATGAAGTTAAGAGGAAAATCAAAGACTATCCTTGAAAGCACCAGATCAGCTTCACCTGAATCATCGGGAACAAGATCCGTACCAAGGTATACGCCCTTATCACCCTTTGCACTTAACACATAGGTTTCACCTACAATAAGCTCAACACCCTCATTTTGATACTGTTCCGTTGTCAGGGTAAGGGTTTCCGTTGCACTCTTAAGGGTGATAACAACATTAGTATCATCAGCCTCTATACCCGTTACATTACCCTTAAAGTTCACCTTTACATCTGTAGGAAGCTCCTCCTTAACTATCTCTATATCGGATACATAGAGATTATTTACAGCTGAAGGTGCAATATACAGGGTCTCAGGGGCTGTAGTTGTCTTTTTATATACCACACTTCCCGGCACTGATGAATTAACAATGGAGTTTGTACATGCCTCGTCAGTATATATATTAATGGTACCGCTACCTGTACCTGCCCTTACATTTATTGTATACATAGCCCTTTCATCTGCCGTAAAGGATATAACAGGCTGCTTGACGCTAAGTTTGGTACCATAGTGTGCAGTGCTGTTGTAATACTGGATAGATGCCTGATATACACTTACATCAAAGCTCTGACCCATGGTGTTGATGTACTCACCTGTAAGCTTACCTCCTGTAAAGGTATCAGCTGCATTGGTTTCATACATTGCAAGGGCATCCTCACTGCTAAAGTTAAGGTTTACTGACTTTGGTACGGCATGGGAGATTGTTATCTCCATAAGATACATATTGCCTGCATCAACATTGGCATAATAAAGCACCTCGGGATCTGCTGTTGTCTTTTTATATACAAGGGGCTCTGTACTGCTTGCGGATGCCACAAGTTCCCTGCATTCCGCATCCCTGTACAATCCCATAGTTCCACTGCCTGTTGATGCCGCTCCGGTAATGGTATATACCGCAGCAGCATCGGCAGTAAAGGAGAATATCGGTTTGCCTGGGGTAGCCTTTGTGCCGTATCTGATATCGTTGTTATAATACTGGATACCACTGCTGTAAATGGTTACATCATAATCATCACCCTCTGCATTGGTATACCTGCCGCTGAAAGCTCCATCTGTAAAGGTTTCGGCAGCATTGGTAACATAAAGGTCAAGTGCCTCCTGTGTTGCAAAGTTTAAGGTAACGGATGGAGTGGTTGGTGTTACAGTGCCTCCTATAGAGTCAAAGAGGCTCTGTCCATACTCTGTCCAGTAACTGTTTTTAACATAGCTATTGTTGTTTGCAGTAAATTCCTTATTCTTAATGGTAAAAATATAATTACCGTCAGGATTTTCTCCATAGGCAGTTGTTGGCTGTGTTACATATTGGGAAATAGATATGCCTGCATCCTGTATCCACTTGGCTATAATACCTGCCTGGATAACACCGCCTGTTTTATTGCTGTGGGTCTTGTCACCTGTAGCAAAGATATCCGTGCCATAGGCTTCTCCACCTGCTTTATATGCCTCCTGATATAATTCCTTAGTCATATTGAAGGCATCAAGGTAAAGCACACCCTTATCTTTGTTAGCCTCATATATTTCCCGACAGGCTGTTACATAGGCATCATCTGATGTAACATAAGACGCTGTAGGAGCATAATCTGTCATAGTTGCATCATGATGGGCTTTGATAGTACCGTCACTGTTATAGTAAAGCCTTGAAACAGGAGATACTATAACGGGTATTGCACCCTTTTCAAGTGCCACATCAATATACTTCTGTAAATATCCCTTATAGGTAGCACCACAATCCCAAGAGTAGTAAGTATCCCCGTAGGAGCTCTGGAGAGCCGAAGGAGTTGCCACCTTCATTGACTCCTCAGGTACTATGGTAGGATATGGTCTTTCCGTTGCGGTATCGGCAGTAAACAGAGGTGCAAATCTTTCCTCATAGTAGCTTGCACCGTTTGCACAGTCATTGTGACCGAATTGGATAAAGAGATAATCTCCTGCCTTGATATTGCCTGCAATAGTATCAAGCTTTCCCTCATTAATAAAGGATCTTGTACTTCTGCCACCCTGGGCATAATTATTAACAGTTACATAGTCACTGTTAAAGAAGAGCTGTAAAAACTCACCCCAGGAACCTGACTCAAGTATTTTACCACCGTTGTAGATACCGTTGGCAGAATAGTCCTTAACAGTTGAGTCACCTGCAAGGTAAATATTGATACCTGAACCGGGAGCAATGCTGCCCTCGTTGTCAGGATCGGACCATGTTGCACTGACAGGCTTTTCCCTGTCAATAATATAGCTTGGCTCACCTGCAAGTCCCTCTATCGTAACAGGTGTTACTACAGCCATAATGTACTTGCCTGCACATTCCATAGGTATCTGGAATTTATTTGTACTTACCGCAGACTCTACCCCTAAGAGAGTAGCACTCTCCAGAATAGTATCCAGGCTTGTATCATCATAGCCCTCAGCCACTGCATACCATGCTATTGTCGATACATCATTATCTGCCCAGTCTGACTCAGGTGTATAACCAAGGGTAATGGTTTCACCCGGGTTAGGTGCATTAAGGTCACCGTTTGATGTCATAGTCGGTGCTGAAGCAAGGACAGCCGCCGTTGCAGTTGATGGGGTATAGTAGGCAGGTGTCCAGCCATTTGCAATCATTACATTTTCAACTGTGTACTGACTTCTGTCAAGTTCCGTTACCGCACCTGTCACTCTGCCTGAGGTGTCAATCTGAACACCGTTATATGTAGTATTGAATTCCCTTAATGTAACGGAGGGGTCTGTAGGATTGACACCTGACATGGCAGACCAGCCTGCCCCCAAAATCATATCACTGTTTTCAAGCTGGGTATCAATAAATGTTACCCTGGCACTGTCACCCCAGGTTCTGCCAAGATAACTTGCAGTTACATCCCTTTCGTCATTGTATGAAATATAACAGCCTCTGAAGATATAGCCGAACTCAGCAGGGTATTTTTCGCTGCTTGAGTTAGCGGTAAGATAACCTGCTGACGCAGTACCGTCATAGCCGCAAAGATTGATTTCACAGCCGTCAAAGATCACATCACCGTTACCATAGATAAAGTCTGTCTGACCCTCTATATAACAGTTTTTATAATAGGCATCGTATGCCACATTACAGGTATAAAGGGTATCCTGACTGCCGATAAAGCTGCAATCAAGAAACTCTGTCTTATCCGCATAGTTTACATAGGCTGCCGCCCTCTCTGTTGCCTCTCTGGAATCCACATTGGTAGTTTCCTTTCTTGCAACAGATATTGCTTCAAGACCGTTAGGCTCTGCACCATCTGCAATCTCCTCATCGGTCATATATTTATTAAATGAATTTTCAAAGGTAATATCCTTTGCCCTGAAGCCCTCTGCTTCCTTATTGGTTATTACGGCAGCACCCCAGTAGGATGTAACATTACCCTTTTCAAACTTGTCATAATCTGCATAAGGATCATAGCAGCTGTCTACACAGCTATAGTATTTATAACCTATACCATAGTACCAGGTTATCTTTGTATTGTCCCTTGTACCGCCATTACTTTCGAGAGTTATATCAGGTGTATTTACCACCACCTGCTCACGGTAAACACCGGGATCTATCTTAATGGTAACCCTCTGACCCGATGTTCTTGTCATGGCTGTAGCCTCGTCAACTGCCGCCTGAACGGACTTAAACTCCTTATCAGAGCCTACATAAAGGGTATCTCTGTATGTAAGGGGTTCCACTGTAATTTTCTTAAGCAGAAGATCCCTTGATGTTGCTCCCCCCTCAACTGTTACATGGGTGGATGTGGAATAATCCTCTGATACAATGGACGCCTCATAACTGCCATTCCTTAAGGCAACGGAATATGTACCTGCCGAAGGTGTACCTGTGTAGCTATAGCCATCCTCCACATTTGTAAAGGTAACAGATACAGGCTGAACACTAAGGTCCTCATATACTCCCCTTGTCTGGGTAAGGCCTATAAACTTACCGTTTACCTGATAGGTTGGAAGGGCAATAAGCTGAATATCCCTTGTAATTGCTGATGAGCTGTCATTGATTACAGTTACGGCAGATGCCAGCTCATAGTCACAGGCACCCTCAAGGGTAGCTGTATAAGTTTCATTTGCAACAAGCTGAGCCGTATAGGTTGCCTTTGTAAGGTCAACTGCTGCAGTTACGCTTTCATGACTTGTTGTATCGGAAGGAACAAACACAAGCTTTGTATCAGCAGGAAGAGACGATGTTGCACCTGTTATATTACCTGACAACAGGTATGATACGCTTTTTTCAATAGTAAGATTTGCTGTCTGTGTATCTCCCACTGCAACATTTACCAGCCTTGTATCATTACTGATTGCATAACCCAGTGCGTTTGCACCGGAAAGGGAAGCAGAATACTCATAGCCGGGCTTTAATATAATGCTGTAGCTGTTGCCTGTTACCGCAGCATTCTTTACCTCCCCTGTAGTTTTGTTGGTAAACTTAATGTCATAGTTGCCAAGGCCAAAGCTGTCGCTGATAGTACCCGTTACATTTGTGTATGCCACAAACTCCGCACCGTAACAAAACATTTTAGAACCGGAAAGGTTTACATAGTAGGTATAGCCCTTTTCAACCTCAATCTCAAGGGTTGCCCAGGTCTTACCCTGAGTTACCTTAAAGCCATCTGTGTCATAATTGTCACTGCCTCCCGGCACATATGAACCGACAGCTGTACTTGTACCATTTGCATCGGTTTTGCTTACATAGCCTGTCTTGGTTGAAGCATTTCCCACATATACAGTGAGAGTACCGTCTGATACAGGAGTAAAGTCACAATAGGACTTACTCTCTGTAACCACTATTCCGTTACTTGCAGAACCGTTGGTATTATTGGACCTTACATAATCCTTACCCCCATTGGCACCATAGGTCATTGTGGTGGTAGGACTGTAATATGTAAAGCCCATATCGCCATAGGTGGCATAGCCGCTTGCCGTATCGTTATATACTGTCCATAATCCCTGAGTAACAGGATCGGCCGCAAGAACAGATAAGGGAAGCATGCCGATTACCATAGTCACAGCCAGTAATAAAGCCATAATACTTCTCAGGCTGTGCCTTGTGCGATTTGCCATACATTATTCCTCCTTCAAAAAAATTAATTGTTGTCAAGGGAGGCAATATATCACCCCATAAAATGATAACTGCTCCCCTCCACAGGGTTTTATACCTGAAATATAAACCCTGACCCAGTGTCAGGGTCAACTATGACACGAGGTCAGGGTTAAAAGACACATTGAAAAAAAACGTATGGTATGTTACAATTCTGTTAGAAGAAATGGGGTATTTTTATGAGATATATTACAAGTGATCTGGCAAAGCTTATGGACGTAAGCACCAACACCATACGCCGATATGAAAAAAGCGGCTTTCTGCATCCCAAAAGGGATGTTTCAAATTACCGCTGGTACGAAAGCTACGACGTCAGTAAGGTAGCTATGATAAGACTGTATATCAAGTGTGGCTTTTCCCACGAGCAGATAAGGGCTATGCTGGGGAGCAGCAGTCAGGATATGCTTGAAATATGTGCAAACAGACTGGAAGAACTGGACAAGCAGATGGAAAGGCTGAAAAGGCTCAGGCACTGGCTGAAGGATAACATACAGCTTGTCAATACGGTAAACGGAATGGATGAGGGCTTTGTACTTATGGAAAATCCTGCCCTGTGGTATGTTATATCGGATATAGGGGATGAAATACTAAAGGAAAAGGGAAGACTTGACACCATAAAAACCTTTATGTATGATGCTCCTGAAGTACAGTATATAACTCTGTTCAGACGAGAGGATATTAAGCTTAAACGGTTTGTCCCATACAACGGGCTTGCAATTAAGGAAATGGACATAGAAAAGTTCGGCATGAACAGCTATATTGAAAACAACAGATATATTGAATATTATCCGGGCAGACTTTGCCTCTATGGCACAATAGATATACCCCACAGAGATATGTATGACAATAAGATTGTTGACAGATACAGGCTTGAATATATAAACAGATCGGGAGAGTATATGGCGGAAAACTCCCTTAAGCCCTGCGGAGATGTTATGCTTATCCTGGCTAATGCAGTAAGTGATATTGTAAGTATGCTAGCTTGTACTCCCGTCAGTAAAATATAATACAGGTAACTTTTACAAAAGCCAAAATTAATTAAGGTATTCAGGGGAGATGTTATTAACATCTCCCCTGACAGTTTTATTATTCTTCTGCCCCCATTATTTCCCTCAGGCAATTAAGGAAGGTATCCGCCGCCTTGGAAAATATCTGGTACTTCTTCCAGATAATAAAGCCATGTGCCTGAAGTGTAGGGGTACATGGTCGAAAACAAAGGTTACTGCCACTGGTATTAATAAGCTTATCATAGCAAAGGGCATAGCCAAGGCCCTCATCCACCAGTATTGAAGCATTAAGGACAAGGTTATAGGTAGCAACTATATTCAGCTCCGATGCCTCCTTTTTAAGCCATCGTCCCAGATAGGAGTCCTCCCCCCTCTGATGGGAAACAATAAGGGGTTTATCCCAGAGATCCTCCGGGGATATTGATTCCTTATCAGCAAGGGGTGAGTCCCGGCGCATAAGTACACCCCATGTGTCCTTTACCGGTATAGGCATTGCCTCATACTTATGGGGATCCACCTCGCAGAAAAGAAGTCCGAAGTCAATAAGACCCTTGTCAAGATATTCAAGTACGTGCTCTGCATTACCGCTGGAAATATGATAGCGGATGTATGGGTATTTTTTTTGCAGTTTTTTAGCGGCAGAGGCAAAAAGACGCATTATATCCGTTTCCCCCGTGCCGATATAGACATCACCCATAACAGTTTCATTTGAGCGGGAAATTTCCTCCTCCGTCCGTTTCACAAGGGAAATTATTTCCTCTGCCCTTTTACGCAGTATCATACCCTCCTCTGTAAGTAACACCCGACGGGAGCCCTTTGTACCACGTATAAGGAGCTGTTTACCCAGCTCATCCTCCATATTTTTCAGCTGGGTGGACAGTGCCGGCTGGGAAATATGAAGGGACTGAGCTGCCGCTGATATATTCTGCTCCCTTGCCACAGCAAGGAAGTACTCCAACAGGCGCAATTCCATAATACCACCTCCTAAGGGAAGTATATATATTTTTTCCATAAATGTCAATTATGGAAAAGGATAATTAATAAGTATTTGCTATTTAACTCCCTTGGGACTAAAATATAAACAGAAAGAAATAACAGGAGAATGCCTATGAATAAATCAGAAAAAACAAACCCCTATGCCTATACAGTTACGCAAAACCTGATAGATGCAGGCTGTAGTCAGGCTATGGTAAAAAAATTTATGGAATTACAGGGGCAGAAAACAGAACAGCTTGACCTTCTTTCCTGTTACAGGCAGAGGCTGCTGGATAAGCTCCATTTACAGGAGCACCGCATAGACTGCCTTGACTATCTTATTTATAGAATGGAGAAAAATAATCATTGATTGGAGGCTTTACAATGAAAGTAATAGAAAATATGACATTAGATGAGGAACGTGCCCTTTACGGCATTAAAGATACATTAATCAGAAGTTGTGCCTTTGACGGTCCCGCCGATGGAGAAAGCGCCCTTAAGGAATGTAGCAACATACAGACAGATGGTTGTTTTTTTAATCTGCGCTATCCCCTTTGGCATGTTAAGGGACTTAATATATCCAATTCGGAAATGACGGAGCTGTGCAGAGCAGCCCTGTGGTACTCCCATGATATTGCAATTAAAAACACCAAACTCCACGGAATTAAGGCACTTCGTGAGTGCAGTAATATAAAGATGAGTGACTGTGACATTATTTCCCCTGAATTTGGCTGGTCGGTGCATAATATGGAAATGAAGGACTGTACGGCAGACAGCCAGTACTTTATGATGCGCTCAACCAATCTGCACTTTGACAATGTAACCATGAAGGGCAAATACTCATTCCAGTACATTGAAGACTCAGTATTTGAAAACTGCCGCTTTGATACAAAGGATGCCTTCTGGCATGCAAAAAATGTAATAATCCGCAACTGTGTGGTAAAGGGTGAGTACCTTGCCTGGTACTGTGAAAACGTTACCTTTGAAAACTGTAAAATTACAGGCACTCAGCCCCTGTGCTACTGTAAGGGACTTAAACTTATCAACTGTGAAATGATTGACTGTGACCTTGCCTTTGAACGTTCTGACGTGGAGGCAACTATCACAACCCCTGTAATAAGCATTAAGAATCCCCTTTCCGGGCATATATCCGTACCTGATGTAAGGGAAATAATAAGGGATATTGATGAGGCGAAGGGTACTGTAACCATACAAAAAAAGGGCTGTGTATGTGCCTGAGGAGGTTATAAATATGAGCAGAATAATCGCCCTGTTACTTGCTTTAAATGCCATAATTACAGGCTGTGAAAACAATACAGCCATTGAAAGCACCACTGAAACAACCTCCATCCAGGTAACGGAGGAGGCAAACAAGGAGGATAATATGCAAATAAATGTTAAAGTAGGGGACAACACCTTTACCGCTACCCTGGAGGATAACAGTGCCACAGATGCCCTTATGGAAATGATAACAGATGCCCCCATAACCATTGAAATGAGAGATTACTCTGGATTTGAAAAGGTTGGTTCCCTTGGCACAAGCCTTCCCACCTCCAATAGTCAGATGACTACCGGTCC
>CASFCZ010000046.1 GCA_949293325.1 uncultured Eubacteriales bacterium | reverse complement strand
CCCTGATTACATCACTGCGTTTCATGCTATGGCCAAGACAAAGGGCAAGGGAGGTTGCCTTATCCTTTAACTCCCCATCAAACTCTATGGTATTAACATTTATACCTATGCCAACTATAACATAGTTTATCTTGTCCATTTCGGCACTCATTTCCGTAAGAATACCGCTGATTTTTTTACCATTGATAACTGTATCATTAGGCCACTTTACAGCAAACTCAAGGCCTGTAAGACTCTCCAGAGCATCTGCAACGGCAAGACCTGCAACAAGAGTCAGCTTTGGTGCCTCAAAGGGCGGTATGTCAGGTTTGAATATAAAACTGAAACAGGCATTTTCACCCTTATCATTCCAGCTTCTGCCAAGTCTGCCTTTACCCTGCAACTGCCTGCCGCAGGCAACAAGGAACTTGTCCTCACAACCCTGGGAGGCAATACGTTTTGCCTCATTATTAGTAGAATCAATCTCCTCAAAATAAGCACATTTATCAATACCTATTTCAAACTGATTAAGGATATCCCTATCATTCAACAGCCTATATCCCCTATTTGAAACAGACTGGATGTTATAGCCTTCCTCCTTGAGTCTGGCAATATTTTTCCACACCGCAGCTCTGGAGACATTAAACCTCTCGCCAATGTCTTCACCGGATAAAAAATCAGGGGTACTTTTCAGAAGTTCAAGTATTTTATATCGCATATTATCATACTCCCCTCATCTTCTGTTATATTTTACAACAAATCGAGGGATAATGCAATTATTTATTGCATTCAGACTTAATTTTATTTATACTGAATGTATGAGGTGGTTTTTATGATATACGGAATAGGAAGTGACATTATCGAGATAAATCGTTTTATTAATCCCGGGAATAACTTCCTTAATAAGGTATATACACATAATGAGCTTATGCTCCTTAGAAAGTCTGCTCAATCTCTTGCAGGTAACTTTGCCGCAAAGGAGGCAGTTGCCAAAGCATTAGGGACAGGATTTTCGGGGTTCGGTGCAAAGGATATAGAGATACTACGTAATCCTTCCGGTGCACCTGTGGTTACTCTGTATGGAGGTGCTCTTAAGCTGTATAAAGACAACAAATGCAGTAACATCCATGTATCCATATCCCATAACAAGGAACAGGCTATTGCATTTGCTGTAATAGAAGGAGGGGGTTGAATGTATCTTGTAAATAATGCTCAGATGCGTGCCATTGAACAGAAGGCGATATCAGCAGGTGTGCCTTCGTTACTGCTGATGGAAAACGCCGCTGCTTCCATGTCAAGCCTTATATTGAAAGACGGATATAAAAAAGTTCTTATTCTCTGTGGTAAAGGGAATAACGGAGGCGATGGCCTTGCCTGCGGAAGGCAACTTTTTGCCCACGGAGCAGATGTAACCTTTATTTTTATTGGCAACAGGGTAAATGCCACCCCTGACTGTAAAATCAATCTGGATGCTGCCAAAGCACTTGATATTCCCATCCTGTATTATGGTACTGATATTGAGGATATTGCCGGACTTAGAAACTGCTTTAACAATTGCGAACTGATAGTAGATGCCCTTGTGGGTACAGGTTTGGAAAGTGCCCTCCGTGAGCCTCTTGCATCAGTGGTATCTGCCATAAATGCTTCAGGTAAGCCTGTCTACAGTGTAGATTGTCCAACAGGTGTTTCAACTGATAGCGGCGATGATTTCGGAAATGCCGTATATGCTGTCAAAACTATGACCTTTCACATGGCAAAGACAGGACTTATGTTATATCCTGCCTGCGAACACACAGGAGAGCTTATAGTAGGCAACATTTCCCTTCCTGTAAACGGCACAACAAAAACAAGGGTATTAAGCAAAAATGAAGCCTTGGAACTTGTCCCAAAAAGAAAGTCCAGGTCAGATAAAAGCAAATATGGCAAACTGTTTGCCTTTGTAGGCTGTGACCACATGACCGGGGCTGCTGTACTTTCTTTAAAAAGTGCATACAGGATAGGTACAGGTCTTGTTTATGCCTATGCTACTTGTGGCTGTGCAGACGTAATAAGGAAAACTCTGCCGGAAGCTGTAGTTACTAATACCGTGGATATTGACGGTTACCTGTGCAAGGAATCTGCCATGATGAATATTACTCAGGCGAGCTGTATACTTATAGGCTGTGGACTTGGATGCAATGGGATAACCCACGATTTTGTAAAGGAAATATTAAGTAAGATTTCTGTTCCCCTTGTACTGGATGCTGACGCACTGAATATAATTTCAAAAGATGAAGCACTGAAAACATGCCTTCCAAAAAACGCAATAGTCACTCCCCATCCAAAGGAAATGTCAAGACTGTGTGGTGACACTGTTGAAGAAATACTGAAAAATCCCATAGAAACTGCCCTGAACTTTTCAAAAAAATACAATGTTATAACTGTACTGAAAGATGCAAGGACAATTATCACTTCTCCCGATGGCAGAGTTACAATAAATATATCAGGCACACCTGCCATGAGCAAAGGAGGAAGCGGAGACTGCCTTGCCGGAATAATATCAGGGCTTGTCGCTCAGGGAGTTGACTGTTACGATGCCGCCTGCCTTGGGTGCTATATTAGCGGGAAAGCAGGGGAGCTGGCAGAGGACAGACTTTCCGTATACGGAGTACTTGCAACGGATATGATAGAGCAAATACCAAATGTATTTAAGTAAATATCGCAGATTATAATAAGTCTTATGTGTTTTGACATATAGGACTTATTTTTTTAACAAACTTAAATGCTTATTTAATGATGTTCTAATTTTTCAGATGTAATATATACTCATCTTAAACGAAAGGAGCATCAACATGAAGCATAAATTAACAGCTATAATTGCCATATTGGCAGGAGCAATTTCCATATCAGCTTGTACCGCCTCTGCTACCGGTCAGAATAATACAGAGGAAAGCAATGTAGCCGATAATACCGCTTCTGTAACACTTAAGGACAATGGCAGCAGTGTTGCAGGCGAGAGTATTTCCATAGACGGCAACGCAATTACTATAACTCAGTCAGGCACATACACCCTTACAGGTAAACTTACTGATGGATGCGTTATAGTAAACAGCCAGGACGGAGATGTTGACCTTATACTTAACAACTGCAGCATAGCAAACTCAACAGGCCCTGCAATCTACTCTTTGCAGGGTGATATGTCCATAGAGATACCCCAAGGTACGGCAAGCAGCCTTGCAGATGCCGCAAACTATTCTGACAGTCTGATTGAAAGCGGAGAGGATGCCTGCATCTTCGGTTCAGACCGCATTACAATTAAGGGCGATGGAGAGCTGACCATTGCAGGCAACTACAAGGATGGCATTGCAAGCAATGACGAGGTAAAGATAAACGGTTCAAATCTAACAATTACAGCCGTAAATAATGGTATTAAGGGCAAAGATTATGTAGAACTTAACGGAGGCACAGCAGATATAACCTCTAATGATGACGGAATAAAATCATCTAAAGGCAATGTAGAAATGAACGACGGTACCTATAATCTGAATGTAACAGGCAAAGGCATAAACTGTGAAACAGACTTTACTGCAAAGTGTGGCACACTTACAATCACAGCAGAGGATGACGCCATTAATGCCAATAACAACTGTACCATAGAGAATGGTATATTCAACCTCTCCTCAGGAGATGATGGCATCCACGCCGATAATGAACTTATTATAAATAACGGTACTATTGATGTTACAGATTGTTATGAAGGGCTTGAGGGGCTTACAGTAACTATAAATGACGGCAACATTAAAGTTAATTCAGAGGATGATGGTATAAATGCCTCAGAAGGCAGTACTTCAGATGAATCTACAGGAATAGCCCCGGGTACAGATATACCCGAAGCACCTACAGAGGATACAACTGGAATAAATGGCTCTGCTCAAGTTCCTCCACAAGAGGACGGCAATACTCCTCAGGCCCCTCCTCAAAATGAACATGGTAACAGACCTCATGGTGAACCGCCTGAAATGCCCCAAGGGGAACAAAGTAACACAACTACCAATCAAAATCAAGGAACCGAAAAGGAAAGACCAATGGGTGGCAAAGCAGGCTTTGGTGGTATGGATGTCAATGAGGACTGTATTATCGCCATTAACGGAGGTACCGTATATGTAAATGCCGAAGGGGATGGCATAGACTCCAATGGTTCAATAAGTTTTAACGGCGGTACTGTAGTTATAAGCGGGCCCTCAAACAGTGGTAACGGAGCTCTTGACTGTGGTACTACCATTGAATACAACGGAGGCACTCTTATTTCATACGGAACAGCCGGTATGTCAGAATTACCCGACTCATCATCACAGGGATATACAGCCACCTGGTACGGGATTGATATAGCCGCCAATACCCTTGTAAGTATAACAGATAGTGGCGGAAATGTAATTGCTGCATTTACCCCTGATAAAGATATTAACTGCTTTACAATAGGTTCAGAGTCAATATCACAGGGTGATATACTCAGCCTTAATACAGGAGGAGCCTACAACGGAATACTTAACGAAAATAGCTATGCCACAGAAGGAAGTATTACAGGACAGACAAATATCAATCAGCTAACAATAAGCGATAAGGTATCCACCAGTGGCACAAAAAATTCAAATTTCGGCACCGGCGTAGAAAGAGGCAGACAGATGCCCAATATTAACAGAGAAACTGCCCGGCAGACAACAACTTAATATAATTTCATAGATTTCCCCCTTTAACATAAAAACACCGTCCGTAATCAAAGATATATACTGACGGTGCTTTATATTATTTTATACTTTCAGGTTATTAATAGCCTCTGCCACCTGAGCAAGCTCACTTTTATCAAGATTTATTATATAGTTCAGAAGTTTGTATTCTTCCCTTCTATCAGTAATATTCAGCTTTTTTAAAATGGTATAAAATGCATCCTTATTTATTCTGCTTTTGTCAAGTATAATTTCAATTTTGTAAATATCATCTTCTGTAATGGTTGTCATAACGTTTTCCTCCTTTTAAAACTATCTGTCATTTAATACATATTGTATTTATACTATAATTATAAACAAATTCGAATTATATGCAAATACAATTAGTATTATTTACACTTATTTCATAAAAAAAAGAAATATGACCTCTCTTTTTTAAGCAAAGGAAGCCATATTTCCTGATAATTTTAATTATAAATTTTGCTTTTTGCAGGCAATAAGACAGTTATTCATAAGCAAAGCTATAGTCATAGGTCCTACACCACCCGGTACAGGTGTAATAAGGGATGCCTTTTTTTCCACCTCGTCAAAATCAACATCTCCGCAAAGCTTGCCATTATCCATACGGTTTATTCCTACATCAATAACAACTGCTCCATCCTTTACCATATCAGCCTTGATAAACTTTTCCTTGCCGATAGCAACCACAAGTATATCGGCCGACCTGCATATTTCAGCCATATTTTTTGTTTTGGAATGACAGGTGGTAACAGTACCGTTTTCAGAAAGTAAAAGCATACCTACAGGCTTGCCTACAATATTACTTCTACCCACCACAACACAGTTTTTTCCGGTTATATCCACACCACTTCTTTTAATAAGCTCAATACAGCCGGCAGGTGTGCATGCCTTAAGATCGGCATCACCTATACTGAGTAAACCTACGTTATAAGGATGGAAACCATCAACATCCTTTTCAGGTCTTATTTTAAGGAGCACCTTATCCTCGTCAATATGTTTTGGTAAAGGAAGTTGTACAAGAATACCATTGCATTCCTTACTGTTATTAAGCTCGTCAACAAGTGCAAGAAGTTCTTCCTCTGTTGTTTCCTCAGGAAGCTCATAGCTTAAAGACTTAATGCCACAGTACTCACATGCCCTTTTTTTATTTCTTACATACACCTGGCTTGCAGGGTCCTCACCTACAAGAATTACCGCAAGGCAGGGCTGAATGCCTTTTTTCCCGAGTTCTTCTACCTTAGCCTTAACCTCATCCTTAATTTCCTGAGATATTTTTTTACCATCAATAATGCCTGCCATTTTCATTCCCCTTTCAGCCTACAGAAATACTTTTTAGAGTAGGCTCATAATTATCGTCAAATACAACATAGTACAGCTTGTCAGCAGCAAGATTGATATAAGTACCATATTCATCGGTAAGCTGGGTAAAATCAGTACCATCAGTATTGATACTACAGATTACATTGTCAGTCCAGTCAGTAAAATAGACCTTATCCTTATAAACATTAATATCACCGCTTGCTGCATCCCTGAGCACCTCCTCCGTAGAGCCATCCTTTGCAGTCCTGCAAAGATATCTGTCCTCCGGATTATCCTCCTGAGACGTCTGAGGATCTTCCCAACGGGAATAATACACCCAGTCTCCGTCAGCAACTACGTACTGACAGCTGTATTCTGTGAGTCTGAGCTTATTTTGTCCATCAAGATCCATTGAATAGAGCCTTGCACCGTCACTCCAGTTAGCATAATATATTTTGCCATCGTCAACATTTATATAATATGCCTGGTCATCACTTATGACGGTATTTTCGCTGCCATCAATATTCATGCAATAAATCTTGTTTTCATCACTCCAGTTGGAATAGTAAATAACATCATTTTCAACACACACATAGTAACTCTGTGCATCATTAAGCTTTGTATTTTCACTGCCATCCCTGTTCATTCTGTAAATGTGAAAATCATCGTCTGCATTAGCATATACGATATAGTCCTTTGTTATATTAATAAAATAACTTGCCACATCATTTAGCTTTACAGGATCAGAACCGTCAACAGATGATGTATATATCTTAAGTCCGTCATCACCATTTTGATAATATATCTGATTTTCCACCTGTGCCACTGCACCTAAGTTGGATATATTACCACAGGTATTGCCTACATTTTCACCTACTACATAATCAGGTTGTGATTTTCCAAAGGAGCAACCTGACAGACTGCCTCCTGCTGTAATCACTATAGCTCCAAGCAAAAATAAAGCAAATATTTTCTTAAGTTTCATCTTTGCACCTACTTATATTAAAATAAACCTGTTATTTTGCCATTTTCGTCAACGTCAATCTTCTCTGCCGCTGGCACCTTAGGCAAACCGGGCATAGTCATAACATCTCCTGCAAGTGCCACAATAAAACCTGCTCCCGCACTTACACGTACCTCCTTAATGGTTACCGTAAAGCCTGTTGGTCGACCTAAAAGCTTGGCATTATCACTTAAAGAGTACTGTGTCTTTGCAATACATACCGGCATTTTATCCATACCAAGCTCCTCAAGTTTTGCAATTTCCTTCTTTACCCTTGGTAAAAATTCAACTCCATCTGCACCATATATTTCTTTACAGATAGTCGTTATCTTATTTACAATACTGTCATTTTCATCATAAAGTGGCTTAAAGTTGCTTGTCTTGTTTCTGATTGTATCAAGAACCTTATTTGCAAGCTCAATACCACCTTCGCCTCCCTTTGCCCAAACTTCAGAAAGAGCAAACTCTGCCCCCATCTCCTCACATCTGGAACGGATATAACTTACTTCTTCTTCAGTATCAGTAACAAAATTATTAAGAGTAACCACAACAGGAACGCCGAATTTATGGAGGTTTTCAATATGTTTTTCAAGGTTGACAAAACCCTTCTTGACAGCCTCAAGATTAGGTTCTCCAAGCTCTGTCTTTGGTATACCACCATTATACTTAAGTGCTCTTACTGTTGCAACAAGGACTACTGCATCCGGCTTTAAACCCGCCTTACGACACTTAATATCAAAAAACTTTTCTGCGCCTAAATCAGCACCAAAGCCTGCTTCGGTAACTACCACATCTGCAAGCTTTAAAGCTGTCTTGGTTGCTCTTACTGAGTTGCAGCCATGGGCAATGTTAGCAAATGGACCGCCATGAATGATAGCAGGGTTATGCTCAAGGGTCTGCACAAGGTTAGGCTTGATTGCATCCTTAAGTAAAGCTGTCATAGCACCGTCAGCCTTAAGCTCCTTTGCAGTAACAGGCTTACCTGACCTGTTATAACCAACAATAATTTTACCCAATTTATCCTTTAAGTCCTTAATATTCTCTGCAAGACAGACTATAGCCATTATCTCAGAGGCTACCGTAATCATAAATCCGTCTTCCCTGGTTACACCGTTTTTTTCGCCCAGTCCTATAACAACATCTCTGAGGACCCTGTCATTTAAGTCAACGGCCCTTTTCCAGGTGATATGATTTGTATCTATATCAAGGGCATTACCCTGATGTATATGGTTATCTATCATAGACGCAAGAAGATTGTTTGCAGTGGTAATTGCGTGGATATCACCTGTAAAATGCAGGTTAATATCCTCCATTGGAACTACCTGTGCATAGCCTCCTCCTGCTGCACCACCCTTAACACCCATACAAGGTCCAAGTGAAGGCTCTCTTAAGGCAACAATAGTCTTAACTCCCAGGTGATTAAGACCATCCGCAAGACCTATGGTAGTAGTAGTCTTTCCTTCACCTGCCGGGGTTGGATTAATAGCTGTTACAAGAACAAGCTTAGCATCCTTATTATCCTTTACCTGTGTATAAAGCTCATCTGATATTTTTGCCTTATATTTTCCATAGAGTTCAAGTTCGTCGCTGTTAATACCAAAATTATCTGCAACAACACTCATAGGCTCAAGTATACATTCCTGTGCTATTTCTATATCATTTTTCATCAATAGCAGCCTCCCTTATAATTAAAACTATATACATATAATACCATTATTTCAGATTAAATCAAGACTTTATTCCTTATATCCTTTTTCTTGATTGCTCAGCCCTTCCTTTTTTTATAAAAGTCTGCAAACATCTTATCATCAAGAAATACGTGTTTAACAAACCATTCATTTATAACATTTTCGAGCTGTGATGTACTAAAGCTGTAGGCGCTGGCCATATACTCATTTGTAACAACATCTATCTTATCTATAAGTTGTTCATGGCTATGCTTATGCTGATAGTACTGGGGATAATTTGAAATTATCATCATAGTTTCCTGATAGGAAAAATATTCAATACAGCAATCCTTTATCTCCTGTATTCTCTTCATCATAAGAGATGGATTTCTAGATGCAGTTATGTTTCTCATAATAGCATTGATTTCCGTTACAAGCTCCTTCAACTTTAAGTCAAGTTCCTCAACACCTGTAGCCATATCATCTTTCCAAAACATTTAAATACCCTCCTCAACTGCATATAGGAGATCATTCTCCAGAAACGTTTATACCCTTTACAATAACAGAAGGGGAACCTATTCCGTAGGATGTAAAGTAAAGGTCATTTCCCACCTCTGAAATATTTCTAAGCATCTCAAAGAAGTTTGAAGCAATGGTAATTTGTTCAACAGGTCTGACAATTTCACCATTTTCCACAAGAAAGCCTGAGGCTGCCAGTGAAAAATCTCCCGTAATCACATTTGCTCCCGAATGCAATCCGGCGACATCATTAATAATAAGTCCGTCACAAAGATTATCCTTAAGCTGAGTCATATTACTGCTGCCTGTATTAATATAAAAATTGGTGGCAGATGTATTTACCGTACCCTTGTATGACGATTTAAAACCATTACCCGTGGAAGATACCCCATCCTTATGTGCCGATTTAAGATTATACAGATAAGTCTTAAGAACACCATTTTCCACTACAGCTTTGTTATATGTAGCTACCCCCTCCGAATCAAAGGAAGTGGTAGACATACCTCCCTCCAGGAGAGGATCATCATTGATGGATACCTTGTCAGATGCAATCTTATCTCCAAGCTTACCCTTAAGAAGTGAAAACCCCTTTTGCACCGACTCAGCATAGAAAGAACCTACAAAACAGCCAAGTATTTCTGCAAAGACTTCGTTTTGTATAATAACGTTTTTAATTCCCGATGAAACAGGTGAACCACAAAGGGCACTTATTGCCTTATCCGCAGCACTTTTTGCAAGCTTTTGAACGTCAAGCTCGGCAGGTGAATTGCCTATCCATATATCGCCCTTTTCCTTAGTACTGTCATCCTGTCTTGCTATAAGCTCAATATATGCCATCAGATAATTGCTCTTTTCACTCAGATCAAGACCCTTTGAATTGGAAATATATATCTCACTTTCTCCCGTAGCTATAACAGCACTGCTTACGCTTTTAATCCTTGAATCATATTCAAGTGCCGTTTTTTCCATTTCAATGGCAGCTGCAATCCTGTCATCTACACTAAATCCGTTAAGGGAGTCATTATATACATTTACCTTGGCATAACTTTCACTGCCACCATATATGAACTCCTCATCTTCACTGTCAATAATACCTGCATTTTGCTTTATACTGTCTATGATTTGCGGAATATCCTTTTCATCTATTATCTCGCTGTAGTAATATCCCATTACTCCATTGTAAAGACCTCTTATGCCAATACCGCTTTTATTGCTGCTTTCAAAGTTTTCCACATTGGACTTATATACGCTTATGCTGTCGGACTTTGATCTTGAATAGTACAGCTCAATATCCGATATGCCCTCAGCTGCTGCCGTTTCAAAGAGCTTCTTTTTAAACTTTTCGTCTATCATATCAGCCTCTACCTCCAACAGTCATATTTTTAACCCTTATCATAGGCTGTCCCACACATACAGGTATGCTTCCGCTTGAGGCACCGCACATTCCCTCAGCAAGCATAAGATTGTCGCCTACCATATCTATATTCATAAGTACCTCTGCACCCTTACCTATGAGAGTAGCGCCTCTGACAGGCTCGCATATCTTACCATTGCGTACTATGTAAGCCTCATTTACCGCAAAATTGAACTCACCTGATGCAGGATTAACAGATCCTCCACCCATATACTTGGCATAAAGTCCATATTCCGTATTTGAAATAATATCTTCTGGTTTGTCACTACCTGCTGCAATATATGTATTTGTCATCCTTGCAACGGGCATATACCTGTATGACTCCCTGCGGGATGAACCCGTAAGGTGATAGTTCATTCTTTTACCGTTAAACCTGTCTGACATATAACTTTTAAGTATACCATTTTCAATAAGTACCTTACATTGGGATGGAGTGCCCTCATCATCTATGTTAATGGAGCCCCATTTTCCTTTCATAGTACCGTCGTCTATGGCTGTAACCTTTTCCGATGCTATCTTTTCACCAAGTTTACCTGCAAAAACGGAAGCATTTTTACTTACTGCCGTTACCTCAAGACCATGACCGCATGCCTCATGAAAGATAACACCGCCAAATCCGTTATCCATGATAACATCCATCTTTCCCGAAGGACATGGAGCCGCCTTAAGCATTGTAACTGCCGAACTTGCAGCTTCCTTTGCAAGCTTATTGAGATCAATCTGCTGATAAAGTTCAAATCCCGACATTGCTCCCGGTGCAAAGTAGCCCGTCTGCTTTTCACTTTCATTTGAGGCAACCGCACTGACAGATGCCCTTGTCCTTATACGTCGATCCGTTGACCAAAGTCCCTCCGAATTAATAATACATACATCCTGTACCGAATCCATATACGACATCTGAGTCTGGCTTATAGCATCGTCATAAGCAAAGGCAACAGAACTTGCAGACCTTAACATATCAGCTATAGTCTTCTTCTTGACAGTGTCAGGCATAATAACTATTTCTCCCACACCATTTGTATAGTCTATCTTTTCAAAGCTTTTGATAAGGCAACGGGTATTAGCCTTAACCGACGCTGCCGCATCCTTAGCCATCTTCATTAAATTATCCTTGGAGATATCATTTGTATAAACGTAAATAGCCCTGTCGCCGCATATTACCCTTAATCCCAGTCCAAAATCACGGCCAGATAAAGCCTTATCCACTTTGCCATTTATAACAGCAATGGAATTTTTGACATTGTTTTCAATAAAGATTTCAGCAAAATCAGCTCCCGTAGCAAGGGCTGTGTCCAATATATTATAGGCTATTCTTCGACTTAACATATCTTTCCTCCTTCATATACAATATATTTATTATATCACATAAATCTTACTTAATAAACTGTTTTTTACATTACTCATGACAATAACTGCCCTCTTGTATAGTCAGACTATAATATCCATTGAAATCATACCAATATTTTTTTAATTATACCTGTAAATTCTTCTTGATAAATAGTAATTTTTATTATACAATATAGGCAAGGCAAAATTATGCCTAAAAAATTATGGAGGTGCTTATTATGGCATATATTATTACTGATGATTGTATTTCTTGTGGAGCTTGCGCTAGCGAATGTCCAGTTAGCTGCATTACAGAGGGTGACGGCAAGTACGTTATCGATGCTGATGCTTGCATTAGCTGTGGTACTTGTGCTTCAACCTGCCCTGTAGGTGCACCTGTTTCTAATGACTAATACAATAAAATTTAAGCTGCCGCATTGATGTTGCTATCTTTGCGGCAGCTTTTTATTTTGTAAACTGTGCTTGTATTTTTTCGTTAAGCTCAGATAAATAAACCCATCTGTCCATTTTTTTCTCCAGATCATACTCAAGTTGACTTTTTTCCTGTTCCAACTCCTGAAGTTTGAAATAATCACTGGCATTTTGCTCCATTTGTGTCTGAAGGTTAGCTATATTATTCTCCAAATCAGCTATGTCCTGATCAATGGTCTCCCATTCCCTTGCTTCGTTGTAGGTCATTTTAAGTTTTCTTTCACCCTTATCCCAGCTTTTTGGAGATGATTTTTCAGTCTTATCTACCGGCTTATGGGAGCTTTCTGTTTTCTTTTCTATATAGTCCGTATATCCGCCTTCGTATTGTTTTGGATAACCGTCACCCTCCAACGCAAAAATACGGTTTACTACTCTGTCAAGGAAGCATCTGTCGTGGGATACCGTAATCACAGCACCTTCGAAGCCTTCAAGATATTCCTCCAGTATACTTAGGGTCTCTACATCAAGATCATTAGTAGGCTCATCCAGAAACAATATATTTGGACACCCCATCAAAACCCTTAACAGATATAGTCTCCGACGTTCACCTCCCGAAAGTTTACCTATAGGAGAATATTGCATATCAGGCGTGAAGAGAAAACGTTCCAAGAGTTGTGAGGCACTTATCCTACCCTTTTCAACGGGAATATATTCTCCCACTTCCTTTATATAGTCAATAACCCTCATGTTATAGTCCATTACCTCATTTTCCTGGGCAAAAAGACCGATTTTAACAGTTTCCCCAAAGGTAACAGTACCGCTGTCAGGCTCAATAGCACCACATAACATACCCAGAAGGGTGCTTTTACCAACACCGTTATTTCCTATAATACCGATGCGGTCGTCCCTTAAAAGATGATATGTGAAATCCCTGATAACAGGAACACCATTATAGGACTTGGAAATATGATCCGCCTCAATGGTTTTCCTTCCCAGTCTTGAAGCAGCACCTTCAAACTCCAGCTTTCTTTGTTCCCTTGGTGCTTTTATATCCGATATTTCCTCAAAGCGCTGCAGTCTTGCCTTTTGCTTAGTGGTACGAGCCTTTGCCCCACGTTTGATCCACTTAAGCTCATTACGCAGAAAGCTTTGTCTTTTGTGTTCACTTGCTGCCTCAAGCTCCACACGTTCCGCCTTTTTGATAATAAATTCCGTATAATTACCATAGTAGGTATACATTTTACCTCTGTCAAGCTCAATAGTCTTATTTACCACTCTGTCAAGAAAGTACCTGTCATGTGTAACCATAATAAGTGCCTTTGCAGTATGCTTAAGATTATTTTCAAGCCAGTCTACAGTGTTATTATCAATATGGTTGGTAGGCTCATCCAGTATCAGCAGATCAACACGGCTCATCATTGCTGCTGCAATGGCAACCCTTTTTCTCTGACCACCTGACAACTCACCGCATCGTTTGTAATAATCGGTAATGCCAAGTCTTGTAAGGGCTGTTTTTGCCTCTGTCATTCTCTCCTCAGTGTCAAGAATAGATACTCTATGAACATAGTCAATAACTACCTCTTCAGGATCATCAAAATCAGGTGTTTGGGGAAGGTACCCTATCCTGAGTCCACGCATTTTTGTTATACTTCCATCATCAGCACTTTCTACACCTGCCAATATTTTCAGTAGAGTGCTTTTTCCTGTACCGTTTACACCTATAATACCGATTTTATCTCCGGTTTCAATACCAAATGAAATATTATTTAAAACTACTTTTTCGCCAAATGACTTTGAAATGTTCTCAACAGTCATTAAATTCATAACTATCAACCCTTAAATAATCAGCCGTATACACGAATAACTGATGAAATCTTCTTTATCATGGACATACCACTTAATATAGCAATGGAATCCTTAAAGTTACCTGTCATTACCTCATCCGTTATAACCACAATTTCCGCGGTATTTTCATCGCAGGACTTCTGAATTAACCTTGATATACTTACGTTATTACTTCCGAACACTCCTGCAACACCGGCAAGTACACCTGCCCTGTCTTCCACCTGCATCCTCAGGAAATATCTGCTTATACAATCCTCTGGTTTTTTAATACTCAGATTTTTATAACAGGTACATCCTATCCTTCCGCAACAGTTAAATTTGATATTTCTTGCAATATCAATAATATCTCCTACAACGGCACTTGCAGTAGGATACATACCTGCGCCTCTGCCCATGAACATGGCATCATCAACCGCATCGCCATGAACAAATACAGCATTAAATACATCGTTTACAGACGCAAGAGGATGACTACTTGGAATAAGCATCGGATGTACGCTTACCTCAATACCACCCTCAGTATTTGCCGCTATACCAAGAAGCTTAATATCACAGTCCAATTCCTTTGCATAGCATATATCCTTAGCTGTTATCTTTGTAATACCCTCAATATCAACGTCATCAAAGGTAAC
>CASFCZ010000045.1 GCA_949293325.1 uncultured Eubacteriales bacterium | reverse complement strand
CTCTGGAACATACACCCGGCGAATGGGTTATTATTACTCCGGCAACCTGTACTGAACCCGGAAAGCAGCAAAGCACCTGTTCTGTTTGCGGTGAAACCATAACAGAGGCAATAGAACCGCTTGGACATCAACTCGGAGAATGGGAAATAGGAACCCAGGCATCAGCTTACTCCTCGGGTGAAAAAATTCAAAAATGTACAGTGTGTGGTGAAATAATAAATAGAGATACATATTACCTTACACCCGAAGAAGTCGCAGCAGCTGAGCAAGCATTACAGACAGCAATAGAAATAGGTGACATTTCTGCGAGCAAAACGATATTAAATTCCATTCCTATTGCCACGACTGATGTCAGCAATTTACCAAACTCCATAGCTGTGTACTATCAAATTACCAATCCTACAAATTATAAAATAGATAGGATAGGGGTTAGAGTAACATTGCTTGACAGCGATGGAAAACCTTTAACGTCAGGTACTGACTATATTTCGGGCATATTGCCTCAGCAATTTACGGAGGGTCTTACGTCTGTTAGATGTTCCTCACCAGTTTCTACAGTAAATATTGAACCAATCTATGTTGAATTTGAAAACGGAGCCTATTTCTCTATAGAATAATCTTTGAATATCTATTGTACATACAAATTTAAAGGAAGGATTTTATGAAAAACACAAGTAAAAATTCCAATTATGAAAGTATTGACAGCAAAGGAGGTCTTAATACCAGATTTTCATTGTTAATATATCTAATTTTCTCTGCACTGCTTTCACTATTTATACTCAGTGGATGTGAATGTAGCCACGAATGGTCAGAAGCCACCTGTACCCAACCTCAAATATGTGAAAAATGCGGTGAAACTCAGGGTGAGGCTTTAGGACACAGCTGGATAGAAGCTACTTGCACAGAGGCCAAGCATTGTGAAATATGTGATAAAGTAGAAGGGGAACCTCTGGAACATACACCCGGCGAATGGGTTATTATTACTCCGGCAACCTGTACTGAACCCGGAAAGCAGCAAAGCACCTGTTCTGTTTGCGGTGAAACCATAACTGAAGAAATACCTGCATTAAATCCAGCCGGACACACATTAACTAATGCATCCATAATTAAAGCAGCTACATGTACTGAGCCTGGGGAACAACAGGGAATTTGTACTGTATGCAACCAAACAATTACCGAAGAAATACCTGCAATCGAACACAACTTTGTTGATGACGAAATAATTACATTTGCATCTTTAGAAGCCAACGGCTCAAAAAGGCAAAAATGCACCAACTGTGGACAGACTTTGGAAATCTCATTTGAATTAACATCACAGGAAAAGGCAAATATTTCATTGGTCAAAAACGGTACTTTAAATGGTTATCCCAACGAAACAATTAACACTGCCTTTTCAACTTATTTTGCAAACACCCAATGGGCTGCCAGCGAAAATCTTGTAGTCTTCGGAGGCGATTGTACATGGTTAGGTGAACCGGCCAAGGCCGTTATAGCCTTTGAAGTTACCGATTCAAGCTTTGTTATATCACGAATAGAAATAGATGACAATATTTTTACAAATCTTTTGGATATTGCGTCTATTATAGATGCAATTTACAGCAGCTGATTTTGGGAGGAGGAATTTTTATGTACAGCTATTATCATTACGGCTCATCAAGTGCAGCTGAAGAAAGTTTTTTTGAGTCCATGGGCGTCATGGGGATCATTATTTTACTGGTTTCCCTTGCAGTATTAATTTGGATCGCCTTCAAAATGGTAGCTATTTCCAATGACAAGGGATATGATTACTGCTCTGGAAGAATATTTATACTTTGTTTTCTTTTCAATATCATAGGGTATATCTATGTAATAGCTTTACCTGACTTAAAGATCCAAAGGCAAAATGAACGAATAATAGAGTTACTGACCAACATAGACAAAAATCAAGATGTTAATACCAGAACAAATCAATCAATTTTAATGAACATAAGTGATAATTTTCCTAAACAGCAGTCAATGGGAGATCCATCACAAACAAACATCTAAATTTAAGGGTAATAGGTTGAGAGCAGAAATAAATTTTTAAAGGAAAGGAGCGAGTATTATGCGAACTAAGTTAAGGGAAAATGAAAGACTTATAAAGGAAGGAAAGGCAACATTTTTTAACACAATATTAAATAGCTTTGGTCCAAGTGCAGGGGGAACACTGTATCTGACCAATCAAAGACTTATATTTGAGGGACACGGATTTAATGTGGGCAAAGAGGCAGCCATATTAAGTTTAAGTGATGTGGCAAGCAGCGGCACAGGATTTCCAAACACCTTTTACGTGATTACAAATCAAAATCAGGAATTCAAATTTTCAGTATTTGGCAAAAAGGACTGGTGCAGCACCCTGGACAGCCTGATATAGAATTTATTACAATTAATAAATAACTGTATTTCCCCTGTGCACCAACACAGGGGAAAACTTTATAAATTTTTTAGTCCTTATTACCGTCAATGGAAATAGTACCGTTTTCCCTTTCAAAATCCCTTATAGCCTGATTAATAAGATATAGGATTTCCCCATTGATGGAACGACCCTCATAGGCTGACAGGTACTTCAGTTTTTTAAGAACCTCATCTGAACAGCGCAAACCAATATGTTTATTTTTATTTGCCATAAAAAGACCTCATTTTACATATAATACATTGCAGAAGAACAATAAAGTTTAAATTATCCGCAAGTGATTAAAATATTATACCAGAAAAATGAGAAAAAAATGTTTATTATGTACTTGAATTAAGTACATAATAAATGTATAATAGCCTTAAATGGACTTAAGGTTGTCCTGCTATAGCAGAACGCATCTCAATGACGCCATCTTTCGGCTCATAAATATAACCGCTGTCCATACAGACAAAAACACCTGTACCCTGATATGCCGTCAGTCGGTCATCACCATCAGGCATAATTATTTCCCGGTAAATATAAAAGCCATTTTCAACTGTATGATCTACAAGCATAGTCATGCCCATATTATAATTAATAAAGGGATTGTCACCCCAACCGTATTTACTATTTGCCTCTTCAACTGTACTTACTGTATCTCCGTATCTCTGGTAGGCATCAGTAAAACTTATGAGAATTTCAGTGATACCATCTGCATTGTAATCATAAAAATAAACATAAGTATTAAATGAATGGGTACTATATGCTGTACTGCTGAGTTCCTCATCAGTAAAAGCAAGATATGCACTGTCGGTATGTCCAAGACTGTCACTGAAATTTATGGTTACACCCTTATCTGCCTTAATACACTCCACTGTTACAGTTGTACCATTAAGAGGTATTGTACAAGTCTTAGAGGATTCATTGCCCAATAAGGACATAAAATCAATACCTGATGGTATATCAACACCGCTTAAAAAGTCAGTATCAGTACTTGTATTAAGAATATTTTCGGATTTTTCCTGGAGGGATTCGGTTTTAACTCTATTGGGGAGTTTAACAAAGCTGTCAGTCAAAGCCGCTGTGGTTTGTTCTGTTACTTCGGTGGTAGATTCAGCAATTGTTACCTCCATAATAACAGCAGACTCTGTAGTTATTTCAGAAACCTCAAGGGTAGTTAATTCAATCGTCTGCCCGGATTCCTTTTCAGGCAAACCTGTCAAAATATATATTCCTATGCAGCCAACAGCAGACAGAAGCAAAGCTGTTGATGCAAAAACAGGCATATATTTTTTGAATATAACAGCATGCCTTAACATAGCAATATCAGCATATCTTTTATTTGGATCAAATGAGGTTGCTTTTAAGATAACTGATTTTAAATTGGTATGCAAGTTATTACCTTTTATAAGGACATCCATGGTTTTTCCCAGAGAATAAATATCAGAGCGAAAGTCCGTCTGCTGAAAGCCAAACTGCTCCGGAGAAGCAAAGCCTTTTGTTCCCTGTTTGGTTGTATCACCACCCATACGGTTAGAATAAAATCTTGAGATACCAAAATCCATAAGATATGCTCTTAATTCCTTTGTAACCAATATATTATCAGGCTTGATGTCCCTATGAATAATACCAACGCTGTGCAGGTCCTCAATACTGCTAAAAACCTGCATTATAACCTTATAAAAAGCGGATTTGGAAAGGGTAATGCTGTCTGATGTATAACCCGGAACATATTCCTCAATGACAATGGTATCAATACCATCATAAAAGACTTCATAAATTTCAGGAGAATTTCTTATATGCTTATTTTTAATGGCATTAAAAAGCTGCGTCATATCCGAACACTTATAAACACGCTTTACATAAAGCTTGCCTGTAAGAGATGATATTACAGAAAAAATATCACAGCTATTGCTGCCATGCAAAAGCTCCTTATCCTTATAAATAGATAATTTATACTTATCCGTTGATGACAACATAGGGCACATCCCTTTCTGGAAAACAAAAATATATACTATAATTATATATTATAAAGGAGACAATATCAATGAAAAAAACTACTGATGAGCTATTAAATGAAATCAAAGATACATATGAAATAGAAAACTATATACGTAATAACAAATCGGAATATTTCAGTATTACCATACATGATTATTTAAATAAATTACTTGAAGACCGAAATCTAAAAATTTCCACAGTTTCCCTGAATTCCGGACTTGGTGATTATGTATACAAAATTTTCAACGGCTCAAGGAAGGGAAATAGGGATGTGTATATAGCAATAGGCATTGCCATGGGGCTAAGCTATTCTGAACTCCAGTTACTACTCAGGCTTGGTAAATACCTTATGCTTGATCCAAGAGATGAAAGGGACTCTGTATTTATATACGCCATTTCAAAAAAGATATCTGTAATGGAAACAAACGAAATATTATTTAACTGTAATCAAAATATACTGGGAAATAAAGGCTACAATTAAAAATAAGCTTCGGACAAATCATCCGAAGCCTGTTTTTTATGTGGCATTACCTTCAAACTGTGCCATGTAAAGTTCATAATATTTACCCTTCTTTTTAAGAAGTTCCATGTGGTTACCTGTTTCCTGTATCCTTCCTTTATCCATTACCACTATCATATCTGCATCACGTATTGTGGATAGTCTATGGGCAATAATAAGGCTTGTTCTGTCCTTCATTATATTTACCATTGCATCCTGTATATGCTTTTCGGTACGTGTATCTACGCTTGAAGTTGCCTCATCCAGTATAAGTATCTTTGGATCAGCAAGAAAAGCCCTGCCTATGGAAAGGAGCTGTCTTTGACCCTGAGAAAGATTCTGTCCCCCTTCAGTCAGCATAGTGTCATACTTATCCGAAAAATGTCTTATCATATCGCTGCAATTACTAAGTCTGGCAGCGGTATACATTTCCTCATCGGTGGCATTGGGATTGGAATACTTAAGGTTATTTCTTATAGTATCGGAAAAAAGCACCGTATCCTGTAATACAATAGCTGTATTTCTTCGCAGCTCATCAATGGCAATATCCTTAATATTTACTCCATCAATTAATATCTCACCACTGTCTATGTCATAGAA
>CASFCZ010000044.1 GCA_949293325.1 uncultured Eubacteriales bacterium | reverse complement strand
GCAAAAACATATGCCAATGTTACAAAAAGACGTGTTACTTATGAGTACTCTCTTATCAAGGGTATTAATGACAGTAAAGAAAATGCTCAGGAGCTTGCTTCAAGGCTTCGAGGCTCAATGTGTCATGTCAACCTCATACCTGTTAATGATGTTAAGGAAAGTGGATATATCCGCAGCAGTGAAGACAGTATACATGACTTTGCTTCTGTGCTTGAAAACAATTCTATTGAGGTGACTATAAGGAGAAAGCTTGGCAGCGATATCAATGCAGCCTGTGGTCAGCTCAGAAAAAGATATAAGGATAACGAGGTGTTATAATGCTAGGTATTGGTAAAACCGATATGGGCAGGGTTCGTGCTAATAACGAGGACTCAGTACTGATTAATAATCAGCCTGTTGGTGTTCTTCCTAACCTGTTTGTGGTTGCCGACGGTATGGGTGGGCACAAAGCAGGAGAGGTTGCCAGCAGCCTTGCCATTAAATATTGTTGTGAGTATCTTACCTCTCCAAGTCAGGAAAGGGGAGAATTGCTGGACAGCCTTGCAGATTCCGTATACTATGCAAACAGTAAGGTATATGAAGTCAGCCTTCAGGACAGTGAATGTTCCAATATGGGCACTACATTTACAGGTTGCTCCATAAAGGATAACAGAGCATATATTGTACACGTAGGTGACAGCAGACTGTATAAAATAACACGGGACAGCATAGAGCAGATAACCATGGATCACTCATTTGTTGCTGAAATGGTACGTGCAGGAAAGCTTACTCCTGAAGAAGCAGAAGTGCATCCTGACAGAAATATTATTACACGTGCTTTGGGAACAGATCCTCAGGTAAAAATAGACGGTTTTGTTATTAATCTGACTGAGGATGATGTGCTGCTTATATGTAGTGACGGCCTTAACACTATGCTTGATGATGATTTGATTTTTAAAATTCTTTCACAAAAAGACGTAAGTCCTGAGGATAAATTGAATACGTTGATTGAAACCGCCAATAATAACGGCGGCACGGATAATATTTCAGTTATACTTATATACCTTAAAGGGGGGGATAGCGTATGAAACTGGAACCCGGTACCCTTATTAATGATAGATATACTATAATTGAACAGATAGGTCTGGGAGGTATGGCTGTAGTTTACAGGGCCAGAGACGAAAAGTTAGGCAGAGATGTTACTTTTAAGGTTCTCAGGGAAGAACATCTCTCAGACAATGAATTTATAAAAAGGTTTAATGTTGAGGCAAGGGCAGCTGCCAGCCTTTCACATCCAAATATAGTAAGTGTGTATGACGTTGGAAATGACGGTGATATATACTTTATTGTAATGGAATACGTTGACGGTTGTACACTGAAGGAACTTATCAACCGTAAGGCTCCATTTGACAATCAGGAAGTAATAAGTATATCCCTTCAGGTGGCATCAGCCCTTGAGCATGCTCATGCAAACGGCATTATCCACAGGGATATAAAGCCGCAAAATATTCTTGTGTCAGGTTCCGGAAAGGTTAAGGTAACCGACTTCGGACTTGCAAGGGCTGCATCAAGCACAACTACCTCAGGTGATGCCATGGGCTCAGTACAATACTTTTCACCTGAACAGGCAAAGGGTGGCTTTGTGGATGCAAAAAGTGATATTTACTCCATGGGCATTATGATGTTTGAAATGATAACAGGCACCCTTCCTTTTGATGGAGATACACCGGTTGCTCTGGCTATGAAACATATTAAAGACCCTCTCCCTGATATATCAAAACTAAATCCCAATGCATCTGCCAGTCTTATCAAGATAATAAATAAGGCTACCCAAAAACGTCCTTATGCAAGATACCAGACTGTAAGTCAGCTTATTGCAGACCTTAAGGCCGCCCTTAAAGATGACAGCGGAAAGTTTGTCAAAATTAATGAGGAAGAACCTGAGGGTCAGACTATAGCCATGTCTGATGAAGAACTTAAAAAAATAAGGAACGGTGCAGAGGAATATGAAAAAAAATCTGTACCTGTTATTGGCGAAAGCAGCGATATTTATAACGATGTGGATAATGACTATAATCCCCTTGATGATGGTTATGATAAGGACAAGGAACGAAAGGTAGTAATAGTAGCTGTTATTACTGCACTGGCACTTATTGTTATCCTGACAGTTATAGGTGTTTTTGTAATCAACCAAATAAATAATCCAACAGTAAAGGTACCTAATTTTGAAGGTATGACCGTTGAAGATGCGGAGGAACTTGCTCAGGATAAAGGTGTAAGTCTTAATGAGGAGACAGAACACAGTGAAGAAGTAGAAGAAGGTATAGTTATTTCCCAGGATGTTGAGAAAAACACCAGGATACCTAAGGATGACAAGGTTACTATTCTTATAAGTCTCGGTAGTGAAATGGTAGAAGTTCCTTCCCTTAAGGATTTAAGTGAAGAAGACGCAGAAAAGGCACTAAACCAAGTTGGTCTTGAGATTGGTGAAACAATATACGAGCCTGATGAAACTGTCATAGTAGGAGCTGTTATCAGGCAGAGCATTGATGCCGGCACAAAAGCTGAACCCGGTACTAAAGTAGATATTTATGTAAGTACAGGTCCGGAAGCAGGCACAGTTATTGTTCCTGATGTGCTTAATATGGAAAAAGATAAAGCTGTTGAGCTCCTTGAACAGGAAGACTTAGAGGCAAAGTTAATTGAGGACTTCAGTGACACCTATGCCGAAGGCAGAGTATCAGGACAGGGTGTAAAAGCCGGCTCTGCTGTACCTAAAGGCTATATTATCACACTTACAGTCAGCAAAGGCAGTGATCCTAATGCCGTTACGGAACCACAAACTCAGGCAACTACCCAGCAAATTGCAACAGTTGAGCCTACTATTCCTAAAAAAGCAGTGAGTATACCTATACTTCCTGATTTTGATACACTGGGTTTAGACGAAACAGTTAATGATCCTGCTATTGCAGTAAAGGTTGTTGCCAATACAGCTGACGGAGCAAGGACAGTGGTGGAAGGATCCTACAATGTATCGGAATTTCCCTTTACGGTAAATGATCAGATAGACAAGGATACCACCTATGAAATTTATTACAACAACACGTTAGTAAATACAGTAAATGAGAGTTATTAATGATGATAAGCGGTAGAATAATCAAAGGAGTCGGCGGACTCTATACAGTTGCATCAGGTAATGAATTATACGAATGCAGTGCAAGGGGCAGGTTTCGCAAAATGAAACTTACCCCTACTGTTGGGGATCATGTGGACATAACTGTAAGTGATGAGATCCTGAAAAAGGGAATCATTGATAATATACATGAGAGAACCAACATTCTTCTGAGACCACGAGTTGCTAATGTGGACTGTGCTGTTATACAGTTTGCCGCATCGAGTCCAAATATTAACTTTGACCTTTTGGACAGGTTTCTTATACTTGCCCAAACTCAGTCTGTGGAAAATATAATTATCTGCATTAATAAGTGTGACCTTATTTCAGAGGAAACAAGGCAATATCTTGACAGAATATATAAACCTATGTATGAGCTTATATATGCCTCTGCAACAGAGGGAACAGGCATTGATGCAATAAAGGAAAAATTACTTGGACATGTTACTGTATTTGCAGGTCCCTCAGGCGTAGGCAAGTCAAGTATAATAAATGCCATTATTCCCAATATGGAAAGAAAAACAGGGGAGATCAGCAAAAAAATAAAACGAGGCAAACATACTACAAGGGAAGTTGAGCTGCTTGAATATAATGAAGATACCTTTATTGTGGATTCTCCCGGCTTTACATCCCTTATTCTTGACTTTTTAAAGCCCGATGAATTGAAAAATTATTTTAAAGAATTTGCCCCTTACATGAATAATTGTTACTTTAACGATTGCAGTCACATTTCAGAGCCCGATTGTGGTCTTAAAGCACATATCGGTAAGGAGATATCACAAGAAAGATACGACAGATTTGTTCTGCTTTATAACGAACTTAAACAAAGGAGATAATTGTACAATGGCAAAGTTGGCTCCATCTCTTCTCTCTGCCGACTTTATAAAGCTGGGAGAACAGATTGATATATTAAAAAGCAAGGGAATATCCTATCTTCATTTTGATGTAATGGACGGTATATTTGTACCTAACATATCAATAGGTATTCCTGTACTCAAGAGTATAAGATCCTATACAGATATGGTACTTGATGTTCATCTTATGATAACCCAGCCCGAAAGGTATATTGATGCCTTTTCGGCAGCAGGTGCAGATATAATTAATATACATTACGAGGCAACCGACAAGCATATAGAAATTTTTAAAAGGATCAGGGAGCTGGGTAAAACCCCAGCTATTACCATTAAGCCAAGGACAAGCTGGAAAGAAATAATTCCACTTCTTAAATATGTGGATATGGTTCTTGTAATGAGTGTTGAACCCGGTTTTGGTGGACAAAGCTTTATACCTGAATCCCTTAATAATGTAAGGGGATTAAAAGAATACCGGGATAATCATGGTCTTGCCTTTGACATAGAGATAGACGGTGGTATCAATCTTGAAAACGCAGAGAAAGTTGTATCAGCAGGTGCAGATATTTTGGTTGCAGGCTCATCTGTTTTCAGTAAGGGTGATATTTCAGAACAGACAGAAAAATTTATGGATATACTTGAAAAGAGGTAAGCTATGCGTACAGTTATTGTAAGCGGCGGCAGCCTTAATGATATATCTCTTATAAAACGTTATATGACATCAGATAGCAGGCTTATAGCCTGCGACAGTGGTTTAAACCATGTATACCGTGCCGGACTGAAACCTGATATTATACTTGGTGACTTTGACTCTGTTGAGCCTGAAATCCTGGAATATTTTAAAAATATGGGTATCGATATAACTACCTATCCTGTAAAAAAGGACAGCACAGATACTGAACTTGGTATTTTTGCCGCAGAGAAACTGGGAGCAGATGATATTATTATCCTTGCAGGCAGCGGCACCAGGCTCGATCATACCATAGCTAATATTCAGATACTTCTGCCACTTAGTCAAAGGGGTATCAGGGCAAGGCTTATTGATGAGCATAATATAGTAGAGCTTGTTACTGACAGGCTTGCTATTATTAATAAAAAAGGCAGTTATATTTCATTACTTCCTCTCACTGAAAAAGTATGCGGTATTTGTTCACAGGGGCTTGAATATTCCCTTGATAACAGGGACATTGAGGTGGGTACCTCATTGACTGTGAGCAATGTTATAACATCCGAAAATGCTTATGTCAGTGTCAGAGAGGGTGTACTGATAAGTATAATTGCAAATGATTAAATGGAGGGATTTTCATGATACTTGATACATTTAAATTAGATGGTAAGGTAGCTGTAGTAACAGGTGCCAATACCGGATTAGGACAGGGAATGTGTGTGGCACTTGCTCAGGCAGGTGCAAAGGTAGCAGGTGTAGCAAGGCGCAGTTGTGCCGAAACAGCTGAACTGGTTAAGGCTAATGGTGGGGAGTTTTTGGAGATAATAGCTGATTTATCTTCCAGCGAACCTGTTGAACGCATAGTTAAGGAAACTGTTGACAAATTTGGCAGGGCTGATATTCTTGTAAATAATGCTGGTATTATTATAAGAGAAGATGCCATTGATTACAGTGAAGAGGATTGGAACAAAGTAATAATGACTAACCAGAATGTGGTATTTTTCCTTTGCCAGGCATTTGCAAAACAGTACATAAAGCAGGGTGAAGGTGGTAAGATAGTAAATGTTGCTTCAATGCTGTCATATCAGGGTGGTATTCGTGTACCTGCTTACACAGCAAGTAAATCTGCTATTCTGGGTCTTACAAGGGCACTTGCAAATGAGTGGGCTAAATATAATATCAATGTCAACGCCATTGCTCCGGGATATATGGCTACAAACAATACCAAGCAACTCAGAAGCGACGAGCAACGTTCAGGTGAAATATTGGAGAGAATTCCCGCCGGCAGATGGGGTACTCCTGAGGATATGATGGGTGCTGTGGTATTTTTAAGCTCATCTGCATCTGCATACGTAAACGGATTTACCATTGCTGTTGACGGTGGCTGGCTTGCAAGATAATTCATTTTTATAAAAATAATTTGCTGTCATGGAGATGAACATCAGCTATTTGTGGCTGAAAAGTTCTCATTTCATGACAGCTTTTTGTTTTTTCCAACTAAATATAAAAGAGTTTTAATAAGTTATTGACAAAAAGAGGGATATATTTTAAAATAATATTAATCATATTTCACATAAATTAAATATGTGGCAACAAAAGGAGGATTTTTATGAAGAAGATGTTATGCTCCGTTCTTGCAGTGACATTAATGGGTTCCATCCTTATGACAGGTTGTACTTCATCCCAGGGTGAATCAACAGAGGGCGAAACTGTCCAGGCTGAGAGCGGTGATAGCTATGATATAGGTATTATTCAGCTTACTGAACATCCTGCACTTGATGCAGCCAGGGAAGGCTTTATTCAGGGTATGGCTGATAATGGTCTTGTTGAGGGTGAAAATGTTACCATTGACGTACAAAACGCTCAGAACGACCAGTCCAATCTTAAGACTATTGCTCAGAAATTTGTTTCTGATGACAAGGATCTGGTGCTTGCAATAGCAACTCCCGCAGCCCAGTCAATGGCAGCAGAAACTACTGAAATTCCTATACTGGTAACAGCTGTAACAGATCCTGCCGAATCCGGACTTTGTGACAGTAATGATGTTCCAGGCGGCAACATCACCGGTACATCTGATCTTACCCCTATTACAGACCAGATCGAGCTTTTACATCAGCTTCTTCCCGATGCAAAAAAAGTTGCTATTTTATATAACTCAGGAGAGCAAAATTCCGTTATTCAAGCTGATATGGCTGAAGAAGCCGCAACAGAGATTGGTATAACAACTGAGAGAAAAACCGTTACCAATACCAACGATGTTGCTCAGGTAACTGCATCTCTTATCGGTAA
Organism: uncultured Eubacteriales bacterium; assembly: GCA_949293325.1. Taxonomy (GTDB): domain Bacteria; phylum Bacillota; class Clostridia; order Lachnospirales; family CAG-274; genus CALWRD01. The sequence continues at coordinate 27,379 of CASFCZ010000044.1, read as the reverse complement.
TTATGATGCTATATATATCCCTACAGATAATACCCTTGCATCTTCTATGCCTCTTGTATCAAGCATAACTAATCCAGCAGGTATGCCGGTTATCGTTGGTGAACAGGGTATGGTGGAAAACGGAGGACTTGCTTCCGTGGCAGTTAATTATACAGATCTGGGTATAATGACAGGTGAGATGGCAGCAGATATCCTGCTTAACGGAGCTGATCCTGCTACAATGCCTATCGGATATACTGAAAATCCTCAGCTTATAATTAATGAGGATGTGGCAACAGAAATTGGTCTTACCATTCCTGAAGATGTACTTACAAAGGCTGAGATTGTTAATACAATAGCTCAGTAAAACCTTTTAAGCAGTATTAAATACCGTAAACATTCAAGGGCAGATAACTAATGGCTTTTAATTAAAAGCGTTATTTTCAGAATGTTGTCTGCCCTTGTTTATTTGTGAGTGGAAATACCGCTCACATTTTTTATTTATAAAAACTTTTCTATGTGTGACGAGATGAGATGAGCATAATATTAAAAGGAGTTAATAGAAATGAGTATGTTATTAAATGCTGCTGCACAGGGATTACTGTGGGCAGTGATGGCAATAGGCGTGTACATAACCTACCGAATACTTGATATTGCTGACCTTACTGCAGAGGGATGTTTTACCCTTGGAGCCGCAGTTACCTGTCGTCTTGTTACAAGTGGTTTATCTCCCCTTGTCTCAACACTTATCGCACTTTTTGCAGGTCTTATAGCAGGTCTTATTACAGGTGTTCTGCACACTAAGCTTAAGATACCTGCTTTACTTGCTGGTATACTTACCATGACCGCTCTCTGGTCCATTAACCTGAGAGTAATGGGCAAGTCAAATATTCCCCTTTTAAGGCAGACTACTATTCTGACTATGATTGAGGGTCTGGGTATATCCAAAGATATAGCAGCCATTATAGCAGGAGTTGCATTAACAGCTATAGTTATACTTTTCCTGTGGTGGTTTTTCAATACTGAGCTTGGCTATGTAATAAGGGCTACAGGTGATAATAAAAATATGATTCGTGCCCAGGGTGTTAATACAGACAAAACAATTATTATAGGTGTTATGCTTGGTAATGGTCTTATAGCCCTTTCTGCATCCCTTGTTTCCCAGTATAACAGCTTTGCAGATATCAGCATGGGTATTGGTACAATAGTTATCGGCCTTGCCTCTGTAATAATCGGTGAAGTGGTTTTCGGACACAGAAATATTCTCCACTCCCTTATTGCAGTTGCCCTGGGTTCTGTTTTATACAGGATAATAATTGCAGTTGTACTTGCCCTTGGTTTAAGAGCAGACGATATGAAACTTATAAGTGCTATACTTCTTGTACTTGCACTTTGTTTCCCTGCCATAAGGGATATAGCTGCCAAAAACCTTAAAAACAGTATCTCGAAGGGAGGCAGCAACAATGCTTAAGCTGACAGGAGTACATCAGATATTTGAACAGGGCACAATCAACGAAAAGCACGTTTTAAACGGCATAGATCTTGATGTTGCCGAGAATGATTTTATAACAATAATAGGTGGTAACGGAGCAGGTAAATCCACTCTGCTTAATGCCATTGCAGGTAACTTTATCATTACCGACGGTAAGATAGAAATAGACGGTACCGATGTTACAAAAATGCCGGAGTATAAGAGGGCTAAGTACATAGGCAGAGTATTTCAGGACCCACGTATGGGTACTGCTACCAATATGACTATTGAAGAAAACCTTGCTATTGCATACAGGCGCGCTAAGCCACGTACTCTCAGATGGGGTATCAATGAAAAGGAAAGGCGTTACTTCAAGGAAATACTGGCTGAACTTGATCTTGGACTCGAAAACAGACTTAAAGATAAGACAAGATTTCTTTCAGGTGGTCAAAGGCAGGCACTTACCCTTCTTATGGCGTCCTTCCATCAGCCTAAGCTTCTTCTTCTTGATGAGCATACAGCTGCCCTTGATCCAAAGACAGCTGCCAAGGTACTTGATATTACCGTTAAGATTGTAGAGGAACACAAGCTCACTGCTATGATGGTAACACATAATATGCGTGATGCCTTAAGAATTGGTAACAGGCTTATTATGATGAATAAGGGTAATTGTATTCTTAATATTAATGCTGAGCAAAAGAAGGGACTTGATGTACCCGATCTGCTTAATATGTTTGAAAAAGCAAGCGGTGAAAAGATGGAAAATGACCGTATGCTTTTAGACTGACATAAAACGGCTTATTTTCTAAATTATGTGAAATAAGCCGTTTTATTTTACGCTTTTGTTACTTTTTGATTTTTAGGTGGAAATGTGTCCAGAAAAATGTTATACTGTATCCTGAGGTGATTTTTTTTGAAGAAAGTTCTTGCAGGCATATTATGCCTAATTGTTATATTATCCTGCTTTAATTACTATGTATCATTTGGTGCTTCAAGGGATATAAGGATAGGCCTTGAGCGTCATTATATCGGTGTAAGCTCTATTCCAGTCAGCGATACACTTATTACCGTTCAAATCGGTGATGGAAAAAAATACAGTGTTTCCGAAGCCTACAGTTATTCTGTAGCAGCTGTAAGCGGCAGTTATTTTGATTCCGGCATGACTTTTAATACATATAGTGAAGCAAATAGATTTGCTTCCGAGTTTAACGGTGAAGCCATACCTGCTCTTAAGGACAGCGGTTGGGGATTGTATTTCACAAAATCAGGCTCAACTGAAGATGTAACCCAGGAAACAGTTACAGAAAATACAGAATCAACCGAAGTTACAACACAACAGGAAACTTTTGATGATGTATCTGGCTTTAAAAGTATAACTCTGGGAGCTAATGCAGTTAAATTTGCATCCGGTGGCATTACATGTTTTATAGCCGACGGAAGTGACAGCGTGCATATTTCCACAGGCAGCGGTATTGTTAATTTGGGTGGATACTCCTACAGAAACGTTATTGAAATATACAGAAATGCCTCAACAGTAAATGCTGTTAATATTCTGCCTGTTGAGGATTATCTCCTTGGAGTTGTTACCTCTGAAATGCCCCAGTCATGGCCTATTGAAGCCATAAAGGCACAGGCAGTTGCAGCCCGTACATATGCTCAGCATAACCTCGGCAAACATGGAAAATATGATCTTTGCGACAGTACTGATTGTCAGCAGTATAATGGTGTAAATGGTGAATCCGCAGCAGGAAAACAGGCTGTTAATGATACAAAGGGTGTTATGGCTTATTACAACGGAAGTCTTATTACAGCTACATACTTTTCTTCAAGCGGAGGACACACCCAAAGTGCTGTTGATGTATGGGGTACAGATATCCCATATCTTGTAGGGGTTAAGGAATTAAACGAAACAGGTGGTAAGCAGTGGGTCAGAACCTTTACATACGACGAAATAACTCAGCTTTGTAAAAGTGCGTCATATGATGTCGGTACAGTTACTTCCGTAAGTGTCGGAGAAACTCTGGAAGGCGGTCTGGTTAAGACAATGATCATTGAGGGTACAAATGGTACAGTAACCCTTGAAAGGGAAGATATAAGAAATCTCTTTAAAAATTCTGCTGAGGGTAGTCTTTACAGCAGAAACTTTAAAATTTCAAATACTTCCGTAAAGTCAAACAATGTATATGTTATTGCCCAGGATAATGAAGGCAGTGTGGATATTAACGTTGTTTCGGCTGTTGCAGCAAACGGAATAGTCGGTCCGGTACAGAATTCCAACATTGTTATTGTAGGCAGTGAAGGTGAGTATGTTCTTTCATCCGGTGAGAATAACATGTCTGAATCACAGGACAGTGTTACAATCACAGGCAGTGGATATGGTCATGGTGTAGGTATGAGTCAGTACGGTGCTAAAGGTATGGCTGAACTCGGATATACATACGATGAAATTTTAAAATATTATTATACAGGCATAGATGTTTACTAAGGAGCGTTCCATATGAAAAAAAGCGATTTTTATTATGAACTGCCAGAGGAACTTATTGCCCAGACACCTTTAAAGGACAGGGCATCCTCAAGGCTTATGGTTCTTGATAAAAAGACAGGTGAAATACAGCATAAATTTTTTTATGACATAAAAGATATGCTTAAAGCGGGTGATTGCCTTGTTATCAACGAAACAAGAGTTCTTCCTGCAAGGCTAATAGGTGTACGTAAAGATACAGGTACAAGAGTTGAAATTCTTCTGCTTACAAGGAAGGACGCCAACACCTGGGAAACTATAGTTTATCCAGGCAAAAAGGCTCGCCTAGGGCATACCATTGTTTTTGGAGACGGCCAACTGGAAGCTACCGTTAAGGAAGTTATCAATGACGGCAACAGGATTGTTGAATTTAAGTACGACGGTATATTTGAAGAAATTCTGGATCAGCTTGGACAGATGCCTCTGCCACCCTATATTACAGAAAAATTAGAAGATAAAAACAGATATCAGACAGTATATGCAAAAAATGATGGTTCTGCGGCAGCTCCTACAGCAGGTCTCCACTTTACCAATGAGCTTATGTCTGCAATCAAGGAAAAGGGAGTTAATATCGCAAGGCTTACCCTTCATGTAGGTCTGGGTACCTTCAGACCTGTTAAAGAGGATGATATTTTAGACCATAAGATGCATTCAGAATATTACTTTATAGATGAAGAAAACGCTGAGCTTATTAATTCCACAAGAAAAAATGGTGGAAGAATAATTACAGTAGGTACTACAAGTACCAGAACTCTGGAATCTATTGCAGATGAAAACGGCCATATTTCAGCCGGCAGTGGATGGACAGATATATTTATATACCCGGGTTATCGTTTTAAGATAGTAGATAACCTTATTACAAATTTTCACCTGCCTGAATCTACACTTATTATGCTTGTAAGTGCACTTGCAGGCAGAGAAAATGTTCTTAGGGCATATAAATGTGCCGTAGAAAACAAATACAGATTTTTCAGCTTTGGAGATGCAATGTTTATAACGGATATTGAGCAGGAGTGATTTTGTGGATCTATTTGAATACCAACAAAAAAACACACTGAAAAAAGAAAGTCCCCTTGCCTCAAGACTAAGACCAAAGACCCTTGAGGACTTTGTTGGACAGGAAAAAATAGTGGGTAAGGGGACCCTTTTATATAGAGCAATTATAGCAGATAAGCTATCATCGGTCATTTTTTACGGTCCTCCCGGTACAGGTAAAACTACCCTTGCAAGGATTATTGCAGGCACTACAAAAAGCGAATTTGTCCAGATAAATGCAACTACAGCAGGTAAAAAAGATATTACAGATGCTGTAAACAGAGCTAAGGATGTATTTGCAATGTACAGAAGGAAAACCATTCTTTTTATAGATGAGATTCACAGGTTTAATAAAAGCCAGCAGGATGCACTTTTGCCTTATGTTGAGGATGGTACTCTGATCCTTATAGGCGCAACAACGGAAAATCCATACTTTGAAGTCAATAAAGCTTTAGTATCAAGAAGTATTATATTTGAGCTTAAGCCTTTATCTCCTGATAATATATCTCAAATAATCAGACGGGCACTTACAGACAAAGAAAACGGAATGGGAAGCTATAATGCCTGTATAGATGATAAGGCTCTTGCTTTTATCAGCGATATTGCAAACGGTGATGCCCGTGTTGCCCTTAACGCCATAGAACTTGCTGTTTTAACCACAGAGAGAAGTGATGATGATAAAATACATATAACTCTTGATGTGGCTCAACAATGTGTACAAAAGCGTGCCATTAATTACGAAAAGGATGGAGATAACCACTATGACACCATCTCTGCATTTATAAAGAGTATGCGTGGTTCTGATCCTGATGCTGCCATATATTATTTGGCCAAAATGCTTTATGCAGGGGAGGATCCTAAATTTATAGCTCGCCGAATAGTTATATGTGCATCAGAAGACGTAGGTAACGCAGATCCCCAAGCCCTTGTTGTAGCAGTTGCGGCTGCCCAGGCCCTTGATTTTATCGGTATGCCCGAAGCCAGGATTAATCTTTCACAAGCGGCGGCTTATGTTGCATGTGCACCTAAAAGCAATTCGTCTGTTATGGCAATTGATAAGGCAATGTCCGATGTTGTTAATGTCAGGGTAAGTGGTGTACCTATCCATCTTATGGACAGTCATTATCCGGGATCTGCTGAACTGGGACATGGTATAGGTTATAAATACGCACATGATTTTCCTAATAATTATGTAAAACAGCAATATTTGCCTGATGAATTAGTTGGGAAAAAATACTATATTCTATCTGATAATGGGTATGAAAATAAAATAAAAAAATGGTTTGAAAAAATAGACAAGGAGGATTAAAAATGCACTTTAGCGTAAAAAAGAGTATTTTTATAATTTTAACTATACTATGTTCCCTGATGATTCTTTTATCGGTAAATGCCGAGGAAAGAATGAAGGGAATGTGGGTATCAACAGTATATAATCTGGATTATCCATCAAGCCCTACGACAGACTCATCCAAACTTAAGGCTGAAGCAGATGAAATATTGGATAACTGTCGGGATATGGGTATTAATAATATATTTTTACAGGTACGTCCTGCCTCTGATGCACTTTATAAATCATCTATCTATCCATGGAGTGCTTATCTTACAGGCGCTCAGGGTACAGCCCCTGCAGATAACTTTGATCCGCTTCAATATTGGATAGAAGGTGCTCACAGCCGTGGAATGAAGCTCCATGCATGGGTCAATCCATACAGAGCAACAAAGGTTTCAAGTGGTGATGCATTAAGCAGTTTATCTGCAAATAACCCTGCATCATTACATCCTGAATATATTATTAAGTATACCGATGGTAATTATTATTATGATCCCGCTTTACCTGAAGTAAGGCAGCTTGTAATTGATGGAATAATGGAAATAGTAAACAACTATGATGTTGACGGTATACATATGGATGATTACTTTTATCCAGGAACGGACTTTAATGATGAAACATCATTCCAGAAGCTTAAGGGTTCATTTACGGATAAGGGAGATTGGCGAAGAAACAATGTTAATCTTCTGGTAGAAGGCATAAAGTCAGCAATAGATGGAAGTGGTAAAGATATTCAATTTGGTATAAGTCCTGCAGGAGTATGGGCAAATAAAAGCAACAATCCACTTGGCAGCAATACATCAGGTAATGAAGCATATTATTCAAACTATGCAGATACAAGAAAATGGGCTTTGGAAGGAACAGTTGATTATATAGCTCCCCAGATATACTGGGAGGTTGGTCATGCTGCTGCTGACTATGCAACCCTTGTAAATTGGTGGGCTGATACCCTGAAAGATGCCCCTGCAAAACTTTACATCGGCCTTGCAGATTATAAATCCAACGGTGTTACCGACTCATCCAGTCCCTGGTATAATGGTAACGAAATAGTAAAACAGATAAACATGAACACCGGCATTTCTAAAATAGGCGGAGAAATTCATTTCAGATATAAAATGATAATGAATACACCGGGACTTGCAAATAAAATTAAACAAGCATATTTATCTGACAATGTTAATTCGTCACAAACCTCAACAACAGAGATAACAACTGAAGCCGTAATAGAAACAACTACCCAGGCACCAACATCGGATAACAGTGATGAAATAAAAGTATATGTTAATGGACAGCAGGTTATCTTTGACCAGAAGCCTGTGATTGAAAATGATCGTACTCTGGTACCTATGAGAGCTATATTTGAGGCATTAGGTGCAGATGTTAAATGGAATAACGATACCCGATCTGTAATTGCAGAGGCTGCAGACGGAACAAGGATAACTCTGGTAATAGACAGTAAGGATATGCTTCGTAATAACACAGATATTATTGAATTGGATGTACCCGCTAAAATTATAGGCAGCAGAACAATGATTCCTTTAAGGGCGGTTTCCGAGGCACTTAACTGTAATGTAGAATGGGATGGAGATAACCGTGTAGTTACAATTACAGAATAAATCAACATTAATAAAGTATATGAGGCTATAAGTAAAAGAATATTTGTTTTTACTTATAGCCTCTTTTTTTCATATAAAAATAAAATATAGAAAAATCAAGAACTTAGATAATTAAATATTACAAAAATATTTCTCCATAAACTATACACAAGACTAACCTTACAACACAAGTCAGCGATAAGCTGACCTCAAGGAACAGACTTGCATAAACCTAGCATAGCTCCTAATCGTCAAAAAAAGGCACAGTACAAATATCTGTCTAGGTCTAATCAAGGTAGTCGGCACGCACTGAACAGTAGTAAAAAACTAATTTTATGCCATTTTGGGCGGGGTCAATACAGTTCGAAAAACTATTCGCAAAACGCAACTTTTGCGAATAGTTTAGAAATGTTAGTAATTTTATTAATAAATTAATAAACTGTAGATTTAAGAAATTTATAATATCATGGATTGTCTTTTTGTTAAGATTTGCCATTTACTTTAATTTTATAGAAAACATAAAAATAATTAAAAGTTATTTTCAATAAATTAAAGTTGAATAAATTTTTACTACATTGCTTAGTAACATCTGCATTGTGCATAGTAATTATTCATTGGTAATTTTTAGACAATGCAGATGTTTTCATATTTAGTTATATTTTAGTTGTATGATGTTAGAAAATTTAAGTGTCATTTATAAATGAGCCTGTATTGTTGTTAAAAAATTAAATTTTACTTTTTATATTCAGTCTTTTATGATATGCTGTCTGAAATATTTTCCCATTCCTCATACATTTCATCCAGCCTGGATTGTAGTTCCTGTTTTCTTTCAAAGAGTTCCCTGGATTTTTCGGCATCAGTATAAATTTCAGGTAATTCCAGTTCAGAATCTATTTGTGTAATTTCATCTTCGATCTGAGCAATTTCATCTTCGATTTTTTTGATACGATTTTCTATTTTACGCTTATTAGCCTGTTCTTCCTTTTGTTTTTGCCAATCTAATTTACCTATACTTTCATTAATGCTATTTTGTTGTTGTTCTTCTTCTTGTTTATTTTGTTGCCTTTTTTCAAGATAAAAATCATAGTTTCCGTAATAATTGTTTACACCTTCAGCTGTCAGTTCAATTATCCTTTGGGCTGTTGCGTTGATAAAATATCTGTCGTGAGAGATGTATAATACTGTTCCGGTATATGTTGCAAGGGCTTTTTCCAGAATTTCCTTTGAAGCAAGATCCAGATGGTTAGTAGGCTCGTCAAGAATAAGAAAATTTGCGTTGGAAAGCATTATCTTTGCAAGGCTGACCCTACCCTTTTCACCACCACTTAACATTGATATTTTTTTGAATACATCATCACCTGTAAATACAAAAGCTGCAAGTACATTTCTTATTTGTGTATTTTTAAGGTTGGGATATGTATCGGATATTTCGTCAAAAATTGATTTATCTGAGTTAAGTGTTCCATGTTCCTGATCGTAATAACCTACCTCTACTCCTGAACCGAGTTTACATTCGCCTCTGTCCAGATCCGTCATATTAAGTATTATCCTGAAAAGTGTGGTTTTACCTATTCCATTAGGCCCTATAAGAGCTACCTTTTCACCACGCCTAATATCGAAGCTTACATGCTCAAACAGTTTTTTATCATCAAATGATTTAGCCAGCTCGTTAACTATCAGAACATCATTTCCACTTTCCTTTTGTGGGTTTATTTCAAGACGCATATTTTCAGGAAGGTTTTCAGGTGCATCAACCTTAGTCATTTTTTCAAGCATTTTTTCTCTGCTTTCTGCCCTTTTAATTGATTTTTCCCTATTATAACTTTTCAGTTTTTGTATAACTTCCTCTTGTCTTTTTATTTCACGTTGCTGATTTATATAGTGTTTCAGAGCAATTTCTCTGTTTACTGCTTTTTTTTCTGCATAAGCGGTATAATTTCCTATATAAGTCATAGACTTACCGTTTTCAATTTCCAGTATTTTTGTTACAGTTTTGTCAAGGAAATATCTGTCATGTGAAACAATCAGAACACATCCTTTATATGAACGTATATAATCTTCAAGCCATTGCATTGACTCTATATCCAGATGATTTGTAGGCTCGTCAAGCAGTAATATTTCCGGTGAAGAAAGCAGTAATTTACCCAGTGCAACTCTGGTCTTTTGTCCACCAGAAAGCTCATTGATATGCTGATAACTTTCCTCCTTATTAAAGCCAAGACCTTTTATAACACCCCTTATACGGCTTTCGTACTCATAACCGTTTTTTTCCTCTATCCTTGCTGACAGATCCGTATACCTGTTCATAAGTTCCTCAAGCTTATCACCATCTGCTGAAATCATTTGTGCCTCAATGCTGCGCAATTCCTTTTCCATAGCTATTATAGGCTCAAATACTGTCAGTAACTCCTCATATATGGTCTTTGTACTATCTATTTCTATATTCTGTGAAAAATAGCCTATTCTTGTACTGTTTGCAATAGTCACACTGCCGTTATCTGATGAAAGCTCTCCTATAATAATTTTTAACAAAGTAGATTTACCTGCACCATTTACTCCAACTATACCTATTTTATCGTTAGCTTCTGCTGTAAGGGATATATTCTCCAATATAATATCTGTTCCAAAAGATTTATGAATGTTATTAAGTGAAAGTATCATATTAATTATCCTCCGTTCTTAATAATTTTATCAGATAATGACTGATTTTAAAAGCATAAAGATTGACAAAAAAAAGATTAAGCATTATACTTAAAATATACGGATTAAGAATTTAGGTGATCATAATGAATAACGACAAAAAGATTTCTGTTGCTGTTATTAAAAGGCTTCCACGATATTACAGATATTTGGGAGATCTCCTTGATAATGGTATAACACGTATATCTTCAAACGATTTAAGCAAGAGAATGAATGTGACTGCTTCCCAGATAAGACAGGATCTTAATAAATTTGGCTGCTTTGGTCAACAGGGCTATGGCTATAATGTTGAGCTACTATATGAGGAGATAAAAAAGATACTGGGACTTAATAAAACCTATAATCTTATCATAATAGGAGGCGGTAATCTGGGACAAGCCCTTGTAAACTATAGCAACTTTGCCAGAAGGGGCTTTAACTTTATTGCTATCTTTGATCGTAATCCCAAATTAATAGGTCTTACGGTAAGTGGCATAGAGATACTGGACGTGGCTGAGCTTAAAAGCTTTTTGGAAAATAATCGTGTAGATATAGGTGTCCTTGCCCTTCCAAAAGATAACGCAAAGCAGGTGGCTCCTATACTTGTTGAAAACGGTATAAAGGGAATATGGAACTTTTCCCATGTGGATCTTGATGTACCTGATAATGTTGTTGTTGAAAATGTACACCTTACAGACAGTCTTATGCAAATATCCTATGCAATAAATGGCTACGTAGAATAAAACAGATAAGTCCATAGAACACTATCTTAATGCTCTATGGACTATTTTTATGCCTTTATAAATACATATTCACTTTCGGATGACAAGTCGCTGTTAAACATAAAACCGAGAATATTAAAGTCCTTGACTTCATCCAGGCTCTGAATGTTTCTTTCAGCCAGATAACGAACCATCTCTCCCCTTGCCATTTTTGCAAGTGTTGCCTTTTGTATCACCTTGTTATTTTTATATTCTCCGAAAATACAGGTAATATATTTATCTTCCGGCTTTAAATAGGGTTTAACTGACTTTGAATATTCCTTTGATGCCAGATCCAGTATTACATTATCATTTTTAATTACTTCTCTGTAGATATCTTCTCCCCAAAAGTCATATAAGTCCTTATACCCGTATAAATTTACCTTTGACTGCATTTCCAGCCTGTAGGGGGTAATACCGTCATAGGGTTTTAATACACCGTAAAAGCCCGAAAGAATACGCAAATGCTGTTGTATGTATTCCATTGAGTCTGTATCAAAAACTCCCGGAGCAATATGCTGATATTGAATACCGTCATACGAAAGGATTGCAGGGGATAGATTTTTCTCTAAAGACATACATGAAAATCTCTGGTAGTTAAGGTCAGCTATTTTATCATTACACTGCCACAGTTCTTTAGCCTCCTCAGGAGAAAGACTTTGAATATAGTTCTTTAGTTCCTGGGCTTTATTTATATATACAGGTAAAGCCTCCCATGGCAAACCATCATCCTCCACCATTTTCTTTGCAGGAGATATAATTATTCTCATAGTACTCTCTTAAATAAGTTCAAGCATTTGTTGAGGATTTTCTGCTGCCTTTACCTTGTCAAATGCCTTTTCGATTATTCCGTCTTCATTGATCAGGTATGTGGTGCGGACAACACCCATGGATACCTTACCATAGTTTTTCTTTTCTTTCCATACATCATAGGCCTTAATGATCTCAAGTTCAGTGTCGGATAAAAGAATAAAAGGTAATTGATATTTGGTTTCAAAATTCTTATGGGACTTTACACTGTCCTTACTAATGCCAATCACCACTGCTCCCTTTTCCGTAAACTGTGGGTAAAGCTCACCAAAACCACATGCCTGCTTTGTACATCCCGGTGTATTATCCTTTGGATAAAAATATAAAATCACTCTTTTACCCCTAAATTCCTCCAGTGTATGAATAGTTCCGTTCTGATCCGGAAGTGAAAAATCCGGAGCCTTCATTCCTATTTCTAACATATAAATTCCTCCTTATTACTCAAAATTATTTAATATCTCATCAGCATTACACCTGATAAGCTTTTTTCTTTTTATATAATAAATTGTATCGCAGTTAAGTATGGTATGCTTTTTGTGGGAAATAAAGATACAGGTATGGGCTTTAAGTCCCTTTATATTGTCAAGAAGTGCCTTTTCCGTTGCCTCATCCAATGCGGAAGTTGCCTCATCCAATAGAAGTATCGGAGCATCTGTCAGCAATGCACGGGCCACTGCTATACGTTGTATCTGACCTTCACTTAAACCTAAGCCCCTTTCTCCGATAACTGTATTCAGACCATCGGGAAGACTATTAACAAAATCCCATATCATAGCAGTCTTTGCCGCCCTGATTATACTCTCCTCAGAGGCATCTGTATTGCAAAAGGCTATATTTTCCCTTATGGTTCCTGAAAGAATCATATTTCCCTGGGGCACATAGGCGAACATTTTCCTTAGACCGCTGTCAAGAGGTATTTTACCCCTTATTGTATTAAGATACAGCCTGCCCTCATCAGGCTCAATAAGGCCTAAAAGAAGCTTCATTATGGTACTTTTACCTATACCTGAAGGCCCCGCAATAGCAACGGTATCACCTTTGTTAATAACAAGGTCTGCCTTTTCAAGCACATTTTCATCCTTGTATGCAAAGGTAAGTCCTTCTATACAAAGTGAAGTCATGTCATTATATATCTGTCCAACATTCTCATTATGCTCTGTTATGTTCTCATCATCCAGATTCTCAAGTTCCATAAGTCTTTCAGCAGATGCTATCATTGAATAAAACTGTGGAATAAGTCCACTGATATTTTTCATAGGTGCTTTTATCTGGTCAATTATCTGTAAAAATGCAGTAAGAGTACCAAAACTGATAGCACCAAGACTTATCTGAAAAGCTCCCCATATCAGTGCAGCATAATAACTGGAAGTAAAGAGAACATATACACCGGTACTTGCAATATTGCTTATAGTATTTCTTTTTATCTTTAATTTAAGAAGTTCCTGCTGGCGTGAATACAGCTTGTCTTCTGTTACCTTATTGTTTGAAAAGGACTTAATAACAACCAGGTTTTCCACACATTCCTGAAGGAATGCCCTTACTACACCATCAGCAGACTGAACAAGCTTATGAAGATATTTAAAATGTTTACTGTATATCTTGCTTGCAGCAAAAACTATTGCGCCGATAATACAGACACAAAGGGTAAATCCGGCATCTATCATCAGCAATACGGCAAGACCTGCAATCAGTTTGGTTACAAGGGCCAGAGCTTCGGGAAGTATGCCTACAACACCATCAACTACTATATCCACATCGCTTGTAAATCTGTTTAATATTTCTCCTGAATGATAGGAGCTTACTTCTTTATATTTTTTGGTAAGCAGTTTTTCAAAGAGGTTTTGCTTAAGAATAATATCTATTTTTCCTGCAGCCCGTACAATTATATTGCTGTATACTATATTAAGTATCGCCTGGATCGCTATTATAGCCACCACCAAAATGGCAGATAAAAATATATTTCCCTGTATATCACCTGTTGCAATATCCAGTATATTTTTTGAAACTAGGGCCAGCAGTATAAATCCAAGAGCAACTCCACCGCTTATCAAGGCAAGGGCAGCTATCCATGGAAGCTGTTTTTTTGTATATTTATATATCCAGGCCAGGACCTTCTTGGTCGACATATTATCACCCCATAAAAATTCGGAATAGTACACCCATTCCGAATTTTTAAAATCACTTACTTGATTTCTCTTTATAAAGTATCTCGATATATGCAAGTATCAAAGGAGCAACACCCTTGGCATCATTCTGAACTACAGGCTCACTTATGTAGTATTCATAGGTGCCGTCTCTCCTTGTGTTATTAGCAGGTCCAAGTCCGGCAACAAGGCAAATACCATCAAGCTGAAGTTCTCCGTCCTTCTGGGAGAGATATCTGTCACATGTACCGTTAAATGCCTTTTCACCATAAGCAAAATAGCTTTCGTCAAGAATACCTATGCGCACACTTTTCATAATGGAATATGCAAAAATGGCACTGCCACTGGTTTCAAGGTAATTGCCCTCTCTGCCTCCCTGGTCTACTACTTGATACCACATACCGCTTTCATCCTGGAACTTAAGCATTGCATCAATAAGTTCCTTGTATATTTCAGAAAGCTTGTCTCTCTGTTCCTTAAAGCTGTCCGGCATAATATCTATGGTATCAACCAATGCCATTGAATACCAGCCTAAAGCCCTGAGCCAGAAATTTTTTGACAAACCTGTTTCCTTGTCTGCCCAGAAAATTTCCTTTGACTCGTCAAAGCCATGGAAGTAAAGACCTGTTTTCTTATCTCTCATTTTATTGTATACATTTATAAACTGATTATAACTGTCCATACAGTTTTTGCAGTCATCATATTCTACCTCATACTGCATATAGAATGGCTGTCCCATATAAAGACCATCAAGCCATACCTGATTTGGATATATCTTTTTATGCCAGAAGTTACCTGATGCAGTACGGGGTTGATTTTTAACCTGTCCATAAATAGTTTCAATGGCTTTCCTGTACTTTTCCTTACCTGTAAGCTTGTAAAGATCAAACAGAGTCTTTCCTGCATTTACATTGTCAATATTATAGTCTTCCGGATTATATGACTCGATACTTCCGTCTTCATGTACAAAATAATCAATGAAATTATCAGCAAATTCAAGAAATTTTTTATCTCCCTTGATGTCATAAAGTTCAAGGATAGCTTTTATCATACAACCATCAATATAGTTCCATGTAGATGGTTTACCGCTTCTGATTTTTTCAATGTTCCATACAGGTGCCTGTGGAGTGCTTTTTTCAAGAAGTTCGTCAATATATTTATCAAGTATTTCCATAATCGATATCCTCCGTTAAATAAATTTATAAATTAATAATACCATAGGGCAATGACTATTTCAACTTATTTATAAAATAAATCCTATCTGTAAGCCGTCAATTCACAAGCTTTTCCATTACAAAATTAGTAAGAAATATCCCATCAAGGGGCACTTGCTGTTTCCTTACAGATCTGTACCCTATCCTTGTGAAAAATCCTTTTGCAGTAATTGAGGCATGAACCGAAAAGCACTTTACTCCTTTGGACTTTGCATATGTCTCAAGCAGATTGCATATTTCAGTAGCAATGCCCATATTCTGATAATCCTTATGCACATAAAGATGATCGATATAGCCTTTGTCAGTTACGTTTCCGTAACCTGTTATAATGCCCTTATCCTCAGCAACAATGGTATACATTTCTTTGAAGATGTCAATTCTTTCAATTAAACTGTTGCCTCTGTCAGCCCATACTTTAACCTGACGTGGAGAATAATCTCTTATATTTACATTCAGAACAGTGCCTTTAAACAGACTTATTATTTGCTCCATGTCCCTTGGTTCAAATTTTCTGAATATCATTATAAAGACCTCCGACCATATCCTTTGAAGGAAATGAATTTTTGCAGCTTACCCTTGCACTACCACAGGCTACAGCCCATTCCAGGGCAGATATACTGTCGGCACCCTCATTAATAGCAGATATAAAACCTGCAAGCATACAATCACCTGCACAAACACAGTTGTATACCTTCACTTCTGGCGCATTACAGCAACATACACCATCTTTGGATGCAAGAATAGCTCCCTTAGATCCCAGTGAAACAAGTACATTTTCTACTCCCATATCCACCAGCTTAAGGGCATATTTTGCTACATCCTCCCCAGATGTAATAGTCCTGTCAAACAGTTCAGACAGTTCATCTATATTCGGTTTTATTAAATATAAACCTCTTTGAATTACTCCGTTTAATATTTTTCCCGTACCGTCAACTGCAACCCTGATATTATCTTTAACACAGTCTTCTATAAGTTTACCGTAATCTTCAATAGAAATTCCTCTGCATATACTGCCTGAAAAGATAACAAAATCCTCTTTTTTAAAATTTCTCAAAAGAGATTTAATCTCTTTTATGGTAGTTTTATCTGCAACTGGACCTGCACCATTCAACTCCGTTCCGTCAGAAAGTTTAATATTTATACGGGTATTGTCCCTTATATTTACAGGTACAATGCTGATTTTTTCTCTTTTAAGTTCCTCCATAAATGCAGAACCGGTATTTCCTCCAATAACAGCTATGGCAGTGTTTTCCATATTCAACATATTAAGCATTCGGGATACATTTATGCCCTTGCCGCCACAGGAAATATGTTCTTCACTGCTTCTGTTGACTGTACCCCTTTTTACAGAGGGTATTTCCATATAGTAATCTATTGAAGGGTTTAAGGTTACGGTATATATCATTTACTTCACTCCAACGACAAAATACGCTTTGCATTACCTGACAGGATGTTTGTATAGTCCTCATCCTTAAGCTTTTCAAAGAGTACTGCATTTACATACATTCCGGGATTGCATATAGGATAATCACTGCCGAAAATAAATCTTTCACTGCCTGCCTTATTGACACCATAGCCTATAAGACCATATCTGAATATACCTGTGCCACTTAAATCCAGATAATAATTAGGATACTTTTTTATCCTCTCTATATGTCTTAAAAAACTTGCTTTATCACCGGGATGGGCAGCTACAAAGGTAATATTGGGATATGTCTTTACAGCCTGTTCAATAGTATCCTCCTGCTGGGTATGGAGGCTTACAACCATGCCTAAATCGTCGATAACAGAGTATATCTCAGCCATATTCTTATCGTAATAGTTTTCCCATCCCATAAAATAGGGCACAAGCTCACCTACAAGTCTTACACCTGCATTTTTCATACGTTCAAGCTCAGCTATACTTTCTTTAACAAAGGCAGGATGTATATGTATACCCGGGATATAAAAGCCATTAAGCTTATCACGGATATATAAAGCCTCATCATTAAGAGCTTTTATCTTGTCAAAGCTTTTGACCTCCATTCTTTCAATAACGCTGCCACATATACCTGAAATACCTGCACGTTTAAGATCAGATACAAAATCATCAAGGCTGTTTACCGTATCATCATAAAAGCAAACATTTCTACTTGAATTATAAAAGGGATGAACATGAAAATCTATTATTTCTCTCATACAAGCAACACTTCCTTTTTATTCTTCAGTGCCCTTTTCGTAATAGCTTTTAAGCTTATTATATACCTTACCATGTACTGTAGTCCGTGGATAGGAACCACTTTTATTCATTTTTCCTGCCTTAGTACCCATAAGCAGCTCAATACCCTCATCTATATTTGATATAGAGTAAATATGGAACATACCATTCTTTACTGCTTCTGTAACTTCATCATTTAAGGTCAGATCCTTTTCATTTTGTACAGGTATAATTACGCCCTGATTTCCTGTAAGTCCACGTTTTTTACATATTTCAAAAAAGCCCTCTATTTTATAGGTTACGCCACCAATAGGCTGAATATCTCCCATTTGATTGACGCTTCCTGTTACAGCCAGTTCCTGATTGATAGGGATGTTGCTAAGGCTTGAAATAATTGCATAAAGCTCCGTACTTGAAGCACTGTCACCGTCTACACCGTTATAATTCTGTTCAAAGCATATACGACAACTCATGCTAAGGGGAAAATCCTGTGCATACTTTCTGCCCAGATAACCTGAAATAACCTGTACACCCTTACTATGGATAGCACCGCTCATTTCAGCTTCTTTTTCAATATTAACTATTCCCGCTTTACCCATGTAGGCGCTTGCAGTTATTCTGGTAGGCATACCAAAGGTAATATCCCCAGTTTCCATAACACAAAGGCCATTGATCTGTCCAACGGCACTACCCTGAGTAGATATCATGATCTCATCATTTAATATCATCTCATTATACTTTTTACGATATAAACTGACTCTGTCTGTCTTTTTTTCAACAGCCTTTTTAATATAATAGCTGTCAATTTTATCCGCATTATCCAGTCTTGCCCAGGCATCTGCCTCACTCAGAATATCATTTATAAGTGAAAATCTGGTGGTAAGTTTATCCTGACTTTCGGCTAAACGTGTAGAATGTTCAAATATACAGTTGACTGCATCACTTGTAATGGGCAGTGTTGTATTATCCTCACTGAAAGCTTTTATAAATGCCAGCATACCCGATATATTGGTCTTTGACTTATCCATTTCGTAGTCAAACATGGCACATATTTTAAAAAGCTTTCCAAAGTCATCATCATATTCTCTTAGCAACTCATAATAATAGCCGCTGCCTACAAGTATTACTTTAAGACTGATTGGGGCTGGCTGGGGCTTAATGCCTGCAACAGTGATACCTCCCAGCTGATACTCCCTTATTGGCTCAATAAAAAGTTCTCCTGTCTTAAGTACACGTTTTACACACTCCCATCCAAAGGCCGTACTTAACAAATCACTTGCCTGAAGGATAAGATATCCGCCGTTAGCTTTATGGAGAATACCCGGCTTTATCTTGGTAAAATCTGTTGAAAAATTGCCGTTTTCACTGTCGTACTCTATTTCACCTATAAGTGAAGAATAGCTTGGAGCGTGGTTTACAATAACAGGTGCACCTGTTAGCTCGGAGTTATCTACAATTAAATTAACCTTATACTTTGTAAGATCCTCGTCGGTTACGCCATGTTGAAGCCATGGCATCATAGAAGAAAGGGCATCTTCTTCAGCGGAATCACCATCACTGATAAAATCTCCCATATTCTCAAGGATATCCTCTTTAACGTCAGCCAGATACTTGCTTACATCTTCACTGTCACTGTACTTTTCCTGTATTGACATAAGATAATAGCCTACTGTCAACAGGCCTATATTATAATCTGACTTGGAAATTTCGTTTTTTATCTGTTTATCTATTTCCTTCAGCTTTTTCATACTGCCTGCGGCAGCCTCTTGTATTTCCTCAGAACCCTCGGTTATTTTCTGCTTTGTTTCCTCATCAAGCTCCTCAAATTCCTCCTCGGAAATAGTCTTTCCGTCAATAATTGGCATAAAGTATACGCCGCCATTGCCCATCCTGACACCGAAGTTTTTTTCCCGTGCATGGGCCTGAAGCTTTTCTATAATTTCATCCTTTTCATCCTGAAAACGCTTGTTTATCCTTTCCTTTTCCTCTTCATACTCTGCAGAGGAAAAGGCTTCTGTTATTTCCTGTCTCAGTATGGCAATAAGCTCCTCCATGTCTGACCTGAACTCTTTTCCCTTACCTGCCTTGAATTTAAGGAGCTTAGGCTCGTTAGGGGATTCAAAGTTATACACATAGCACAAATCAGGAGGTGTTTGCTCATCCTTTGACACAAGCTCCGCAAAACGACGGGCAAAGGTAGTCTTACCACTGCCGGGAAGTCCGGAAAGGTATATATTATAACCCTTTGCCTTTACATTAAGACCAAATTTAAGAGCTTCTGCTCCCTCATTCTGTCCTATTATTTCATTTATATCTATCTTTTCAATATCACAAAGATTATTTTCAAATTCACAATTACTTTTCAGCTGGGTATACTTTAGTTCCCTTATCAACCTGACACCTTCTTTTTATGTAATATTTTCCACGGGAATAAGATACTTCCACATTATGTAAGCATCTTCTTTATTATCCTCATAATACTCCTTACGGAGTCCTTCCATCTTGAATCCATGTTTTTTATAAAGGGAAATTGCTGCCTCATTACTTACTCTTACCTCAAGGGTAACACCGAGCATATCCTTTTCCTCTGCAAGCTCCATTATTTTACTGACTATGGCATCCCCCACTCCCATACGTCTGTACTTGCTGCTGACGGCAATATTTGTTATATGTCCTTCAGTTACAACGTGCCACAGCCCTCCGTAGCCTGCAACCTTGCCATCTACAAGTCCAACATAATAATAGGCTATCTTCCTATCAAGTTCATCCTCCATGGACTTCCTTGACCATGGAATAGGAAAACATTCAAGCTCTATATCCATAACTTCGTCAAGGTGTTCCCTTGTCATTTCAACAACTTCAATCATACATTACCTCCAAGCCGTTCTTCCCTTTCACGCTCAGCCTGAGATTTACGCAGATATATTATTTCAAAATTATCGCAATCAACTGCACAGTCCAGTCTTTCAAAGGCAAGAGCACCTACAGATGCTGCCCTCTGCATATTACAGGAGGCAGGTGCAAAGATGTAACTGCTGTTTGCAGCTATAATACGATCCTTAAATACAGGTACACCATCTCCAAGGAAAAGTGCTGACTCACCTCTTTCATTAACCATAGAAAGAAGCTGCTCAATATCACAGGCGGTATATTCGGTAAGTCTTTCCAAGCCCCCTGATGTTTTATACAGTGCAGTATATACCTGATTTCTTCTTGCATCCATAATAGGTATAACAAGGGAGCTGCACTCAGGTATATTATATGCAAGTGCATCCAAAGTAGGTACAGGTATTATCTTTTTGTTAAGTCCGTGGGCAAGTCCCTTTGCTGTAGCTGCACCTATCCTTAAACCTGTAAAAGAACCGGGACCTGATGCACAGGCTATATAGTCAATTTCCTTTAAGTTAAGCTCTACAAGATTACACATTGCCTCTATCATTGGCATAAGGGTCTGGGAATGGGTCTTTTTATAATTGGTTGTAAACTCAGCTATAGTCTTATCCTCATTCACAAGGGCACAGCTTGCAACCAGTCCTGTGGAATCAATTGAAAGTATTTTCATATCAACACCTCGATTTTTCTGTAATCCAACCCCTTATCAAGGTCTTTGGTTATATTGATCTGTACCGCATTGTCAGGCAAAAGGTCTTTGATAATTTCAGCCCATTCTATCAGGCATACCCCATCGCCAAAGAGGTATTCATCAAGGCCTATTTCATACATCTCGTCCTGATCCTCTATCCTGTATACATCAAAATGATAAAATTTTAATCTGCCCTCATATTCATTAACGATAGTAAATGTAGGGCTTGTGATATGCTCATCTATATCAAGACCCTTGGCAAATCCCTTTGTAAATACGGTTTTACCAACGCCCAGATCGCCGTTAAGGCAATAAATATCTCCGGGCTTTGCACGTTCTCCAAGGCTTTTTCCTACAGCCTCGGTCTCCTCTGCACTGAATGTTTCGTATACCACAAATGTCACCTCACATTACCGTTTCAAAGGGCCAGTCAATTATCCCGCCAAAGTCCAGAACATTACTGTAACCCTTATCCAAAAGCATTTTCGCTGCAATGGCACTGCGGCGTCCACTTCTGCAATACAGCAGATACATAGCATCCTTATCCTTTAGTTTTTCATCAGCCTCAACCTCAAAATTACTTAAGGGAACAATAATACTGCCGTCAATATAGCCCTCTGACATTTCCTCAGGTTCCCTCACATCAACTACTATTGCTTTACCTGTATCCATAAGTGCCTTTGCCTCTGCCGGCTTTATCTTTTTATACATATTATTTACCTCAATTCAAGCTCAACAGGACAGTGATCTGAGCCTAATATCTCTGTGTGTATCTTTGCATCTATCAGCCTGTCCTTTAGTCTTTCACTGACAATATAATAGTCAATACGCCATCCTACATTCTTCTCTCTTGCCTTGAAGCGATAGCTCCACCAGCTGTATATTCCCTCTGCATCGGGATAAAAGTATCTGAATGTATCAATAAAACCACTGTCCAGAAGGGCCGTCATTTTACCTCTTTCCTCGTCGGTAAAACCTGCATTCCTGCGGTTTGTTTTTGGATTTTTAAGATCTATTTCATTGTGTGCCACATTAAGATCTCCACAAAGTATAACAGGCTTGTTTTTGTCAAGACCCTTAAGGTAATCCCTGAAGGCATCTTCCCAGGTCATTCTGTAGTCAAGCCTTGCAAGCTCGTTCTGGGAATTTGGAGTATAACAGGTTACATAATAATAATCCTCAAACTCAAGGGTAATTACACGTCCCTCCCTGTCATGCTCCTCAATGCCTATACCATAGGTAACACCAAGAGGCTCTTTTTTGGTAAAAACAGCTACCCCTGAATATCCCTTTCTTTCTGCATAGTTCCAGTAGCAATGATAGCCTTCAGGAGCAAAGTCTATCTGTCCCTCCTGAAGCTTTGTTTCCTGTACAGAAAATATATCTGCATTTATTTCGTCAAAGAACTCCTTGAAATTTTTGCCTACACAGGCTCTGAGTCCATTAACATTCCATGAAATCATTTTCATAATGGTTTCTCCTTAATTAACCTCTTCACATAATCTGTCAAGTGCCCATAATCCCACTTCATTTGGTACGGCACCTGATGCAAGTGCATATACATCACTTAATACATTTTCATCCAGATCCTTATATTCAAGTGCCTTTTTAAGCATAGATACCATGGTTTCGCCGTCAAGTACAGCCTCAGGATAAAAATATCCATGTGCGTCGCCCTTTACTATGCCCATGGCATAAGCAGCACCTATTGATTTTTCATAGCTTTTACCGATTGCAACGTCCTTGAAATTAATAGTATATCCATTATCCTGGATACCTATTATCTTAGCAAGCTTTTCGGTAAATTCACCCCTTGTAAGTATATCCTGTTCATTAAGTGCAGCATCTGAAATATAGTTTTTCAGAGTTGAGGAGGAATACTTCATAAGGTTAAGAATTTTGGTAGCCACAAGTCTTGCACCAAATTCACTGAAGGCCTTATTATCAATACCATTTTCAGAGTCAAAGGCATTTAATACCTTGCTGCCCTCCTGTCCCATTGTGTTGTAAAGCTCATAGGTAACGGAAGACAGGTCTGCAAAATAAAGTGAGCTATCTGTAACAAGAGCTTTAATATCATCATCATAGCCCTTTACCGTATCCACAGCTGCACCTGTAGCATCATACTGTCTGCTGTTAATAGGAGTGAGCATAATAGGTATACCCTTTCTGTCGATTACAGGTTTGATGTAGGTGTTATAAACAGTTGCCTTAAATCCTGCAACATTCTCAAGTCTGCCACCGCTGTATGCATAACCTCCCATAAGGTCAGTACTGTCATATCTGCCGAAACAGATCATAACATAGTCTCCCTCATTAATACTGTCAAGGAATTTATTATATTCACCTGTTTTGGCAAAGGTCTTTGCAGTTGCACCTGCATAACTGTAATCACAAACTGTAATCTTATCAGATAAATAATCCTCAAAATATTCACTGAAGCCATGAGATTCAAATATATCGCAATCCTCAAGTCCCTTTCCTGTATCACCTACAACAAAAAGATTAGCTGTCTTCATATCATCAGTCTTACTTACAGCCTTTGTGGATGTCTTAAGGTGTGACTTAAGCTGAGGCAGTTTCTCTCCGATGGCTGCCGCAAGCTTACTTGCAACTATATTGGCACCAAACTTGTTATAGTGTGTCAGATCCATCTCACCGTCGTCCTTAACATCATGAAGACCCTGTGTGGTAAATACACCATAGCTTTCATAAAGTGCCTTGGTAATATCATAGGCATCAATACATACTACACCTGTTTCCTCTGCTACCTGTTCCGCAGCCACCTTATAGCCGTTGTCTTCCCCAAAGGCAGGCTGTATTTTACCCTCGGAGTCAAAGAGAACCCTGCAAACAGGAGTTATAATCACAGGTATGCCGCCCTTTTCTCTTACCTTATCCACATACTGCTTAAGATACCATTTGAAAGTACCACTTTCATATGGATAGAATTTTTCTCCGTATGGATATTCATCATTTGCATAAAAATCAATTATTCTCTGTGGAGTATCTGTCTTCTGTGCTTTAATGGTTGGATAAATGCCATTTTCGTCCGGGGTACCAAGTAATACTGAATGCTCAACCCTGGCATTTTCATCTGTTCTGTTGTCATTGTGACCGAACTGTATAAATACATAGTCACCCTCATTAAGTTGAGATACTATATCGTCAAGTCTGCCCTGATTAATATAAGAACGGGTGCTTCTGCCTGCCTCTGCCTTATTTATTATTTTAACTCCGTCATCAAAGTAGTTTACAAGATATTCACCCCAGCCACCTATGGAATTGTCATCTCCGTAATATTTAACTGTGGAATCACCTGCAAGATATATTTTTATTACATCGCTGTCATCAACTTTTACAAGCTGATCAACTGTAATCATATCTATAAGCCATATTGCACTCTTACCTGCAAAATCCACCTTAAGACTGCCTCCTGTTAAAGGAGTATTGTCGGATATAGTTTTATTAAGGAGCATAACATCACTACCCTCAAGTCGGAAGCTGAGGGTAATTTCATTACCGCTTTTTGCAAAGGTAAGGTACATATATGGATTATCCTGTCCGCTGTTTTGCATAACTGCATTTTTAAGCTTGTCTTCATCCGTATACAGGGCTGTTTCCTCACCATCTGTATACTTATAAAGATTAAGCTTAAGGCTCTTGGTATTTCCGCCTCTCCTTACCTCTAATCTGTAATAGCTGTCATCGCTGCTATTAATATAAAAATTAAGAAAATCACTGCTGCTCAGGCCTGTATTTTCAGGATTGCATCTGAGTTTGAATTCGTATCTGGCATCATTCAGGTCAGTTGCAGTTGTATATTCAAGTTCAGCAGTTTCACTTACAGGAGTAATAAAACTGTTGCCATAATCTGTAATTACTTCCCATTCTCCTGATGTTTTAAAATTCTCTGTTCCCTTATCAAAACCATCTCTGAGATAATTTACTGTACTGTCAGATGACTCTGATACAGCGGGAGTTTTGCCGCTTAATACCTCCTTGCCTACTTTACCGTATGTAGTAGTACTTCCCGGCATAAGACCTACAAATATCTGTGATCCTACATCTGCATTCTGCACAGTATAAGTTTTATAGTAGTCACCGATTCCACGCTTTAAAAGAAGGGTATTGCCATCCTTAAGTGCATACCAGCTTATAACGGACTTATCAGTCTTGTTATCGCTGTTAAGTAAGAAATTATAATCAGCAGTAAGCTTATCGCCTACAGATACGGTATCCTTGTGATTTACACTGATGGAGGCAATCTGTGGAATTTCCGTTTTTGCATCGGTTACGGTTACAACCGCATAGGTACCAATGTCATTATCAAGGGATACATATACAGTAGCATTTCCTTTTTTCAATGCAGTAATTTTATTGCCATCAAGGCTGATACACTCACTGTCTGTTGTAAATGTAACGTTATCATCTATTGAACCTGCAGGAAGGACTGTTGCCTTAAGCTCAGCACTTTCCCCTACAGGAAGCTGAATTGTATAGCTATCAAGGGTAATATCAGCTGAAGTATGTCTTACATATGATACACCTGCGGGATTCCAGCCATCATTTCCGCTGAGAACATTGAATACATTATATTTTTCAGCCTGAGCCCTTGTAAGCAGCTTAACAAAATCAGCCCTCTGAGATGTATCTGCAAGTTCACCAGAAGCTTTCCTGCTGCCGTATTCCATAAACCTTATTTTATTTTCAACTGTATTATCATCCCAAAGAGTAAAACCCTCAGGGTTTAAAATATCAGGAAGAACACAGTTGATATATACTGACTGGGAACCATAGTTAGGATAATCTGAATCTGCCTGCCATGGTCTGCCCAGGTCTATTTTGGAGGCATTTGCCTCGGTATACTGTTTGTCAACACTTAATTTACAAGAATTAAATACATAACCTATATTAAACAGGGTTGTATTTGGAGCAGTAAAGTGACCGCCATTTTCATAGTATGCCATAAAAAGCCTGCAATTATTAAAGTAAGCGGTAGCATCACCGAAAATGAAGTCAACTGTACCTTCAATATAGCAGTTATCAAGGTATACTCTTGCATTATTTGCACTTCCGTAAACATCCTGTCCCTTTGACGCTCCCTTAAGATAAAGGGTGTCCTGTCTGCCGATGAAACGACAATCCTCAAAGGTTACCTTGTCCGCAAGACTTACAAGGGCTACTGCCTGGGTTTGTTTACGCTCCGGATCAGTTAAATTGTAACTGTTTTCAAATGTTATATTTTCAGCAGAAAAGCCCACTGCATCAGGGGAAATGGTAAAGGTGGCAGAGTCTTCTGTACCTGTATTTTTGCTCTCGTCCACATGACCGTTGGCTTTATCATAGGTAATTACGGTATCTTCTGCATCTCCACTTCCTATTATGTTTACATAGGGCTTGTCAACGGTTACACATTCCTCATATATACCTTCGTTTATATATATATTAACGGGATTTTTTTCCGTTGGTGTAAAATTAATTGAGTCAACTGCCTCCTGAATGGTATTAAACTCATACCCGCTGTTCTTTCCCACGCTGATGTTGGTTTTACCCATTGGCTTAGCATAAGCAGAAACAGAAAATGCCGATAATGTCATTACCATAGCAAGTATTTTAGCTGTAGTTTTGTATATCCTTGATTTCACAATTTTCACTCCACTGATATTTATTTGTCACCATTACCTAGTAACCTACATTAGATAATATCACAAAAATGACCTATTAACAAGTTTTTTAGAAAATTATATCAAAAAACAATAATGGTGCAGGATAAAACACCTGCACCATTATTGACAAAATTGTTTGAATAAAGGAAGTAATTAATTTATCAATCGTAATCCACAACATCTATCCAGCTCATAAGGAGTTTTTTATCCTCCTCACCACTCTTTTCAAGCTGTGCTGCTGCAACTATAGGCATCCACTTTTGCACATACTGCCTTGCAGTATCGCTCTTATGGCAAAACATATCAAGGTACATTTTTGCCTCCTTATCTTTGCCCTTAAGGGAAAAATAAAGGTAGGTTATTGCCGCATCAGAGCTTGCATTACCCTGGG
>CASFCZ010000043.1 GCA_949293325.1 uncultured Eubacteriales bacterium | reverse complement strand
GACGGAATATATCCCGTTGAGGGGGGCAATATCTATTATAATCTTAACGGAGAAATAACAGGCTGTGATGAAAACATAACCAATCTTGAAATACCCCCTCTGGTGGACGGATGTGTAGTAACGAGGATCTCTGACACTGCCTTTAGAAACTGCAGCAAACTTGAAAGCATAACCCTTCCTGAGGGCATTACATCAATAGGATCCGATGCTTTTTATAACTGTGAGTCGCTGAAAAGCATCAATATACCGGAAAGTGTTGATTTCATAGGATGGGGAGCTTTTATTGACTGTAAAAGCCTGGAGAAAATAAATATTCCAAATAGCGTGACAAACATAAATGATCATACATTCAGAGGCTGTACCTCCCTTAAGGAAATAACCATTCCCGACTCTGTAACAAGTATAGGCTACATGGCATTTAATGAATGTACTTCATTAACAGATATAGAAATACCCGATAGCATAGATGAATTAGGTACCCACATATTCTTATCCTGTACTTCTCTGAAGAATGTAAAGTTGCCCTACGGTATGACTTATATACCCGGAAGTATGTTTGAGGGCTGTACATCCCTGACAAATATAGAGCTGCCTGAAAGTATAACAGAAATAGACCGTTTAGCCTTCAGGGGCTGTACGGCACTGACAGATATAAATTTACCCATGGGTTTAACATCAATAGGTGATATGGCATTTTTTAACTGTTCATCCTTAAGCAGTATTACACTGCCTGAAACATTAAAGGAGTTCGGAGAATTTGCATTTGAAGATTGTACCTCCTTAAAAAGGTTTGATATACCATCTCAAATAACGGAAATAAACCCAATTATGCTGGGAACCTGTACCTCCCTTGAATATATAGGTGTATCGGAAAATAACACCATTTATTCCTCCAAAGATGGAATACTCTTTTCAAAGGACGGCAGTACCATTATAAAGTACCCCCCTGCCCTTACAGGGGAATACACCATACCCGATAATATAACCACAGTGGAAAGATTTGCCTTTTACAACTGTCAGCTAAGTAAAATAAATATACCGGAAAATGTAACACAGTTAGGCTCCAATGCTTTCAAAGGCTGCAGCATAACAGACGTTACCATTCCCGAAAGCATAACTACCCTGCCCAATGGCTGTTTCAGAGAATGCAGCTCACTTACTGAAATAAATCTGCCTGACAGCCTTACTTACATAGGTGAATATGCATTCTACGGTTGTACCGGCTTAAAGGAGATTACAATACCCGATAGTGTAGAACATATTTCAGGCTACGCATTTTCATTGGACAGTGCCCTTGAGAAAGTTGTGCTGCCAAAGAGCCTTAAATCAGTTGAAAATGGATCCTTTGAGGAATGTACTTCCTTAAAGGAAATAGTTATTCCGGAAAATGTTACATGTATAGGTGAGAAGGCATTTTCAAGCTGTTCCTCCCTGTCATCCATAACTCTTCCGGCTGCTTTACAGGTGATAGAAGAGGAAGCTTTTTACGGCTGCTTAAATATTAAGGATGTTTACTACCTTGGTACTCGGGATATGTTTGAAAATGTAACAATTCTGGAGTCTTTTACCAATATATGGGATTGGGTAACCATTCACTATCTCAACTATGATCCGTCAAAGGCTGTTATCCCATACCCTGTGGAAGGAGGAAATATATATTACAATGAGGACGGTGTAATAACCCTTTGTGATGACACAGTTACAAGTGCCGCTATCCCCTATGAGATAAATGGCATTAAGATAACAACCATAGCAGGTGAAGCCTTTAAGGACTGCAGCCTGGTTAAAACAGTTACCCTTCCTGAGGGTTTGACTACCATAGGCGGTTATGCCTTTAATAACTGTACTGCCCTTGAAAGCATTAATATACCTGCAAGTGTATCTACAATAGACATAGGTGCATTCAGGGGTTGTACCTCCCTTAAGGAAATAACCCTGCCTGAGGGCATTACAAGGCTTAGTATAGATGTGTTCAGGGATTGTATCTCCCTTACCTCCCTTGCAATACCTGACTCCGTTACATATCTGGGGGATTATGCCCTTAGCGGCTGTACAGGTATTACCTCCATTAATATATCCGCAAATGTATCAAGATTAAACGTTACTGTATTAATGGGCTGTGATAACCTGACAGATATAAGTATGTCAGAGGATAATACGGTATATGCTTTAGTTGACGGAGTTATATATACAAAGGATTTAACTGCCATTGCAGCATGCTTTAATATGGTTTCAGGCGAATTTGTTGTTCCCGAATATACAACCGAAATAGGTGAGTATGCCTTTGCAGGCTGTACAAGGCTTACCTCCGTTGTTTTACACGACAGGGTTGACAGCATAAAGGATTATGCCTTTATGGACTGCAGTTCCCTTTCAAAGATTAATATGCCTGTTGTACTGTACTATGACATACCTTGGTATCTTTATTCAAATACCTCCTTTGCAGGCTGCAGTGAGCTTAAAACAGCAGGTCCAATAGGCGGCGGCTATAATATAGAGTTTGACTGGAATGATGTTATTCCCCGCAATGCCCTTAACGGTATAGAAAGCCTCAGAGAAATTACCGTACCGGAAAGCATAAATGAAATAAAGGACTTTGCATTTATAAATTGTCCTAACCTTGAAAAGGTTACCTTTTTGGGAAACCCTGCATCAATAGGTATGGAATTGTGTTACGGCGGCTCAAATCCTGTCTTCTATGTAAGAAGAGGCTCATTTATTGAGATGTACGCTAAGAAAGTAGGTTATGAAACCATTTATATAGGCTCACCTGTATATCCCTACGGTGATGCAAACTGTGACAATATAGTAACCGCCTCCGATGCCTCCGAAATAATGCAAAAGGTACTGGACGCAAGCTATGAAACAAAAATAGAGGAAAACAGAGGAAATCCTGTTTCAATACTTGATGTAAATCTGGATAACTCCATTACCGCAGAGGATGCTTCACAGGTAATGCAAAAGACCCTTAATAACAGTTATTTAATGCCTTGCGAAAGGTAAAAAAGTGCCGGCCTTAATCAGGTCGGCATTTTAATTTACTTTAAAAGACCTGCTCCCTGGGGCAGTGCAAGACTTACGGCAGGAATATAGGTTACCAGCAAAAGTCCGAAAAGTATGGCGGCATAAAACATAAGCATATATGGCATAACCTTTGCAAGGGAGGTGCGTCCCACCTTAATTGCAACAAAAAGGGTATTGCCTACAGGTGGGGTAATATTGCCTATACAAAGATTATAGGTAAGCATAAGACCGAAGTGAACGGGACTCATACCAAAGCTTTGGGCAATAGGCAGGAAAAGGGGGGTAAAAATCAGTATTGCAGGGGTAACATCCATAAATGTACCTGCAATAAGGAGTATAAGGTTCATAATAAGCAACAGCACATACTTATTGCTTGTGATGCCCAAAAGACCTGCGGCTATTGCCTGGGGTATCTGTGTAAAGGCCATAACCCAGCTGAGGATATTTGACACACCGATAAGGAAAACTATCATACCGCTTATTTTGGCACTGTCCACCAATATACCCACAAAGGACTCCCATGTCAGGTTACGGTAAATAAGTGAAAGAATCAGAGCATAGGCAACAGCTATTGCAGAACCCTCCGTGGCAGTAAAAACACCAAGAACTATACCACCTATTACCACAAGTATAAGGGAAAGGGCAGGTATAGCCCTGAGGGTTGCAATACCAAGGGTTTTAAAGCTGAAATTACCCTTTGCCCCCACATAGCCCTTTTTTTTGGCTATTATTACCGCCACTATCATACAGCATACAGCCCAGATAATACCGGGGATATAACCTGCTATAAACAATGCCGCAACGGAGGTACCTCCCGATACAAGGGAATAGGTAATAAGGGCATTTGAAGGGGGTATTAAAAGACCTGAGGGTGCAGAGGCAGCATTTGCCGCAGCACACAGTCCCCTGTCATATCCAAGTTCCTCCTCACCCTCTGACACCATATTTCCCACAGCAGCCGCAGTAGCAGAGGCAGAACCGGAAATAGCACCGAAAAGGGCATTTGCTCCCACATTTGTTACCAATAATGAACCGGGAAGTCTGCCCAGAATGGCATTAACAAAGTCCACCAGACGCTTTGCAATACCACCCTGATTCATCAAATTACCTGCCAGTATAAAAAATGGAATTGCAGTAAGGCTGAAACTGCTCATACCCACAAAGGTACGCTGAGCCGCCGTTACCACGGATATATCAAGGTCAATTGTCTGTAATATGGCAACAAGGGCGGATATACCTATGGAATAGGCAATAGGTACACCAAGGGCAAGGAGCAGCAGCAAAATACATATAATTATTAACAGAGATTGCAGAGCCACCTAGTCCACCTCCTTATTTTTTAATATATCCCCTATATTAAGGGCGGTGTATATCATATTTAATATACCGCACAGGGGAAGAACGGTATAAAATATACCAATGGGTACACCAAGGGATGAGGTAAGCTGTCCCATGGCAAGGGAGGTTATTTTAATGCCTCCGTATAAAAGAATATAGGCAGAAAAGAGAAAGGCTATTACCTCTGCCAGAATGTAAAGGGCTCTTTGTCCCTTTTCTCCAAGCCTGTCCACAAGGACAGGTATATTCATGTGACCCCTTTCTCCCGTTACCACCGAGGCACCAAGGAGAGCCATCCATGCAAAAAGATAGGATACCAGCTCCTC
The DNA here is from genome assembly GCA_949293325.1 of uncultured Eubacteriales bacterium. Lineage (GTDB taxonomy): Bacteria > Bacillota > Clostridia > Lachnospirales > CAG-274 > CALWRD01. The sequence goes on along the minus strand of CASFCZ010000043.1, from coordinate 58,955 downwards.
TGTCCAGGATGAGGGGTTTTTCAATATATACCGTGTAAATACCTGCCATACCGTCAGAACCACCATGGCAAGGAAGGTGGCACTTGCCAGAAAGGCAAGTATTTTATTAAGGAGCCTTCTTAAGCCGTCCAAATCTATTCCTCCTTAGAATACATATCGTTATACTGCTGTATTGCATCATATATAGGCTGAATATCGGGATTGTTTTTCAGTACCGATTCATGGAGGGGCATACAGGCCTCCACAAAGGGCTCCTGATCGGGATAAAGAAACTCCACACCCTGAACATTTGCCGCCTTATCCTTGGCAGCCTCAACGGCACTGACCCATTCCTGCCTTTCCACAGAGTTGACTATTTCAAAGCCCCTGTCGAATATCTCCCTTTCCTCAGGGGTAAGCTCCTGAAGAAAGGTGTAATTGCCTATTAATATATCAGGCACCATCTGGTGCATATCATAGGAATAATACTTACATACATCACCATGACCGTTATTTGTAAGGGCAAGCTCGTTGTTTTCCGCCCCGTCAATAATATTAGACTGGAGAGCAGTGTACACATCACCAAAGCCCATAGGAGTTGCAGAACCACCTAAAAGCCGCATCATTTCCACATTGGTAGGTGACTGCTGAACCCTTATTTTAAGACCCTTAAGATCAGCGGGACTTTCTATTGGTGTCTTTACTGTATAAAAATTTCTTGTACCTGCATCAAGCCAGGTAACAGCCTCAAAGCCTGCCTTTTCAGTTGATTTAAAAAGCTTATCGGTTATTGTCTTATCGTCCATTACGGCATGGTATGCCTCCTGACTTGCAAAAAGATATGGCAGGTTAAATATCTCATAATTTTTACTGAAGGTTTCAAGTATTGCATTACTTGCTACACAAAAATCAATGGCACCTGTCTGGGTAAGCTGTACCATATCAGTCTGAGAGCCTAAAAGCTCACTGGGATATACCTCCACTTCATACTTGTCCCCAAGATTCTCCTCAATATATTCCTCAAAGGCAACCAGCCCCAGATGTATGGGGTGCTCTGTGGACTGGTTGTGACCTATCCTTATTATCCGCTTATCATTACCGTTGCAGCCGGTAACAAGGACAATAAGCATAAGGGGAATAATTAATTTTACTGCCTTCATCTCACCGCCTCCTATACACCGGAATAGGCGGAAAATCCACCGTCAATAGGTATTACCGCCCCTGTAATAAAGCCTGATGCCTCATTGTTAAGCAAAAACAAAAGAGCACCGTTAAGCTCCTCCGCCTCACCGAAGCGACCCATTGGAGTAGCCGCCAGAATTTTCTTTGTACGTGGAGTAGGAGAACCGTCCTTATTAAAAAGAAGCTCCTTGTTTTGCTTGGTTACAAAAAAGCCCGGTGCAAGGGCATTAACCCTTATGCCTGTCTTTGAAAAATGCACAGCAAGCCATTGGGTAAAGTTGCTTACCGCCGCCTTTGCACCGCTGTAGGCAGGGATTTTTGTAAGGGGAGTATAGGCATTCATTGATGATATATTGACGATATTACAGCCCTCACTGTCCAACATATCCTGTGCAAAGACCTGGGTAGGCAGGAGAGTACCTATAAAGTTAAGGTTAAAGACAAACTCAACACCCTTCTGGTCAAGGTCAAAAAATGTCACTGCATCGCTGTCAATATCCCCTGACTCATAGTACTCCTTGTCGGTATTAGCCTTTGGATTGTTACCCCCTGCACCGTTAATAAGGATACTGCATTTTCCCAAATCCTTAAGTATCTGTTCATGGGCAGTATTAAGACTGTTTCTGTCCAGTACATCCACCTGATATGCCTTGGCAATACCTCCCTCTTTACAGATGTTATCCGCTATTTTTTCTGCTGACTCAAGGTTTCTGTCAAGCAAAGCCACCTTTGCACCTGCCCTTGCCAGTGTAAGGGCATACATACCGCAGATAACACCTCCTGCACCTGTTACAACTGCCACCTTATCTAATAAATCCGTACCAAAAATCATATTAATACCTCCATTTATTTCGATTTGGAAATTGCCTCCCAGAGTCCGTTGATATAAGCCGCTCCCAAAGCACGGTCATATAATCCGTAACCGGAACGGCCTGTTTCTCCCCATATCATTCTGCCATGGTCAGGTCTGATATATCCCTCAAAGCCATTGTCATAAAGTGCCTTTGCTATGGCATACATATCAAGGGAACCGCAGGGGGAATAATGTGCCCTTTCCTCAAAGCCCCGGTTATTGTCCAGAATTTTAACATTACGCATGTGAACAAAATGTATTCTGCCCATTTTTGCATATTTTTCAGCCATGTGTACCACATCATTTTTACAGGAACAGCCAAGGGAACCTGTACAAAGGGTAATGCCGTTGTGACTGTCATCCACCAGTGAAAGAAACCTGTCCAGATTTTTTTCATCTGTTATTATTCTTGGCAGACCAAATATACTCCAGCAGGGGTCATCTTCATGTATAGCCATATTTACATTACATTCCGCCGCAACGGGTATTATCCTCTCCAGAAAGTATTTCAGATTAGCCCAGAGCTCCTCCTCTGTCATCTGTTTGTACTCTGCCACAACATTCCTTAACTCGTCCCTTGTGTAGCTTGCGTCCCAGCCCGGAAGTGTCAGATCCCCCTCAACAGGATCCACCTTTTTCACCTGCTCCCTGTAGTAAACAAGGGTGGTAGAACCGTCAGGAAGTTTGTGATCAAGCTGGGTTCTTGTCCAGTCAAAGACAGGCATAAAGTTATAGCATATACACCTGACTCCTGCCTCAGCCACACGCCGTATATTTTCACAGTAATTTTCAATATACTTGTCCCTTGTTGGCTTACCCAGCTTAATATCCTCATGGACGGGAATGCTTTCTATTACCTCAAATGCAAGACCATTACTCTCTGTGAGCTTTTTAAGACGGGCTATACTCTCCCTGCTCCATACCTGTCCCACAGGTACGTCATATACCGCCGTCACCACCGAATATATATTGGGTATCTGCCTTATATTTTCAAGGGTAACCTTATCATCCTCTCCATACCACCTGAATGAGAGTTTCATTTTTATTCCTCCTTGTGCCGACTCCTCCGTTGACAATGGTCCTTTTGCCGCTGTATAATTAAATAAAATACGGAGCATAAGCCTTTTTTCATTACTAACATTTTGTTAAGTTTATGGTGATTTTATACAGATAATTTTTTTGTGGGGGTTTTTTATGTACGAAAATTTATTAACGGAACTTTATTCAAAGGCAGATGAAAATTACAGAATCTTTCATAAAAGGCTGCTGGCTAATGAAGAAATAGAGATTATAGGTGTACGCACTCCCATACTCCGCTCTATTGCAAAGAATATAATAAAGGGTGACTGGCAGAGTTTCCTTTCGGAATACGAGGAAAATAATATATATGAAATTACCCTCCTTAGGGGCATGGTAATAGCAGGGGCAAAGTGCAGTTTTGCCCAAAGGGCTGAGTATTTAAGGCAATTTGTACCTACAATAAATAACTGGGCTGTATGTGACATGGTAAGCGGAGATATTAAAGATGCAGGTAAATACAGACAGGAACTTATGGGGCTTATATATATGTGGATAAAGTCGGGACGGGAATTTGAAGTGCGTTTCGGCATTGTTACACTTATGAAGTATTATATAAATGATGAATATATAGATAAGGTAATAGCAGTATGTGACCATGAAAAACATCAAGGCTATTATGTAAAGATGGCCCTTGCCTGGTGTCTTTCCGAGTGCTTTGTAAAATACCGCAGTAAGACCCTATACTATCTTAAAGTATGCAATCTTGACACCTTTACATATAATAAAACCCTTCAGAAAATATGTGAATCCACAAGGGTAAGTAAAGGAGATAAGGGATTAATAAGGACAATGAAAAGGAAGGGATGAAATGAGCAGTCAGGCTGATGAACTGCTTAAAGCAGTATTCAATGCCTATAATAACGGCACGGAATATACTATTAATACTCCACCGTCGGGAGAAATACACAACTTTAATATGGTTTTAAAGGAAATTGAGGAATACATAACCTTTACAAGACGGGATTTGCTGAAAATATCAATTACCCTTAGTGACAAAGGACTTGAATATTTTCTTGAAAATATGGATTGATATATTGTCTGTATAAGTAATATAGTATATAATTTATCTCAAGAATAAAAAATATTTTACACAATTTGCAGGGAGGCATACCATGAACATCAAAGGCTGGCATGAGCTTTTTACCAAGGAGGAGCAAAAGCCATACTTCAGGGAGCTTATGGAATTTGTAGACAGTGAATATAATAATGGGGTATGCTATCCTCCAAAGGAAAACATATTCCGGGCACTTGAGCTTACACCCCTTAAGGAGGTAAAAGCGGTAATACTGGGACAGGATCCATACCACGAGCCAGACCAGGCACACGGTCTTTGTTTTTCTGTACTTCCCCGGCAGACAAAACTTCCCCCATCCCTTAAAAACATATACAAAGAGCTTGCGGAGGAATACGGCAGCTGTAACAGACCCAACGGATTTCTGGAGGACTGGGGAAAGGAGGGTGTACTTATGCTTAACACTGTAATGACAGTAAGGGAGCATAGTGCAAACTCCCATAAGGGCAGAGGCTGGGAGGAATTTACAGACAGTGTGCTTAAGGCGGTAAACAGCCTTGACAGACCTGTGGTATATATGCTTTGGGGAGGACCTGCCCAGAAAAAGGCAGAGCTTATAGACAATCCCCTGCATCTTGTACTGACTGCTCCCCATCCAAGCCCCCTTTCCGCATACAGGGGTTTTTTCGGCTGCGGTCACTTTAAAAAATGCAATGAATACCTTGTATCCAATAAAATTGAACCTATTAACTGGATTGGTGAAAAGACACCTTGAGTTTTAAGTTAAATAGGGTATAATTATAATAAATAAGCTGAATAAAGGTGAGATATATGGAAAAAAATTTATCCGATTATAAAAAAATACACTTTATAGGCATTGGAGGAATAAGTATGTCCTCCCTTGCGGAAATACTCTTAAGCAAAGGATACAGGGTATCCGGCTCTGACGGCGTAAGCTCAGCTGTTACAGACAGCCTTAAAAACCTTGGCATAAGGGTAGAAATAGGACAGAGGGCAGAAAATATAGCTCCTGACACTGACCTTGTGGTATATACGGCGGCGGTACAGGAGGATAACCCTGAGCTGGTGGCAGCCCGTTCCATGGGTATAGATGTAATAGACAGGGCAGAACTGGTGGGTATGATAATGCTTAAATACAAATACCCTGTATCTGTAGCAGGCACCCATGGCAAAACCACCACTTCCTCAATGGTAAGTGAGATATTTATGGCAGCAGGTCTTGATCCTACAGTATCAATAGGCGGTATGCTTCCCTCAATAGGAGGCAACTACCGTGTGGGAGGCAATGACTATATTGTGCTTGAAACCTGTGAATACAGGGACAGTTTTCTTAAATTCAATCCCTACAGTGCAGTTATACTTAATATAGACAGGGATCATACCGATTACTTTAAAACAATGGAGCAGATGTACAGCTCCTACAACAAATTTGTAAAAAGGATAGCAAAGGATGGCTTCCTTGTTATTAACAGTGATATAAAGGACCTTGATAAAGTTCTTGATGGCTACACAGGTGAGGTTATCACCTACGGAAAGGGCATTAATGCCCAGTGGCAGGCAGCTGACATTAGCTATAATGAAAAGGGTCAGGGTCATTACACAGCCCTGTATAATGGTGAAAAAATAGCAGAAATACAACTCTCCATCCCGGGAGAGCATAATGTATACAACTCCCTTGCAGCCTTTGCCCTTGCATACCGCAGCAAAATTCCTGTTGACAGTATATTAAAGGGTATAAAAAGCTATAGTGGTACAGACAGACGTTTTCAGTACAAAGGCACCTTTAAGGGTGTAAAGGTAATAGACGACTATGCCCACCACCCAACTGAAATCAAAGCAACCATAAACTCAGCCAGAAAAAATAAGCCCTCTGCACTGTGGATATGCTTTCAGCCACACACATATACCAGAACATATGACCTCCTTGATGAATTTGCGAACGCCCTTTCGGAGGCTGACAAAGTAGTTCTTCTTGATATATATGCCTCAAGGGAAAAGGATACACACCTTGTAACCTCTGCAGATTTAAGGGATAAAATAGCGGCTTTAGGCACTGAGGTATACTATATTCCAACCATGGATGAGGCGGAAAAATTCCTTAAGGAAAATTGCCGTCCACAGGAGATGTTGATAACTATGGGTGCAGGGGATGTATATAAACTGGGTGAAAATATTGTAAAATAATAGGTTTTTAATGTAAAATCCCAAAAGTTATCCACATTATCCACACTTAGAACGTAGTTTTTTGTGGATAACTTCTGTGTAAAAGTGTAAAATCCACTGTCTCAGCCATATATGGACAAAGGTTAATGTGGATAAACCCTTTAATCGAAAATTTGGTATATTTCATTGTGGAGGAAATATGGAGGAACTGAAAAGAACAGAACTTTTACTTGGAGCAGATAGTATTGATAAGCTGAAAAATGCCCATGTTGCCGTATTCGGCATAGGTGGGGTAGGTGGCTATACAACAGAGGCACTGGCAAGGAGCGGAGTAGGAAAACTTGACATTATAGATAAGGATACAGTTGCCCCATCTAATATAAACAGACAGATAATAGCCCTTCACTCCACCATAGGCAAGTATAAGGTTGATGTAATGAAGGAAAGGATAGCCGATATTAACCCCAATACCATAGTCAATGGCTATAGATGTTTTTTTCTCCCTGAAAACAAGGGAGAATTTAACTTTAATCAATATGACTATGTGGTGGACGCAGTGGATACCGTAACTGCCAAAATAGCTATAATAGAGGCAGCAAAGGAGGCAGGTGTACCTGTTATAAGCTCCATGGGTGCAGGAAATAAGCTCCACCCTGAATTGTTTGAGCTTGCAGATATTTCCCAGACCAGTGTATGCCCCCTTGCAAAAGTAATGCGCAGGGAGCTTGGAAAAAGGGGAATAACGGATGTTAAGGTGGTATACTCAAAGGAAAAGCCCATTCCATCAGGCATAACAGATGAAACCACAGGAAAACCCATTCCGGGAAGTATAGCCTTTGTGCCCTCAGTGGCAGGACTAATAATTGCAGGAGAGGTAATAAGGCAGCTTACGGGAAAAGAGTAAAAAATTTAATTGGACTTGCAATATTTTGCCATAAACGCATAATATATACAGTCAATTAAATTTTGGAGGTAACTCTATGAACTGTGGAAACAACAACATTATCTGGATTATCATTCTTTTGCTTCTTTTCAGCGGAAATAACGGCTTAAACGGTATTTTCGGCGGATGCGGCAATGACAACTGTACATGGATTATTATCCTCATTCTTCTTTTCTGCTGCGGTGGCAGTTGCTTCAACCTTTGCGACAATAAGTGCTGATAATCCTTTAGCTGTTAAGGACCACACAGACTGACTGCTTTGGACAGTCAGATCAGATTCAGAGGCGGGTAAAACCGCCCCTGAATTTTTCTGAAATATATCACATAAAATCAGATATAAATAATGTTTATGATACACAATTACAGACGCCAACAGGCGCCTTTTTTTGTGACAATATTTATATTGAAATTTATACAAAAAAAGCGTATTATAAAAAATGTACAAAAATAATTAAGGAGGTGTGAAATGGACACACAACAGATTATATCAATAATTATATTTGCAGTTACCATGGCAGCCATTATGACAGAAAGTCTACACAGGTCCCTTGCCGCAGTAGCAGGAGCAATACTTCTTATTATTTTCCATATACTTGATCTGGAAAGCTTTGCCTCCTATATTGATTTGAATACGGTGGGCATACTTATAGGTATGATGCTCTTTGTATCTGTAGTCAAAACCTCAGGACTCTTTGAGTACATAGCAATTAAGTCTGCAAAGATATCAAAGGGTAATCCCTGGCTTATAATGGTAATGTTTTTTGTCATTACGGCCTGTCTGTCATCCTTCCTTGACAATGTAACAACAGTACTTCTTGTAGGACCAATGACAATAGCCGTTACTGAACTGCTTAATGTCAACCCTGTGCCATACCTTATAACACAGATACTTGCCTCTAATATAGGCGGTACAGCCACCCTTATAGGTGACCCGCCTAATATTATGATAGGTAGTTCTGCTAACCTTAGCTTTATGGACTTTATTGTAAATACAGGTATACCTTCATTTATAATTGCAGTTGTAACCCTTTTGGGCTTTTACTTCATATACGGCAGACACTTTTACGTATCTGATGAAAATATGAAGGCTGTTGCAAAACTTGATGAAAGACGTGCCATTAAAAACAAAAAACTGATAATAGTCAGTGTGGTACTTATGGTATTACTTGTACTTGCCTTTATTTTCCACAGCCAGCTTGGAGTAGAATCATCCACCATAGCCATAACTGCTGCGGTAATTATAATTCTTATAAGCCATGAGGATATGGATGAAATAATATCCTCTGTGGAATGGAGTACAATAGTATTCTTTATAGGCCTCTTTGGAGTAGTAGGAGGTATGCAGGAAACAGGAGTAATCGACATTGCCGCCAACTTTATACTTGATATTACAGACGGTCATACTACACTTATGCTCCTGCTTATATTGTGGGTATCTGCATTATTATCATCATTCCTGGATAACATACCATTTGTTGCAACCCTTATCCCCCTTATACTTACCATGGGAGAGAGCGGTATAGATATAACACCACTGTGGTGGGCACTTTCTCTTGGAGCCTGTCTGGGTGGAAACGGAACCCTTGTAGGTTCATCTGCAAATGTAGTACTTTCAGGCATAGGTAAAAAGAACGGATATGAGATAACCTTTAAAAATTATCTTAAGTTAGGTTTTCCTATGATGATAATATCCATTATTATATCTACAATATATTTGCTTATTAAATATGCTTAATAAATAAAAAGGGAGGAGCACAAATGAACAGAGATACGGTTACAAGTGATATAATAGGTCTTAACCTGAGACAGTTGGGAGCAACTGATATAAAGGTTTTCCCAAGTAAAATGCACATAGCTAACTTTGACCTTGGGGATGGACTTATAGTATCCTATGTGTTCAATATCACCAGAAAGGACAAGTACTTTTTACAGCGTATGAGACCCTATGCAATGGTAAAGGGTAAATATGCAGACCAGAAGGAAATAATTGAGTTTATAAAGGATGATATTGCAAGATTTAAAAAGTCCTCAAAGCTTAATGATGTTAAAATGTACATTAACCTCAATGAAAAGATAAACGGTATATATGAACGTATGGAGCATATATTCCTCCACCATAATGTAGACAGTGAGCTTATAGGCAGGCTTACAAACGAGGTTGAAAAAATGGCAGTTGAGATAGAGGATATACATAAACAGTCAGAAATAATTGATATGAATAAAAAGTAAAATTAAAAGGGGATACAGTTTGTATCCCCTTCAGACTGTCAATAAACCCATAAAGTAGCTAACTTTATGAATTAAATAAATATCCAACCTGCATTTTCAGGTAACTTAAAGCGTCGCAGACTTTAATCCGCAGGACGGGCTTTGCCCGTTCGAGGGTATAGTAAGAGTTTCTCAAGGGGTTTTAATCCCCTTGAGGAACGGTTTACTACTTTCACAGCACTTTTGCTTTCAGCAAAAGCCGCCCAAAGGGCGGTCGCATACTTTGCGATGCAAAGGTGGGTACGTCAGTACCCCTACTGCAAGAACTGCAAGCATTTCTTGCAAGCGTGTCGACTTTTTCGACACGCTGAAAGGGGATACAAAAATGTATCCCCTTTAATTCATTTCTCCCAGAATATCATCTATTATACAGTCAAGATGTTCGGGAGCTACTCCGTTATTATAAACTATATCAAAAACCCTCAGGGCTGTACTTTCATCCTCAGAAACACCCCTGTATATTTCCCCTGTCCCATCATTGACACTTATACAAAGGATATTGTATACACCCATGTTGCAGATAAGCATATACCTGTAAAACAAAGGATCACCAAGCTCACTTACCAGCCTGGCATCTTTTTCTGCCCTTATATAAAACATCTTTAAAATCCCCCGAACATTAAATTTTTGATATAAATATTATATAACATTATGGAATTTTTTTCCATTTAATATTTTCGACATTAAATACATAGTCCCATATGACTACTATTATATTATACAATATATCCGTATATTTTTCCATATAAAAAAAGCGACAAGAAATAATATGTATATATTATAAATTGTGGATAATATACTTATTTTATATTAAAATATTTGTATTATGTAATAAAATATTATATTTTTTACATATAAAAAAAATGGCACTTTACCTTTTACAGTAAAGCACCATTTTAATTTATTCCGTTACTTCTTCACTATTTTCAGCTTCAATACAGTCTTCACTTATCTTAGCTATACTCATTACTGTAACGCCTTCATCCACATTTACAAGCTTAACACCCTGGGTTACTCTGCCTACGGTGGATATATCCCTTACCCTTATACGGATAATAACACCTTCGCTTGTAACTATCATAAGTTCCTCATTATCATTTACCATGGCAATACCTACAACATCACCTGTCTTTTCAGTGACCTTGTAAGCCTTAAGACCCTTACCACCTCTGGACTGAACACGGAAGCTGGATGTATCTGTACACTTGCCATAGCCCTTTTCGCTTACAATAAGGAGCTTTAAACCGTCCTCAATAACCTCGGCACCTATTACATAATCACCCTCATTAAGGGTAATTGCCTTAACACCTGCAGCTGTTCTGCCCAGATTACGAAGATCCGACTGGCTGAAACATATTGCCATACCGTCCTTTGTTGCAACAAAAATATCCTTGTTGCCCTCAAGAAGACGAACTGCAATAAGCTCATCATCATCCTTAAGATTAACGGCCCTTAAACCGCCACGCCTTATATTTTTAAAGCTGTCGGCAGTAATCTTCTTTATAATACCCCTCTTTGTTACCATAACAAGGTTGGTATTTTCATCTACCCTGTCAACGGAGAGAACCTCTGTTATCTTTTCTCCCTCCTCCAGGTCTATAACATTTATAACGGGAGTACCCTTGGCATTTCTTCCTGCCTCAGGAATCTGCCATGTTTTGGTACGGTATACCCTGCCTGTATTGGTAAAGTAAAGTATATGGTTATGATTGGAGCTCAGGAATATGTTTGTAACACAGTCCTCATCCCTGGTCTGCATACCTATGATACCCTTACCGCCTCTGTTCTGGCTCTTGTAGGTATCAAGTGGTATTCTCTTGATATAATTCATTGAGGTCATGGTGATAACACTCATTTCATCCTCAATAAGGTCCTCCATATCTATTTCGCCCATATCCTGAACAATAGAGGTACGTCTTTCATCACTGAAACGGTTTTTAATATCCGTTATCTCACCTCTGATAACCTCATAGAGCTTGTTTTCATCGGAAAGTATAGCCTCATACTCGGTAATCTTTGCCTGAAGGTCAGCAAGCTCATTTAACAGTCTGTCCCTTTCCAGTCCCGTAAGGGCTATAAGACGCATATTACAGATGGCCTCAGCCTGAATATCCGTAAACTCAAACCTGTTAATAAGTTTTTCCTTAGCCTCAGACTTTACCTGAGAACCTCTTATTATATTAATAACCTCATCAATATTGTCCAGAGCCTTTACAAGACCCTCAACAATGTGTATACGTGCCTTTGCCTTATTAAGGTCAAAGCGTGTACGTCTGGTTATTATTTCCTCCTGATACTTAAGGTAATAATCCAGCATTTCCTTAAGATTAAGAACACGGGGAACACCATCCACTATTGAAAGGAAGTTAATGGAGTAAGTTTCCTGCAACTGGCTGAACTTATATAACTGGTTTAATACTATCTCTGCATTTGCATCCTTTTTACACTCAATTACTATCTTAATTTCAGCCTTCTGACTGTAGTCATTTACATCACTTATGCCCTCGATACGCTTATCCTTTACAAGGTCAGCTATCTGCTTTATCATTTTGGACTTGTTTACCTGATATGGTATCTCGGTAATAACAATTTCCTCTCTGCCGTTTGGCGTGGTCTGGATTTCAGCCCTTGCCCTGAGCTTCAGCCTGCCCTTACCTGTCCTGTAGGCACTTAATATACCTGCCGTACCATAGATAATACCACCTGTAGGAAAGTCGGGGCCCTTTACTATTGACATAAGCTCGTCAATATCCGTATCCCTGTGCTCCTGAATATGGTTGTCTATTATCCTGATAATAGCATTTATTACCTCAGTAAGGTTATGGGGAGGTATATTTGTTGCCATACCTACGGCAATACCGCTTGAGCCGTTTATAAGAAGGTTAGGTATACGGGAGGGCAGAACCGTAGGCTCTTTGAACTCACCGTCATAGTTGTCTATAAAATCAACTGTATCCTTCTCTATATCCCTTAACATCTCCATACTGATACGCTGGAGCTTTGCCTCGGTATAACGGGATGCAGCTGCACCGAAACCGTCAATGGAACCGAAGTTGCCATGACCGTCCACAAGCATATATCTCATGGAGAAATCCTGTGCCATTCTTACAAGGGCATCATATATGGCAGAATCACCGTGGGGATGATATTTACCCATTGTATCACCAACGATACGGGCACATTTTTTATAACCCTTTGACGGATCCAGATTAAGCTCGTTCATTGCATAGAGAATACGCCTCTGAACAGGCTTTAAACCGTCACGGACATCAGGGAGAGCACGTGAAACTATAACGCTCATGGCATAGTCTATATATGAGCTTTTCATCTCCGTGGAAATTTCTATTTCCTGAATTTTATCAAACTGATTTTCCATTTTGTGCTTCTCCTTTTATACATCAAGGGTTGCAAAGTTTGCATTTTCCTGAATAAATATACGTCTTGGCTCCACATCGTCACCCATAAGCTGGCTGAATATTTCATCTGCAATACGGGCATCCTCAATGGTAACACGTTTAAGAATACGATGCTGCGGATCCATTGTAGTTTCCCAAAGCTGGTTATAATCCATTTCACCAAGACCTTTGTAACGCTGGATAGGCTTCATACCCTCTGCACCTATTTCTTCAATTATCCTGTCCCTTTCCTCATCGCTGTAGGCATAGTATTCACCCTTGCCCTTTTCCAGCTTGTAAAGGGGAGGCTGTGCCAGATAAACATGACCCTCCTCAATAATAGGCTTCATAAACCTAAAAATAAAGGTCAGCAAAAGGGTTGCAATATGGGCACCGTCAACATCGGCATCTGTCATAATTACTATTTTGTTGTATCTTAACTTGCTTATATCAAAGTCCTCATGTATGCCTGTACCAAAGGCAGTTATCATGGAACGTATTTCCTCATTGCCAAGAACCCTGTCAAGCCTTGCCTTTTCAACGTTAAGTATCTTACCCCTTAAAGGCAGGATAGCCTGGGTCTTTGAGTCCCTTGCCTTAACGGCGGAACCACCTGCGGAATCACCCTCAACAATATAAATCTCACAAAGGGATGGATCCTTTTCCGTACAGTCAGTAAGCTTGCCGGGAAGCCTGCCCACATCAAGGGCTGATTTACGCCTTACAAGCTCCCTTGCCTTACGTGCCGCATCCCTTGCACGGGACGCCATGGTAGCCTTTTCGTAAATAAGCTTGGCAATAGCTGGATTTTCCTCCAGAAAATATCCCAGATTTTCCGAAAATACCGACTGAACGGCAGGTGTAGCCTCTGAATTGCCCAGCTTTGTCTTTGTCTGTCCTTCAAACTGAGGCTCACTGATTTTAATACTTATAACGGCAGTAAGACCCTCACGTATATCCTCACCTGTAAGCTTTTCATTGTCCTTTAAAAGTCCCGACTTTTTGCCAAAGTCGTTAATGGTCTTTGTAAGGGCATTTCTGAAGCCTGTTACATGGGTACCGCCATCGGTTGTATTAATATTGTTTACATAGGAATAACAGCTTTCATTGTAACCGCTGTTATGCTGGAGGGCAACCTCAACCTTGATATTGTCTTTAACTCCCTCACAGTAGAATACATTGGAATAAAGGGGCTGTTTACCCTCATTGATATGGGATACAAACTCCTGTATACCTCCAAGGTAATGGAAAACATCCTGACGGGGTTCTTCACCCCTCTCGTCCCTTAAAATAATCTTTATACCCTTTGTAAGGAAGGCAGTTTCCTGTAAATGTTCCTTAAGGGTATCATAATCGAACTCAATCTCATCAAATATTTCAGCATCGGGCTTAAACCTTACATAGGTACCTGTTTTATCCTCCTCACAGTCACCTATAACGGTAAGCTTATCCATAACATTACCCCTTTGATAATGCTGTTCATAAACCTTGCCCTTTTCAAATATATCCACCGTAAGCCATTCGCTCAGAGCGTTTACTACAGATGCACCTACACCGTGAAGACCGCCGCTTACCTTATATCCTCCGCCGCCGAACTTGCCGCCTGCATGGAGTATGGTAAATACCACCTCAACGGCAGGTATACCCTTCTGGGGATGGATACCGGTAGGTATACCCCTTCCGTTATCCAGTACCGAAATGGTGCCGTCTGAATGGATGGTAACATCTATTGCAGTACAGAAACCTGCAAGTGCCTCATCAATGGAGTTGTCTACTATTTCATAAACGCAGTGATGCAGACCCCTTGCAGAGGTGGAGCCGATGTACATACCGGGTCTTTTTCTTACTGCCTCAAGACCCTCCAGTATCTGTATTTGATTTTCATTATACTCTTGCTGCATCTGACTTTCTCCTTTTTTGCTTATTTTTATAATTTAAGCCCATTTGTCCTATACCGTACTACCCTACCTGTACGGCTTAAAACTTTAAATTACCTTAATTATAACACAAATTTAACTATTTTTAAAGGATTTTTCCTTTTTTTACGTTAAAAATTTTAGTTTCAGAGGATATTTTTTTAATATGGTCCTCTATACCCGTACAGGTAATGACCGTTTGTATATTGCCTATGGATTTAATAAGACTGTTCTGTCTTTTACCGTCAAGCTCTGAAAGTACATCATCCAGCAAAAGAACAGGGCTTTGACCCCTTTCTGCCATTATCAGCTCTATCTCTGCCAGCTTGGCTGAAATACAGGCACTTCTCTGCTGTCCCTGGGAACCGAAATTTCTGGCATTTATACCGTTTATCATAAAGGCAATATCATCCTTATGTATGCCATGGGATGTTGAGCCAAGTATAATATCCCTTTCATGACTTTTATTAAGCCTTGAAAGATAATCCTCAGCTGATGTGTCGGGTTTGTATTGTATAGTAAGCTCCTCTTTGCCCTCTGATATATCCCGGTGCATGGCTGCAGCAAAGTCATTGAGCCTTTTAATAAAGTTTTCCCTTATTTCCAGTATCTTAATACCTGTAATGGTCAGCTGCTGGTCATATATATCCAGCATATCATACTGACTTGAGTTTTTCTGAAGGGTTTTAAGAAGGTTATTGCGCTGTTTAAGAAGTCTGTAATATTTTTTTAGATTATAATAATAAACATTACTTATCTGACACAGCTCCATATCCATAAAACGGCGTCTTTCTCCCGGTCCCGACTGTATAAGCTGTAAATCCTGGGGACCGAAAAACACCGTATTAAGTACACCGAAAAGCTCACCCATCTTCTGGATTGATATACCGTTTACACTGATAAACTTTTTTTTACCGGAGGCAAAATGTATATCTATCCTGTCGGTATTTCCCGACACAACATTAAGCCTTATATGGGCCTCCTGCTCATTAAAGGCTATCATATCCCTGTCACTTACCCCCGAACGCTGACTTCTGCCGCAGGAGCAGATATATATACTTTCAAGGATATTTGTCTTGCCCTGGGCATTGTCACCGTAGATAATATTGACCCCGGGACTAAGCTCAATATGGGCATCAGCTATATTCCTGTAGTTTTTCAATGTAAGGTCATTAATAAACATTATTCCTCATCTCGCCTGCATGCAAGATAGCTTTCGCCCTCAAACTCCATAATATCTCCGTCATATACCTTTTTGCCGCGCATGGTACAAACCTCACCGTTAAGCTTAACATATCCCTCCTGGATAAGAGCCTTGGCATCAGAGCCCTGTCCCACCACATCAGCAAGCTTCATAAGCTGCTGGAGCTTGACAAATTCCGTATGAAAATAAACCTTTTCCATAATAATCCTCCTTATATTTTAAGTGGCAGTACAAGGTATTTGTAATCATCTGAATCAGGGCTTTTGATTATACAGGGGCTTAAAGGTGACATAAACTTCATAAGTACATTTTCGTCCTCAATATTCTTGAATACGTCAACAAGATAATTTGCATTGAAACTGATCACAAGGGGATCCCCGTCACTTTCAATGGCAACCTGTTCAAAAACCTCACCTATCTCCGCCTTGGAGGTAATATTAATAACTCCCTCTTTAATTTCCATACTTACCGGAGCCTTTTTAGGGTCCTTGACAATAAGTATAGCTCTTTCAAGGGCATGGAGAATTTCCTCCCTGTTTACGGTAACAAAAAGGCTGCTGTCTGTATTAAAGAGGTTTTCATACTCCATATACTGACCCTCAATAAGCCTTGAAACCATGGTACAGCTTGTCATCTCAAAAAGAATGTGTCTGTCTGTAATATATATATTGATATACTCTTCCTCGTCAGTTGAGGCAATGGAGCTTATTTCGCTTAAGGTCTTGGCAGGCACTATAATATCGTTAAAGTCATCATAATCCTCTACAGGTGTAGTACGATAACTTACTCTGAAACCGTCAATGGCAACCACATTCATCTTATGTGGCGTTATCTCCATAAACTCACCTGTAAGAACGGGACGGCTGTCCTCTGTGGCTACGGAAAATATTGTCTGCTTAATAAGATTTCTGAATATATGGCTCTTTACCTTAAGGGGCTGCTTTTTTTCAACCTCAGGAGGCTGAGGAAATTCATTTCCGGGCTGACCCATAAGTCTGAACTCACTTCTGCCGCTTTTAATAAGGGCACAGTTTTTATTATCAACGGTAATGCTTACATCATTTGTAGGCAGGCTTCTTATAATATTACTGAAAAGCCTTGCATTAAGGGCAACGGAACCAAGTTCATATACATCTGCCTCTATATTGGAGGTTTCTATACTTAATTCAAGGTTGTTTGCCATAAGACGGAAGCCCTTTCTGTCGGCAATAAGAAGTATACATTCAAGTATAGGCTGAGTAGTCCTTTGGGATACTGCCTTGTTTACTATGGTTATATTGTTGATAAGCAGCTCCTTTGAGCAGGTAATGTTCATTTGTCCACAACGTCCTTTCCATGGGTGTAATAGATATATAATATATAATTAATCTTCGTAGTAGTAGTCGTAGGGGCGGTGATTTTGTTAAAAACCCTTACAGCCCCTTAAAAAGCGGCTTTCAGCCTGTGGATAATATCAGGAAAATCTGTTAAAAAACAGGCAGGATGTCAACATTAATCAACATTTCCTGTCAGGATAAATATCCGCTGAAAACATGTATCAACATACAAATAACATTATTTGTGTACAGGTATGTGTAAATCTGTTATTTACCTGTAATAAGCTTTTCAATATCCGTTATCTGTACCTCAAATTCAGGGTTTTGTTCCATTTTTTTTCCTACAAGCTCTATGGCGTGCATAACGGTGGAATGGTCCTTGCCGCCGAATTTTTTACCTATGGCAACAAGGGTTTCATTGTTAAGCAGTTTACGGGAAAAATACATTGCCACCTGTCTTGCAAGTGCAAGGTCCTTTGTCTTTTTCTTCGAACACAGATCCTCCACAGTAAAGTTGTAGTAATTTGCCACCACACTTTGTATATATTCCACATTCATTTCAGGCTTAAAGGAATTAATGGTATTTTTAAGTGCGTTCAGGGCAATGTCAAGGGTAATTGGAGAACTCGGACCAGATGTAAGCTTTGAATAGGCAATTACAGTTGTAAGGGCACCTTCCATTTCCCTTATATTGCTTTTAACAGACTCAGCTATGTATTGAAGGACATCATCATCTATCCTTATACCCTGGGTTTCTGCCTTGTTTCTGAGGATGGCAACACTGGTTTCAAGATTAGGATAGCCTATATCTATTGGCAGACCTCCTGCAAGCCTTGACATAAGCCTGTCAGTAAGGTTCTGTATGGCAGATGGGTGTCTGTCGGAGGTAATGACTATCTGTCTTCCGTTTTGCCACAGATCGTTAAATGTAAAGAAAAACTCCTCCTGGGTAGCCCTTTTATCGGAAATAAACTGTATATCATCAAGAAGAAGAAGGTCAAGCTCCCTGTATTTTTGTCTGAACTGCTCGTTTTCATGCTTTTGTATTGCAAGGATGACCTCATTTGTAAAGGTTTCGCAGGACACGTAGAGTATCTTTGCATTTGGATTTCTTTTATATACCTCATTGCCTATTGCGTGCATAAGATGGGTTTTGCCCAGTCCCACCCCTCCGTAAAGGAAAAGGGGATTATAGGAAGTTCCGGGGTTCTGGGAAACGGATATGGCAGCAGCGTGTGCCATCTGGTTATTTGTACCTACAATAAAATTATCAAAGGTATACCTTGGCATAAGTCCATTAGGCATACGGAAGTTGATATTTTTCTCCACAGGTGGGGCAGCAGGCTTTGTTTCCTTCTTTACACTGTCCATGTGGGCCTGCTCGTCCTTGGTTATAATATTAAGGGTCATAGGATTACCCCTGTTTACGAAGGTAAGTGCCTCCTCTATACTTTCACTGTACTTTCTTTCGATTATTTCCTTCAAGAAGTTTTGCTCTACCATAATAGTGAAGGTATCCCCGGTCATGCCGATGGGTATAGCAGGCTTTACATAAATAGTGATCATAAGGGCACCTATTTTGTGCTGGGCTTCAAGGATGGTAAGTGCCTGCTCCCAATATTCAATGTAGTTGTCCATTAAATTCCCTCCGAATATCAAAATAAAATCAGCCTGAAATGTTGATATGTTAATGAAGTTATCCATATAATGTGGATAAAATATGTAAAACCCCATACATCCACAATAATAATATAGCCATAAAAGCCCTTAAATAAAAGCTTTAGCTGTAAAAATCCACATGTTATCCACAATTCTGTCAACAAAATGTGGATAAAAGTGGATTAGTACAAACCTATCAACATTAAAAGCCCCTTTAATAAAAAAACGAATTAAATCACAGCTTTTTTATTATACCATATTTTTTAACCGTATGCACTATTTTTTTATTATTTTGTTGAAAATAAGAATAAATGTGTTATAATGTAAGAAAAAGTCAAAAAAAGGCTTTTGTAAAGTATAAACAGATTTTACATAAGGAGATTTGGCAATGAGAGAGGTTAATGTAAGCGAAGTTACTGCCTGCATTAAAAAGCTTTGTATAGAGGCAAATTATTTTCTTAACAGCGATATTTATGACTCATTCAGGGACGCCTATGAAAATGAGGAGTCACCTATAGGCAGGGATATTTTAAATCAGCTGATGAAAAATGCTGATCTTGCCCGTGAAAAGTGTAAGCCTATATGTCAGGATACGGGTATGGCTGTTATTTTTATGGAAATAGGTCAGGATGTACACTTTGTAGGAGGCTCACTGACAGAGGCGGTAAATGAAGGTGTAAGAGAGGGCTATAAAGAGGGCTACCTTAGAAAGTCCGTTGTAGGAGATCCCCTTATAAGGGTCAATACAGGGGATAATACCCCTGCCATAATACACTATGATATTGTACCGGGGGATAAGGTGAAAATAGATGTTGCACCTAAGGGCTTCGGCTCTGAAAATATGAGCAGGGTGTATATGTTAAAGCCCTCTGATGGCATAGAGGGGGTTAAGGATGCCATAATCGACTGTATAAGAAAGGCAGGTCCTAACCCATGTCCACCTATGGTGGTGGGAGTAGGCATCGGAGGCAATTTTGAAAAATGTACCGAGCTTGCAAAGAGGGCACTTTTAAGGCCTGTAAACGAAAGTTCTTCAATACCCTATGTGGCAGATATGGAGGAGGAGCTCTTTGAAAGGGCAAACCGCCTTGGCATAGGTCCCCAGGGACTTGGGGGAACTACCACTATACTGGGTATAAATATCGAAACATTTGCAACACATATAGCAGGTTTGCCTGTTGCGGTAAATATAAGCTGTCATGTTACAAGACACGGCAGCAGTGAAATATAATAATTATGGGGGAGAGCTGATATGAAAAATATAAAGCTTTTGAAAAAATACTGTTCCAGACCGGGTAATGCACTTTCTGCCCTGTTCCTTGTTGCTGCGGTAATAACCGTTATTTACTATATGTTCGGTCCGTCTGAGGGATATTTACATTCAGATTGTGTAGATACCATGACATGGGCAGGAGCTACCATAGACAGTGGTAAATTTTTTAGTGAAAGCTTTTATTATCCATATCTTCTGCCCTTTGGCTCTACATTTTTCGTATATCCCTTTATGGTGGTATTCGGCTTTACAATGACTGCTTTCAGGACAGCCATGCTTGCATTTATGATAGTTCTGGCTGTTGCCATATACTTTACTGCAAGGGGTATGCAGTGGAGCAGAAGGACTGCCTTTATTGCAGTGGCAGTGGAGCTTATTACCCTTTCTTCAAGCAATAAACTCAGGGAACTTTTCTGGGAACACATTATCCATTACAGTCTGGGAGCCTTTTTATCATTTGTGCTTCTGGCACTGACCCTTGCACTTATAAAAAAATATACAGATAATAACTATAACCTGTTTTCCGGTAAAAAAACAACCGTTCTTGCCATTTTGGTATTTGTATGGTCATTTTTCAGTGCCTTTGACGGACTTACCACACTGGCATTGTCCTCAATACCCGTTATTGGAGGTATATTTATAACCCTTCTCCTTGACAGCAAAAAAAGGATATTATCCAAGGAAAACAGTGATATGTACCTTGCCTTTTTATTGATTGTAATAGCAACTATATTAGGCACGGTGGTATTTTCCAAACTGTCAGAGGGTATTGAAACAGGCTATGGTGATGCCTATTCCGTTATTTCCGATAGCTCTGAGTGGAGCAATAACATGCTTAAGTTTTTAAGCCAGTGGACATCCCTCCTTGGAGCAAACTACAAGTCAGGTGAATCCATTACATCAGCAGAAAATATAATGGCGGCAATTAAAATGGCAGGAAGTCTTGTTATCTTCCTTGTACCTGTATGTGCCCTTTTCCTTTACGGCAGACTTAACAGGTACGAAAGAATATTTCTTACATATCACTGGCTTATGACGGGCTTTATTTTATACGGTTATGTATTCGGCAATCTTTCAAGTGTAAACTGGAGGCTGTCACCTATTATATGTTCCGCACTTGTTGTAAATGTAATGGTGTGGAGATGCCTTTGGTCAAATCTTAATCTGGAAAGACTGGCTGTACTTCTTTCATGCCTTGTTATACTTTCCTGTGGTGTTACCGTAACGGAAATAGCAAAAATGCCTGCTGACTATGGCAGGGATAATGATCATCATAAGGCAATAGAGCTTCTTGAAAAAAACGGTCTTGACTATGGATATGCCACATACTGGAATGCAAATATACTTACCCTTCTTTCAAGCAGTAAGGTAGAGGTAAGGGATGTAAATCTGGATCAGGATGAACCAAGGAACGGCTGGCTTAACTGTGACAGGCTCTGGTATGAGGATCAGCCCGGCAGGGACAGATACTTTTTCCTTCTTACTGTAAATGAGTATAATGATCTTGTGGCAAGAAGACATGTTATACTTGAGGATACCACGGATATTATCAGTGAAGGTAACTGGGTTGTACTTGTGAAGGATAAAAATATATTTTGAAATGATGTGAACAGTTTAAAATGAGTGAATTAATAAATCTTATAATCAAATTTGATATAAGGGGACTTTTTATATCCCCTACAGATAACGGACTAATCAGGTTTTTCCGCTATGCCTTTGTAGGAGGCATAGCCTTTGTGGTGGATTATCTGTTATTTGCCATATTCAGTATTATTCTGGGTGAGGGAAACATAAGTATAGTTCTTTCCACAACGGCAGGCTTTATTGGTGGACTTGCAACTAACTTTGCCCTTTCAAAAAAATTTGTCTTTACAGAGGATGCAAGGGTAAAAAACTCCATTCTGGAATTTTTGTCCTATGGCATAATAGGTCTGGTGGGCTATGTTATTAACGTATTGCTTATGCTTTTATTCGTTAATGTATTTTTTATAATAAAATATCTGTCAAAAATAATAGTGGCACTTATA
Organism: uncultured Eubacteriales bacterium; assembly: GCA_949293325.1. GTDB lineage: Bacteria > Bacillota > Clostridia > Lachnospirales > CAG-274 > CALWRD01. Next base: position 36,664 of record CASFCZ010000043.1, on the reverse strand, counting down.
GTACTGGTGTATAACTATGCCGCAAGAAAAATATTGCTGTACAGATAAAAAAAAACAGAGGAGTTTATAAAAATGAAAAAAGTAATTATTATAGGTGCCGGTCCTGCGGGACTTACGGCGGCATACGAGCTGCTTAAAAACAATAAGGACTACAAAGTTACCATTCTGGAGGAAAGTAATGAAATAGGCGGTATTTCAAGGACCGTAAGACATAACGGCAATAGAATGGATATAGGAGGCCACCGTTTCTTTTCCAAGGATGAAAGGGTTATGAAATGGTGGAAGGACATAATGCCAATGCAGGGCGCTCCCTCCTATGATGATAAAAAACTTGGCAGAAAGCGTCCCCTTGCTGAGGGTGGTCCCGATCCTGAAAAGGTGGACAGGGTTATGCTTGTAAGGCACAGGGTATCAAGAATATACTACCTTAAAAAGTTTTTTGACTATCCTGTATCAATGAAGTTACAGACCTTTAAAAATATGGGTCTTATACGTACCATAAAGGCAGGCTTCAGCTATATTTACTCCACTATATTCAAGAAAAAGGAGGACTGCCTTGAAAACTTCTATATAAACCGCTTTGGACGTGTACTTTACTCAATGTTTTTTGAGGGCTATACAGAAAAGCTCTGGGGCAGACATCCAAGGGAAATTTCCGCCGATTGGGGTGCCCAGAGGGTAAAGGGCCTTTCTATAATGGCAGTTATAAAGGATATGGTATCAAAGCTTTTCCCCGGTAAAAACAGAAAGGTGGAAACCTCCCTTATTGAGGAATACATATATCCAAAGCTTGGTCCCGGTCAGCTCTGGGAAACGGTTGCCCAGGAAATAAAGAATATGGGCGGGGAGATTATTATGAACTCCTCAGTTAAAAACATAAATACAGAGGGCAATACCGTTAAGTCCGTTACATATATAAAAGACGGAGAAAAAATGGAATTAGAGGGAGATATATTTATATCCTCAATGCCCCTTAAGGACCTTGTCCTTGGTATGGGCAGTGTAATTCCCGATAATATTGAAGAAATTGCAAAGGGACTTCCCTACAGGGATTATGTAACGGTAGGTATACTTGTACCAAAGCTTAACCTTAAAAATGAAACGGATATACCTACCCTTAACAATATTGTACCTGACTGCTGGATATATGTTCAGGATACAGGAGTTAAACTGGGCAGAATACAGATATACAACAACTGGTCACCTTATATGGTTAAGGACCCTGACAATACAGTATGGATCGGTCTTGAATACTTCTGTGACGAGGGCGATGACTTCTGGAATATGACAGATGAGGAATGTATGAGCTTTGCAGTTAAGGAGCTTGTTAAGATGGGTATTATATCCTCAGAAAAGGATGTAATGGATACCAACCGCATCAGGGTAAAGAAGGCATATCCGGCCTACTTTGACACCTATGACAGGATAGATGAGCTTGTAGATTATATAAATAAATATGACAATCTTTACTGTGTGGGACGTAACGGTCAGCACCGTTATAACAATATGGACCATAGTATGGCAACTGCCTTTGAAACAGTAAACAATATAGTTTCAGGCAGAAGTGACAAGTCCAATATATGGAGTGTTAATACCGAAAAGGAATACCATGAGGAAAAGAAATAATGTCATCAATAAAAAAAATAGACAGATTTTTTGATAAAAATTATAAGGAAATATTTGGCTGGGCATTAATAGTAATGGGTATATTGGCAGTGCTGTATTATCTGTTTTTCTGTCTGAAAACGGAAATACATGCAGATTGTATGGATACCATTATGTGGGCAAATGCCTCCCATAATTCCGGTTCATTGTTTAATGAAAACTTTAAATATGCCTGTCTTCTCCCCTTCGGAGGACAGCTTCTTATGCAGCCCTTTATTGCAATATGGGGACTTTCCTACGGGGCACATTTGGCAGGTATGGTTATCTTTACAGGAATATTTTCTTCAGGCCTTATATTCATGTTAAGAAAAATGGATCTTTCCACTCTTAAGACAGGGGGAATATTCTTTTCCCTTATTATGTTTACAATGGCAAGTAAAAAACTGAGGGAAATCTTCTGGGGACATATAATATACTATTCCCTGGGTCTTGCCTTTTTGTTTATAGGCGTGGGACTTACTTTTATTATACTGAATAATTATTGCAAAAATAAAAAACTTACATATATTACAGAGGCACTGCTGTTTGTATGGACCCTTTTATGTGCAACTGACGGTATACAGGCACTTACCATATATATCCTGCCCCTTTGTGCAGGCTGTGCAGGCTATGCCCTCTTTGATACTGATGAAAAACTTCTTTCAAAAAGAAACCTGTCCCTTATGACTGTTACGGTAATTCTGATTATTGCAATGGCAGCGGGACTTGTAGTATTAAATATAATTTCCGGGGATATAACCCAGGGATATGCAAGTGGCTATTCAAAGTTCAGCAGCAGCAATACCTGGTGGGATAATATGGGTAACCTTATTTCCTCACACTACACACTTTTAGGTGTTGATGTAAGTGACGATATGGCAATAATGAGCCTTGACGGCGTATTTAATATATTAAGGATAATATTTGCAACCTTTGTGATTGTTGTGCCGTTTTTCGCCCTTAAATACTATCCGAAGCTTAAAAGATCAACACAGATATTTACCATAATATACTTTTCAATAACTTTTCTTGTTATGATAGGCTGGGTATTCGGAAAGTTATCAGGTGCCAACTGGCGTCTTGTGCCCATTGAAACAGCAGCCTTTATACTTACTGTTCTTCTTGTATATGAGCTCTGTGATACAGGCAGGTATATAAGGTTCGGATTTATATGTATTGCACCTGTATTTATATACTCAGTTATATCTTTGTATGCAATTATGGGTATATCAACGGATTATAGAAGTGAAAATGCTGTATTTGAGGAAATTCAGTTGCTTGAGGAAAATAACTGTACCTATGGCTATGCCACATTCTGGAATGCTAATTTAGCAACGGTTCTTTCAGATGATAGTGTAAAGGTAAGGGGCGTTAATGTAGAAAACGGTGAAATAACTCCATATTACTATCAGAGTCAGAGTGACTGGTATACAGGGGTAACGGAACCGGGAGAGAAATACTTTATTCTCCTTACACCATCGGAATATGCAAATTTCCGCAGTGATAAATATCCGGTTGAAAATATTGTAGAGTCTGATAATTTTATACTTATAACCTTAAGGGAGAATATTTCTTTTGAATAAACGGAGGTAATAAAATGAAGGTTAGCTTAAATACACCCATTACAAGGGAGGAGGCACGTAAGCTTAAGGCAGGTGATATAGTGGAAATAACAGGCACTATATATACTGCCAGGGATGCGGCACATAAAAGGATGTTGGAAAACCTTGAAAAGGGTATTGAGCTGCCCTTTGATATTAAGGATCAGACAATATACTTTGCAGGTCCAGCACCGGCAAAGCCGGGAGAACCAATAGGCTCCGTGGGTCCTACCACAAGCTACAGAATGGACGCCTATTCACCTAAAACAATTGAGCTGGGGCTTACCTGTATGATAGGCAAGGGAGCAAGGAGCCGTGAGGTAATAAATGCAATGATGCTTTACGGTGCGGTATATATAGGTGCAGTAGGTGGAGCAGGTGCCCTTATAAGCGAATGTGTTAAAAGCTGTGAGGTAATAGCCTATGAGGATCTTGGCTCAGAGGCTGTACATAAGCTGGAGGTGGAGAACTTCCCGGGTATTGTTATTATTGACAGCTGGGGCAATAACCTTTACGAAAGTGAGCCTCCAAAGTACAATAAGGACCTTGATGAAGAAGAATAATAGTCTTGATAAGACTATAAAAAAATGTTAAAATAATGACAGAATTATATTTATTGACAGGAGTGTTAAAATGAGTAATTTAAAGGTGGTTATACTTGCTGCCGGTCAGGGTACCCGTATGAAATCAAAGGTGCCTAAGGTACTTCATAAGGTACTTGACAAGACCATGGTGGATTATGTTATAGATGCCTCTGTGGAGGCAGGAGCAGAGGATATCTGCGTTGTGGTAGGTCATCAGTCAAAGATGGTAAAGTCCATAATAGGTACAAGGGTAAAGTATGCCCTCCAGAAGGAGCAGCTTGGTACAGGTCATGCCGTTATGCAGGCAGGTGACTTTATTAATGAGGGTAATATACTTGTACTTTGCGGAGATACACCCCTTATTACAGCTGAAACAATTAAAAAGCTCAATGACCTCCATGTAAGTGAAGGTAACGATGCAACGGTTATTTCAATGCTTGTTAAGGACCCTACAGGCTATGGCAGAATAGTAAGGGCAGACAATGCCTTTTCAAGGATAGTTGAGCAGAAGGATGCTTCCCAGGAGGAGGCAGCCATAAGGGAAGTAAATACAGGTGTGTATATCTTCAAGGGAGAGGCCCTTAAAGCAGCCTTTGAAAAGCTTTCCAACAATAACTCCCAGGGTGAATACTACCTTACCGATACCCTTGAAATAATCAAGAAAAACGGCGGCAGGGTAGATGTTATGGTGGCAGATGACAGCGATGAGTTTATAGGTGTAAACAGTAAGCTCCAGTTGTCACAGGCTACTGAAATAATGAAAAAGCGTATCAATGAGTATCATATGACAAATGGCGTTACTATTACCGATCCACATAACACATATATTGGTAAGGATGTTGAGATAGAGTCTGATACCATTATCTATCCCGGATGTATGATAGAGGGTAAGACTAAGATAGGTACTGATTGTCTTATAGGACCTAACTGCCGTATTCAGTCATCGGTTATCCATGACGGTGTTACCATTCAGTCCTCATTCCTTATTCAGGCAGAGGTGGATAACTATACAACAGTGGGACCATTTGCTTATTTAAGACCTAATTCAAAGATAGGTGAGCATGTAAGGATAGGAGATTTTGTTGAAATCAAGAACTCCACCATTGATGACGGTACAAAGGTAAGCCATCTTACCTATGTGGGTGATTCTGATGTGGGCAAGTGTGTAAACTTCGGCTGTGGTACAGTAACGGTAAATTATGACGGTAAAAACAAGTACCGTTGTAAGATAGGCGATAATGTATTTATCGGATGTAACACCAATCTTGTTGCACCTGTTGAGATAGGTGACAATGCCTATACTGCAGCAGGCTCCACCATTACAAAGGATGTTCCTTCAAATTCCCTTGCCATTGCACGTTCAAGGCAGGATAATAAGGAAGGCTGGAGAAACAAGTCAGGTAAATAAAAAGAGGGGTGGATAAGTGAAAAATATTATATTTATAATAACGGTATTTTTTGCTTTAATACTTTGCAGCGTAACGGTTTCGGCTACCTCAATTACCCTTACCTCGGCTGTGGAGGATAATAAGATAGTTACCGTTTCCGGTATAGTATCCGATCCTGTAGCTGATCAGCGTCTGGTGGTTACAGGTTGTCCTGTTTTAAGTACTGACTGGAGTAACAATTATGATTATAATATTTATTTCAATAATATTGCTGCTCCCCTTGATGAGGATGGCAGGTTTATACTTACCCTTGATTTAAGTAATGTTCATTTAAACGATGACTATGTTTATGTTATAAGAATCGGCGGTAGTAATATAAACAGTCCTGCAGTTATCGGTCTTGAGCGTGACCAGTCAACTGACAGTGTAGTGGTTTTAGGGGATGTTAATCTTAACGGTTATATAACAGCAGATGATGCAGCTCTTACAATGCAGTATGTACTTTATGGTGTATCATATATTACCGATGAGCAGATAGCGGCAATGAAGGTTACAGGCTCTGATATAGTAACGGCAGATAATGCAGCCTATATAATGAATAAAGTTTTGGATAGATCGTTTGTATTTCCCCCGGAGGAATAATGAGGATAAAACAATGGAAAAAATAAAGGTAATGAGCATTTTCGGTACAAGACCGGAGGCAACTAAAATGGCACCTCTTATTAATGCAATGAAGAAGTGCGATGATATTGAACAGATAGTTTGTGTAACAGCACAGCATAGACAGATGTTGGATCAGGTTCTTGAGATATTTGACCTGCATCCGGATTATGATCTGGATATAATGACCCAGCGTCAGACCCTTACAGATATTACAGTAAGGGCGTTACAGGGTCTTGAGGAGGTAATGAAGGAAAGCAAGCCTGACCTTGTCCTGGTACACGGTGATACAACAACCACCTTTGCAGGCAGTCTTGCAGCCTTTTACAGTGAAATAAAGCTTGGACATGTAGAGGCAGGTTTAAGAACCTATGATAAATACCAGCCCTTCCCAGAGGAGATGAATCGTCGCCTTACAGGTGCAATGGCTGATCTCCACTTTGCTCCCACATATCTGGCAAAGGAGCATCTTTTAAAGGAAAATGTACCTGAAGAAAATATTTTTATAACAGGCAATACAGCAGTTGATTGTCTTGCAACTACCATTAAGCCTGACTTTAATTTCGATGTTGACATTCTTAATAACATTGATTATAAAAATAAAAGGGTTATTACAATGACTGCCCATAGACGTGAAAATCTGGGTGAGCCTCTGGAAAATATCTGCCGTGCAGTGTTAAGACTTGTGGAGGCTTACGAGGATGTGGAAGTGGTTTATGCAGTACATTATAATCCTGCTGTAAGGGAAACAGCCTTTGGTATCCTGGGTAATCATGACAGAATACATCTTATTGATCCTCTGGATATTAAAAATATGCACAACCTTATGAATCTCAGTTATATGGTAATGACAGACAGCGGCGGACTTCAGGAGGAGGTTCCTTCTATGGGTAAGCCTGTACTTGTACTCAGAAATGTAACTGAGCGTCCTGAGGGTGTAGAGGCAGGTACACTTAAGCTTGCCGGAGTAGATGAGGATAATATCTTTAATATGGCAAGTGAGCTTCTTGACAATAAGGAAGTATATAATCAAATGGTAGCAAGTAAAAACCCATTTGGTGACGGTCATGCCTCTGAAAGGATAGTTGAGGCAATCAGATATTATTTTGGATTGAGAAAAGACAGACCTGAAGATTATTAAAAATTATTTTAAGGAGTGTTTCACGTGAAACACTCCTTATTTTTTTGCATAAATAGAACAAACAAGTCAAAATTAATTTTACACAAAAAAAAGAGATATATTGTCAGTTTTTTTTAATAATTAATTTAAGCAAATATGTTTCACGTGAAACAATTTTGTGATATAATAACCTTATAAAATATACAAAGGAGAAGTAAAATGGGACGTGTTATAGCTATTGCTAACCAAAAGGGTGGCGTAGGTAAAACAACTACAGCCATTAATTTATCTGCTGCCCTTGCCGCCATGAATAAAAGAGTGCTGATTATTGATTCAGACCCACAGGGCAATGCTACTACGGGTCTTGGTATCAGTAAAAACAATAATACAAATACCTTTTATGATCTGCTTATGGGTAATGCTAATTTTATTGATACCAAGGTAAGGGTAGATCTATTTAATTCCCTTGATATTCTGCCTACGGATATTCAGCTATCAGGTGCAGAGGTTGAGCTGATAGATATAGATGACAGACAGTATATTCTTAAAAATATCCTTAACAAAAACTGCATAAGGGAACTGTATGATTATACCATTATTGACTGTCCGCCTTCCCTTAATATACTTACACTTAATGCACTTGTTGCAGCAGATGAGGTACTTATTCCTCTCCAATGTGAATTTTTTGCAATGGAGGGTCTGAGTCAGTTTATACATACATACAACCTTGTTAAGAAAAAGCTTAATTCCGCAATAAAAATTGACGGCGTAGTCTTTACTATGTATGATTCAAGGACAAACCTTTCCATGCAGGTGGTGGAGGAGGTTAAAAAGTTTATGGGTAACACCTATATGTACTCAATTATACCCCGTGCCGTAAGGGTAGGTGAGGCACCAAGCCACGGATTGCCTATTAATCTTTATGACCCTAAATGTCCTGCATCAGATGCCTACGATACATTGGCGGAACTTATTGATGAACTTTAAGCTAAGGAGAATTTAATTATGGCAAAAAAAATATCAGGTTTAGGGGGCAGAGGTGTAAGTGCCCTTTTTGGTGAGGAAAATGTAGAAGTTGAAAGTACTGGCTTTATTGAAGTCAATATAAATAAGATAGATAACAATAAGGAACAGCCCAGAAAGTCCTTTGATGACGAAAGCCTCAGAGAACTGGCAGAGAGTATAAAGGAAGTAGGAATTTTACAGCCTATTACAGTTAAAGAGGTTGCAAATGGCTATGAAATAATAGCAGGAGAAAGACGCTGGAGGGCTGCAAGGCTGGCAGGTCTTGCTACAGTACCGGTTATTATAAAAAAATACTCTGATCTGGAAGCCCTTGAGGCATCTTTAATTGAAAATCTCCAAAGGGTGGATCTTAACCCCCTTGAGGAGGCCCTTACATATAAAAGGCTTGCTACAGAATTTAATTTAAGTCAGGAAGAAATAGCTGCAAGGGTAGGTAAAAGCAGGGCAGTTGTAGCAAATGCCATGCGTCTTTTAAATCTTGACTCCCGTGTACAGGATTTTGTACGTGAGGGCAGGCTCAGCAATGGTCATGCAAGGGCATTACTTGGAATAGCCGATTCCGACCTCCAGTATGAGGCGGCTGAAAGGGTAATTGAGGAAATGCTCAGTGTAAGACAGACAGAGGAGCTTGTTAAGGAACTTAATGAGCCAAAGCAGGAGGATCAGCCAAAGGCAAAGTCAGGCATAAAGGATCCTGAGGCTGTCAGAGCATACCTTGCAATGGCTAAGGATCTTAAAAGTATCCTTGGTGCAAAGGTTAATATCAAAAACGGTAAAAACAAGGGAAAAATCGAAATAGAATATTTTTCAGAGGATGAGCTTGAAAGACTTGTTGGTCTGATTAAAAGCATTAATTATTAATATGTTTCACGTGAAACAATAAGTTTGAAGGGGATAAAATTGGTGATTGAATTAATTAATGGATATCTTCCATACGCAATGGCATTTTTTATATGCCTGAATATTGTACTTATTATTATACTTGCCTTTTATATAAGGAAGGTAAATAAACTTCGCAGACGATTTGAACGTTTTATGACACCTAACAGTAAAAATCATAATGTAGAAGCTATGCTCCTTGAAAATATTAAGGTGATGAATGAAATAAAACAGGAAAATCAGCTTATAAAACTTGAGCAGGATTACATAAACGGCAGACTTAAGACCTGTATTCAATACATGGGTATTGTAAGATACAATACCTTTGAGGATGTGGGTGGCGATTTGTCATACGCCATTGCCCTTATGGATGAAAATAAAAACGGTGTTGTCCTTAACTCCCTTTACTATAGACAGGGCTGCTATACCTACGGTAAGCCTATAATTGCAGGAGAAAGTAAGTATCAGCTTAGTGAGGAGGAGCAGGAGGCAATTAATAAGGCCATTGAGGGTGTTCCTGTAAAAAGGGAAAGATCTTCAGAAAAAACAAAACTTAAGCGGAAAAGAATTTCCTTTAAAAATAAAAAGAAACCACAGCCTGATTCCATGATTGTTAAAAACAGCAGAAGAAGTAATGAGGCTGCCGGAGCATAAGATTAACAGAGGGCTTTATTTGCCCTCTGTTCTTATGTATAGGACCTAAAGGTCCTATGGGACACGGCAGGGGGAAGCCGCATCCTCAAGTGAAAGGGGAAGTAAGGAATATCCTTACAAAATAATTATTGCCCCTTATTTAATTTTAATACCCTTTATTTAAAAAAATACTTGAATTATTTTGAAGCTGTGGTATAATAATACTGTTAATATTGTTTAAGCGTTTTAGGAAGAATAAGCCGAGGAGTCCTTTTCCAGAGAGTCCGCATATTGCTGCAAGCGGATATTGGATAGCCGGTGTTCCGCCTTCCGAGCTTTTGGGTGATAAATCCAAAGGGTCTGCCCTTTACAGCAGGTTAAAGCGGCATTATGCAATTTGGGTGGCACCACGGTAACAACTCGTCCCTTAGTAAGGGTACGGGTTTATTTTTTTATAAAATTAAAATTTCAGGAGGAATATTAAATGCTGGACATTAAGTTTGTCAGGGAAAATCCCGATATTGTAAAGCAGAACATTAAAAACAAATTTCAGGATAACAAGCTTGAGCTTGTTGATAAGGTAATAGATCTTGATGCTCAAAGCAGAGCAACACAGCAGGAGGCTGACGGTTTAAGAGCAGAGAGAAAGACCCTTTCAAAGCAGATCGGTGCCCTTATGGGTCAGGGTAAGAAGGATGAGGCTGAGGCAGTTAAGGCACAGGTAAATGCCAAAGCTGACAGACTTGCAGAGCTTGAGGAAAAGGAAACAGAGCTTCAGGCAGAAATAAAGAAAATTATGATGACTATTCCTAACATAATCGACCCAAGCGTGCCTATTGGTAAGGATGACAGCGAAAATGTGGAGAGGGAAAAATTTGGTGAGCCTGTAGTACCTGATTTTGAAATTCCATACCATACAGATATAATGGAGCGTTTCAACGGTATTGACCTTGATAGTGCAAGAAAGGTAGCAGGCAACGGTTTTTATTATCTTATGGGTGATATTGCAAGACTTCACAGCGCTGTTATTGCCTATGCAAGGGACTTTATGATAATTAAGGGATTTACCTACTGTGTACCTCCTTTTATGATCAGAAGCGATGTTGTAACAGGTGTAATGAGCTTTGCGGAAATGGATGCCATGATGTATAAAATAGAAGGTGAGGATCTTTACCTTATCGGTACTTCCGAGCACTCCATGATCGGTAAGTTTATTGACACAATAATTAAGGAAGATACTCTCCCTCAGACCCTTACCAGTTACTCACCATGTTTCCGTAAGGAAAAGGGTGCCCATGGTATAGAGGAAAGGGGTGTTTACCGTATTCATCAGTTTGAAAAGCAGGAAATGATAGTTGTATGTAAGCCTGAGGAAAGTCCTATGTGGTTTGATAAGCTCTGGCAGAATACAGTTGAGCTTTTCCGCTCCCTTGATATTCCTGTAAGAACCCTTGAATGTTGTTCAGGTGACCTTGCTGACCTTAAGGTAAAGTCAGTGGATGTTGAAGCATGGTCTCCACGTCAGAAGAAGTACTTTGAAGTAGGCAGCTGCTCCAACCTGGGAGATGCTCAGGCAAGACGTCTTAAGATCAGAGTTGCGGCAGAGGACGGCAGTAAGTATTTTGCCCATACCCTTAATAATACCGTTGTAGCACCTCCACGTATGCTTATTGCATTCCTTGAAAATAATCTTAATGAGGACGGCAGTGTAAACATTCCTGAAATACTCAGACCTTACATGGGCGGTATGATTAAAATGATTCCTAAAAATTAATATAAAAAAAGCAGGCGGAAATTTTAATCCGCCTGCTTTTTTTATTTGTCATATCTTGAAAATCCAAGTTCAATAAGCTTATCCACAAGCTGCTCCGTTGAATATCCTGCTTCATTAAAAAGCATAGGATACATACTTATTGCAGTAAAACCGGGAAGGGTATTTATTTCATTAAATATTACCCTGCCTGTTTCCTTTTCAAGGAAAAAGTCCACTCTGGAAAGTCCCTTGCCGTCAAGTGCTTTAAATATTTTAACGGCATCGGCACGTATCTCCTCTGCCTTGTCCTCAGGTATATCAGCAGGGAGTACTGTCTTTGACTCCTTGTTGTTGTACTTTGCATCAAAATCATAAAACTCTGCGGCGGCAAAAATCTCACCTACAACAGATGCCTTTACATCATCGTTACCCAGTACACCACATTCAAGCTCATGACCTGTAATATTTTCCTCAACAACAATGGTGCTGTCCTCCCTGGCAGCAGTCCAGAGGCCGTCAAGAAGCTCATCTCTGTTGTGGGCCTTTGTAATACCTACAGAGGATCCTGCACATGCAGGCTTAACAAAACATGGATAGCCACATTCGTTTTCTACCTTGTCAATACAGTTCTCTATTTCTTTTTCAAGCTGATTTGCATGTATAATTGTATACTTTGCCTGGGCAATACCAAGACTGTCAACTATAATTTTGGTAAATGCCTTATTCATACTTACGGCAGAGGAAAGAACTCCGCAGCCCACATAAGGCAGTCTGGCAAGCTCAAGCAATCCCTGTATGGTACCGTCCTCTCCATATGCACCGTGGAGCACGGGGAAAACCAGGTCAACAGGTATTTTCTTTACCTTGTCACCTACTATCCTGAGTAGTCCACTGTGTTCGGTATCGGGGCTTAATATACAATTAGCAGCATATTTTTCCCATCCGTTAGAATTAATATTCTCCACCGGACCGTCGTATAACAACCATTTTCCCTCTTTTGTTATATAAACAGGTAATATATAATATTTCTCTGTATTCATATTTGCTATTACCGTAGCTGCACTTACCTTGGATACATCATGCTCTGATGACTGTCCTCCGAAAAGTACAGCTATTGTTTTCTTATTCATTTGGTTAATCCACTTCTTTCCTGTTTAATGATATAGGGATATTGTAATATTTTTTTGCAACATATACAATACCTAATTTTTTATAATGTCAATTTTTTTATCAGATAAAATCTTATTTTTTATCAAGATTATCCAGTCTTTTAAGAAAGTCACTTACACTTGCGTCACTTGGCATACGCCAGTCACCCCTTGGACTTAGGCTTACAGAGCCTACCTTTGGACCATCCGGTATACATGACCTTTTAAACTGCTGGGTAAAAAATCTGCGGTAAAAATTTTTCAGCCATTTAAGGATGATTTCGTCGGTGTATTTTCCCTTAAATGCAACTCTTGCCAGATAGAATATTTTCTCAGGTGGAAAGGCAAGCCTCATCATATTATATAGGAAGAAGTCGTGTAACTCGTAGGGTCCTACCACATCCTCAGTTATCTGGGCAATATTGCCGTTTTCATCGGGAGGCAGCAACTCAGGGGAAACAGGTGTATCCAGTATATCTTCAAGCACAAGCTTAAGTACCTGACTGTCTGTATAATCTGCCGCGTATTTAATAAGGTACTTAACAAGGGTTTTGGGTATGGAGCAGTTGACACCATACATACTTATATGATCGCCGTTGTAGGTAGCCCAGCCCAGGGCAGACTCACTCAGGTCACCTGTACCTATTACAAAACCCTTGTATTTGCCTGCAAGATCCATAAGCACCTGGGTCCGTTCCCTTGCCTGACAATTTTCGTATGTCAGGTCGTGGTTATCAGGGTCCTGTCCTATATCCTTAAAGTGCTGCATTACGGCAGGAGCAATGTTTACCTCCATAAAGGTTGTTCCAAGTGCCTTGCAAAGGGTCACTGCATTGGAATGGGTTCTTTCCGTAGTGCCAAAGCAGGGCATGGTTACAGTTATTATTCCCTTTTTGTCAAGTCCTGCAAGTTCAAAGGCACGGGAAGTAATAATAAGGGCAAGGGTGGAGTCCAGTCCTCCGCTTATGCCTATAACCACATTTTTTGAGCCTATATGCTCAAGCCTCTTTTTAAGACCCAGTGCCTGTATATCCATTATCTCACGGCAGCGCTCCTGACGGTCGGCATCATTTGATGGTACAAAGGGGTGAGGGTCAATATATCTTTCAGGCTGACTGTTATTTGGATGAAATTCAAATTCAATGGTGGTGTAGCCCTCTGTATCCGTTTCAAAACTGGTATTGCGCCGTCTTTCGGATATAAGTTTGTCCACATCAATATCCCCGTATATAATACCGTTTTCAAATCGTTTTCCTTCATTTAATATAATGCCGTTTTCACATATAAGGTTGTGTCCCGAAAATACAACATCCGTTGTGGATTCTCCCTGACCGGCACAGGCGTAAATATATCCACATATAAGCCTTGCACTCTGGTTCTGCACAAGTGACCGTCTGTATGCTGCCTTGCCTGCTATCTCATTTCCGGCGGAGAGATTGGCTATTATCGTTGCACCTGCCTGTGCATGATAGCAGGATGGAGGAACAGGTGCCCATACATCCTCACATATCTCCATGGCAATGGCTATATGCCCGTAATCCTTTGCCTTGAAAATAAGCTTTGTGCCAAAGGGTACTTTCTGACCCAGTATATCAATGCAGACAGTATCCTTAGGAGCAGGTGTAAACCAGCGTTTTTCATAAAATTCATTATAATTAGGCAAATAGGTCTTTGGTACTATACCAAGAATAATACCCCTGTACAAAAGCAGGGCACAGTTATAAAGCTTGCCGTTGTATTCAAGGGGTAAGCCAAGGCTGATTATAATATTAAGGGTAAGAGAAGCTTCTTTTATATATGAAAGGGAACGTAAAGCCTCTTTAAGGAGTGTACTCTGACAAAAAAGATCACCGCAGGTGTATCCTGTAACACACAGTTCAGGCAGTACGATAAGCTCTGCTCCCTTTGCTTCTGCCTCCCTTATGGCTTTCAGTATGCTGTGGGTGTTGTATCCGCAATCGGCCACCTTTATGTCGCAGGTAGCCGCAGCAGTTTTAAAAAAACCGTATTTCATCCTTTGCCTGCCTCCTTGGAATATTGTCATTTTAATATTATTAACTGCTCTTTCCATTTTATAATAATATTGCCGTTTTGTCCAGTATATATAGTACCAAAGCCGCTAAATACAGTCTATTGTTACAGGGATATGACCCCTTTATTACAGCAATGTTAGCTTTATTACATCTGCTTTACAATGTGCAAAAACCTATTGATTAATTCTTAAAAGCATGTTATATTAGCTTTGCAAACAGATGAAGCAACAATGACATGGGGATGTAACAAAGGGACACAGCATCGGATGAACGACTGTCATGGGGTAACCCCTCAGCTGAATAAGCTTTTGTTACAGTATTATTACATCGTAAAAATGTTATTGACTAGCCGAATTTGTGGTGCTATAATACTTTTGTAAAAGAGGTAAATTATGCTAGCCTCTACACATCTTTTAAATTTCTTAAGGAGGAAAATGAAATGAAAAGAAAAATCGCTATATTGTTAGCGGCAGTTATGACTTCTGCTGTTCTTCCAATGAACGTTTTAGCTTCTTCTTCAAACAGCATTACTAAGAGAGTAACTGTTAAGGACGAAGATCCTATCGGTTCTGATTGGGTAGATGGTAAGGACGGTATGGAAGTTGCTACTTCCGGTGACAGCTACAAGCCAGTTTATTTAAAGATCTTACCTCAGACAGGTGTTGATAAGTATTCTTCAATCCTTATCAATATTGAGAACGGTGAGTTCGATGAGGAGAAGTTCCCAATGCCAGTTTATACTTCAGGTGCTGGTAACTCCTACGATGACATGATGGGCTTACTTAACAGTGGTATGAGCCTTACTCAGGTTCTTAACTCTAACCTTGGTACTACAAGCCTTGAGCTTCCATACAAGATCGTTAACGTAAGCAAGAGAGAGATCGAAGTTCAGCTCTTCCCAATCGATGAGAAGGACTGTGACAAGTCTTCTAACTCTGTAGCTTATGAGAAGCCATACTACTACATTCCTATCCATGCTCTTGCAGATGGTACAGGTGATGTAACAATTACTATTGATGATAACGAGTCTAACATCAGCGGTGGCGGCACATACACAATCGCTACATCTTCTGATGATGACGGTAGCACAACAACTACTATCGATGACCTTACAACTTTCCGTGACTCTGCTTACATGGAGACAATCACAATTAAGGAAAATGTTAAGGAAACATTTGAAGCAGGCGGTAAGATTTCTTTACGTCTTTCAGGTGGATTTAAGTTTGTTCAGGATACTTCAACAGAGATTACTATTTCCGGTAGCTCAAAGACTCTTCCTCTTAGCTACAGCTTAAGCAACGATGATGAGAAGTTAGAGATTGCTCTTCCTTATGAAGTAGGTACTACAAAGGTTAACAGCAAGAATGTTGACCTTAACGGTTACGACGAAGCTGCACGTAAGGATTTTGCTGACATGAAGTCTGCTGTATCTCGTATCAGAATTGAGAATCTTAAGGTAGAGGCTCAGGATGAGGACGACGATTGGGGCGATGTAAGTGTTACTGTATCAGGTGCAGGTATTACTAAGGAGACTATCCAGATCGGTACTCGTGCTGACTACGGTTTCAACCTTACAGCTGCAGATGCTCCTACTACTATCATAGCTGGTAGAACTCATGTTGCTAACGATGATCTTGATATTGATGACTTTGAAACTGCTGCAATCAAGTTCGAAGAGACTAATGCAGGCAGCTGGTTAACAAGCAGAAAGATGAAGTTTACTGTACCTGAGGGTGTTAAGATCGTTGATTACGATTTCGACAACGTTAAGTACGTAAGCAGACAGGATCTTGAGGATGCTGCTCAGATCGATGGTGACGGTACAGTTCTTAGCCTTCTCAACAAGGATATGGACATTGATGAGGACGAGTGTGCTGAGTTCGAGCTTACTCTTTATGTTTCAACTGATGCTGACTTCTCAGGCGACATCACTGTAGGTGTTTCTGGTGCAGGTATCGAGGACGAGTCTGTTCTTGAGGATGTAGTTGTAGCTAACGTTGTTACTCCTATTACAATTACTTCTTCTACAACTAAGGCTAACATGGGTTACCAGGCTGTTGATACTGCTGATATCACTATCACAGAGACACAGGCAGGTGCACTCCTTGATGACAAGAAGGTTACTGTTGCTATTGACAGTCTTTACGGTTCAAGCGAGCTTGGTTTCGCTGATGACAATATCGATTATACAATCGAAGGCGAGCTTGAGATTAAGAACTTCGATGTAAGTGATGGTGAGATTACATTTATAGTTGATAAGGATTCTTACAACGAGCCATCTTCTATCACTATCAACAATGTAAAGGTTGGTTCTACTCGTTCCGTACCTTACGGTTCTTATGACCTTAAGGTTATGGGTGATGCTGTAATCAACAACTATGATAAGGACATTGATGATATTTACCCAGTTAAGGGTGAGAGCTTCCTTACAAGCAATGATGCTGACGAAGTTAAAGAAACTAAGCATAATATGGCATTCTTCGATACAACTGATGGCTACAGCTTTGATGATTACCTTAGCATCGTAACTGAGACTGGTACTCTTGACTCTGTAGTTGAGGTTACTATCGGCGAGTCTACTATCAAGGTTGACGGCGAGGATGTTGCTATGGACGTTGCTCCTTACATCCAGGCTTCCAGCGACTCTACTATGGTTCCATTAAGATTTGTATCTATCGCTATCGGTGTTGACTCTGAGAACGTAAACAGCGTTGACGAGTCCAGCAAGGTAATGTGGGATGCTAACAGCAAGACTGCTACAATCCTCTACGCTGCAGGTAACGGCCAGAAGATCATTCAGTTCACAGCTGGTAGCAACGTTATGACAATCGATGGTACAGCAGTTCCTATGGACAACGGTGTTGTAGCTGAGATTACTAACGATAGAATGTTCGTACCTTTCAGAGCTCTTGGTCAGGCACTTGGTGTACCTGTAACTTGGGATGCTGATACAAGAACAGCTATCTACAACCAGAAGTAATATTTAACTTAACCTAGTTAAGTCAATAATATAGACGGTTTAAGGGAACCCCTTCGGGGGTTCTCTTTTTTTGGTTATCTGCTTGTATTAAAGGGCTTTTTATGTTACAATAAGCCTTAGTTATTTATGTCAGAGCGAAAGGAGTATCCCTATGGAATGGACAGAGGTTAAGATATATACAACAACAGAGGGCATAGAGCCGGTCAGTGCAGTGCTTCTTGACTGCGGTGTTACAGGCATACAGGTTGAGGACGATAACGAGCTTAAGCAGTATCTTGAAACCTCATCGGAGTTCTGGGACTATGTTGACGAGGAGCTTATGAATAAAAAGCCCGAGGAAACAAAGATAATCATATACGTAAGTGATAACCCCTATGGTATGGAAACCCTTATGCAGGTACGAACAGCAATTGACAGGTTAAAAAATACCGATGTGGGTCTTGACCTTGGCAGACTTGCAATAGAAACCAAGGATAACC
Organism: uncultured Eubacteriales bacterium; assembly: GCA_949293325.1. GTDB lineage: Bacteria > Bacillota > Clostridia > Lachnospirales > CAG-274 > CALWRD01. The sequence goes on along the minus strand of CASFCZ010000043.1, from coordinate 18,736 downwards.
TTAACGATGAGGATTGGCTTAACCGTTGGAAGGATTTTTATAAGCCCTTTAATGTGGGGGAAAGACTCCTTGTAAAACCCATGTGGGAGGAGGTTGATAATCCCGAGGGCAGGGTTATATTTAACATTAACCCGGGTCACGTATTTGGCACAGGTATGCACCAGACCACTCAGCTTTGTATGACCCAGCTGGAGAAGTACGTTAAGGAGGACAGCAGGGTGGCTGACCTTGGCTGCGGCAGCGGTATCCTTTCCATTGTTGCCCTTTTATTGGGTGCAAAATCCGCCTTTGCAGTGGATATAGATAAAAATGCCATTAAAACAGCCTATGAAAATGCTGACCTGAATGGTGTGGACAGAGAAAAATACTATGTAACAAGTGGTAATATAATAGACGATGCAGATCTCCAGGCAGAAATGGGTGAGCACTGCTATGACGTTGTTGTGGCAAATATAATAGCAGATGTTATCTGTGCAATTTCACCCCTTGTACCCAGATTATTAAAGGATGATGGTGTTTTTATTTCCTCAGGTATTATCCGGGAAAGGGTACAGGATGTATACAATGCCTTTGAGGCGAACGGAATAGAGGTAACAGAGACCCTTTATAAGGATGAATGGGTAAGTATTACAGGTAAGAGAAAGGCGGAGGCATAATATGCCTAAATTTTTCGCATACAAGGGACAGATAGATAATAACAGTTTTGTTATTGAGGGAGAAGACGCAAGACATATTTCAATGGTACTTCGTCTGACTCCTGGGGATAATATTGTTATATGTGACGGAGAGGGTACAGACTATTACTGTACCCTTTCAGAAAGCAGCAAGCAAAGGGTTGTTGCCCATATAGACAGCAGCTCCGCCAATGATTCTGAGCCAAAGGTAGCCCTGACCCTTTATCAGGGTCTGCCAAAAAGCGATAAAATGGAGCTTATTATACAAAAATGTGTGGAAATAGGCTATGTAAGGATTGTTCCCGTTAAAACGGAGTTTGCAGTGGCAAAGCTGGATGGCAAAGAGGATAAAAAGCGTGAGAGGTGGCAGAAGATAGCCGAGGCAGCAGCAAAACAGTGCGGCAGAGGCATTATACCCCTTGTGGACAGACCTATGACCTTTAGTGAGGCGGTGGAAGACAGTAAATCCTGTCAGGGAAGGATTATTCCATATGAAAATGAGGAGAGCTACAGCATTAAATCCTTTGCAAAAGCCTTTAATGGCAACTCCATAGCCCTCTTTATCGGCCCCGAGGGAGGCTTCTCCCCTAAGGAAATTCAGCTTGCTACCACAGACGGTATAAAGAGTGTTACCCTTGGAAAACGTATACTCCGGACAGAAACTGCCGGAATCGTGGCAGGGGCTGTACTGCTTTACGAACTGGAGGACTGAAATGATATATTTTGATAATGCCTCAACAACGGAGCTTAGCCAACCGGTATTGGAAGCAGTATATGAGGCACTTAAAAACAGTTATTATAACCCATCCTCCCTCCACGGCGGAGGTTTCAGGGTAGAAAGACAGATGAATCAGGCAAGGACACAGATAGCTAAAGCCCTCAGGGTCCAGCCTGATGAAATATACTTTACCTCAGGTGGAACAGAGGCAAACAATACGGCAATTCTTGGTGTAAGGTCAAGATCCAGATTGGGTAAACATTTGATAACAACAGTATTTGAACATCCATCAGTTACTGACAGCTTTCATCATATGGAGCAGGAGGGCTGGGAGGTTACCTATCTTCCCGTTGATGAAAGGGGTTATATCTCCATTGATGACCTTAAGTCAGCCGTAAGGAAAGACACCGTTCTTGTAAGCATAATGTGTGTTAACAACGAGGTTGGCAGTATTCAGGATATTTCAGCCATTGGAAAGGTGGTTAAAGAAATCAATCCAGACTGCCTTTTTCACACAGACTGTGTACAGGCATTCGGTAAACATAAAATTCCCTCATCGGTAGTGGATATGATAAGTATAAGCGGTCATAAGATACATGCACCTAAGGGGATAGGTGCCCTTTATATTAAAAAGGGTGTCAGACTTGATCCCCTCCATTTTGGCGGAGGACAGGAGAGAGGTTTCCGTCCGGGAACAGAAAATACAGCCTCAATCATAGGTTTCGGCCTTGCTGCTGAGCTTGCGGCAAAGGAAATGAAGGAGGCTGAGGAAAGGGTAAGGGAAGTCCGCAGTACACTTTACAAGGGACTTTCAGCCCTAGAGGGTGTCCATGTAAATGGCGACCTTGAAAAGGGCAGTCCCTATATTCTTAATTTAAGCTTTGATAACGTAAAGGGTGAAGTACTTCTTCATGCCCTGGAATCATCAGGAATATACACGGCAACGGGTTCCGCCTGTTCATCAAAGCTTAAAAAGAAAAGGAAAATAGTTGACCTTCTTGTGGAGGGCAGAGGAGAAAACAATGTGCGGTTCAGCTTCAGCACATTCAATACAAAGGACGAGGCAGAAAGGGCAGCTGAGGAAATAATTAAGGCTGTAACCATGTTAAGACGCTTTCAGCCCGGTTAAGGAGAAAATATGAAACAGGTATTACTTGTTAAGTATGGTGAAATTGCCACCAGAGGTAGTAACCGCTATCTGGTGGAAAACCGACTTATTAAAACTATTATAGACAGACTTGCATATTTACAGACCTATCGTGTATACAAGGAGCAGGGCAGACTTCTTGTGGTAAATGAGGGTGGGGACTTTGATTACGAGGAGGTTATTCCACGTATTTCAACCACTCTTGGAGTAACGGCCCTTTGTCCCTGTGTGGAAACAGAGGATCAGAGTCTTGAAAATCTCAGGGAAATAGGTCTTGCAGAGTTTGCAAGGCAGTACCCTGAGGGTAATATTACATTTAAGGTGGAAACAAAACGCTCCGACAAACGTTATCCCCATACAAGCAATGAGGTTTCGGCAGATGTGGGAGGTTATATCCTAAACAGCCAGATTGAGGGCTTAAGGGTGGATGTTCATAATCCTGAGGCCGTTCTTCATATCGAGCTGAGGAACAATGCCTATATTTACTGTAAATTTATAAAGACCTTCGGCGGACTGCCAATGGGTACATCAGGAAAGGCTGCCGTACTTATGAGCGGCGGCATAGACAGTCCCGTTGCTGCCTTCAGGGTTGCAAAGAGAGGTGTTGAAATAGAGGCAATATACTTTGACTCACCTCCATATACCTCAGAAAGGGCAAAGCAGAAGGTTGTGGATTTAGCAGAAAGGCTTGCTGTTTTTACAGGTGGCGTAAAGCTTAATGTGGTGCCATTTACTCAGGTACAGCTTAAGATATACGAAAGCGTGCCAAGGGAAAAGATAACTATATTCCTTAAACGGGCCATGTTAAAGGCAGCAGAGAAAATTGCTCTTGAGAACGGTGATCTTGCCCTTGTAACAGGGGACAGCATAGGTCAGGTGGCAAGCCAGACAATGGAGGCGATAAATGCCATTGACAGTGCAGTTTGTAATCTTCCTGTTCTCCGGCCCCTTTGTGCAATGGATAAGCAGGAGATAGTGGATATTGCCAGGGAGATAGGCACCTTTGATATTTCAGTGAGACCTTATGAGGATTGCTGTACCATCTTTGTGGCAAAACATCCTGAAACAAAGCCAAAGAAAAGTATAATAGAAAACATGGAGCGTAAAAGGCTTGAGGGACTTGATGAAATGATAAATGAAGCGGTAAGCAACAGAGAAGTAATACAGTGTAAGGGAATATAATACAGAAGGCAGGGATCCCCCTGCCTCAGACTGTCAATAAACCTGTAAAACGATGGATTTTTTGAATTAAATAAATGTCTAGCCTGCATTTTTAGGTAACTTAAAGCGTCGCAGACTTTAATCCGCAGGACGGGCTTTGCCCGTTCGAGGGTATAGTGAGAGTTTCTCAAGGGGTTTTATCCCCTTGAGGAACGGTTCACTACTTTCACAGCACTTTTGCTTTCAGCAAAAGCCGCCCAAAGGGCGGTCGCATACTTTGCGATGCAGAGGTGGGTACGTCAGTACCCCTACTGCAAGAAATGCAAGCATTTCTTGCAAGCGTGTCGACTTTTTCGACACGCTGAGGCAGGGATCCCCCTGCCTTTCTTAATTAAAAAAGGTGCCGCTGTAATACGGCACCTTAAAATTGTTTTATCAGAAGTCAACCTCTGTACCATAGTAAGTGCAGGTAAGAAGCTTTTCCATTTCCTCAGGTGTAATAGGACGTGGGTTTGAACCTGTACAAGCATCCCCTACAGCATTTACAGCTATCTCTCCAACCTTAGCCTTAAACTCGTCTTCAAGTACACCAAATTCCTTAAGGGTCTTAGGAATATTAAGCATAACATTGTACTGATCAATCTTGTCACAAAGTGCCTTTACACACTCCTCGTCACTGCCCTCAATGCCAATGCTTCTTGCAATATCACCATAACGAGCCTTGGCGCATTTTGCATTAAACTTGATTACATAAGGCAGATAAATTGCATTTGCACAACCGTGAGGAATATGACCTGTAGAGAATGCAGCACCTGTTTTGTGTGCCATTGAATGTACTATACCAAGCAGCGCATTTGAGAAGGCTTCACCTGCAAGACACTGAGCATAGTGCATCTGCTCCCTGGCATTTGTATCACCCTTATATGAGTCCGGAAGATAATCAAATACCATATGTATAGCCTTAAGGGCAAGTGGATCGGTAAATGGGCTGTTCATTGTAGAAACATAAGCCTCAATGGCATGGGTAAGAGCATCCATACCTGTATGAGCAGTAAGCTTAGGAGGCATGGTAGAAGCAAGCTCAGGATCAACAATAGCAATATCAGGAGTAATGTTAAAGTCCGCAAGAGGATATTTAATACCCTTAGCATAGTCGGTAATAACGGAAAATGCAGTTACCTCCGTAGCAGTACCTGAAGTGGAGGAGATTGCAACAAACTTTGCTTTCTTTCTGAGTTCAGGGAAAGAAAATGGCTGTAATATTTCCTCAAAGCTTGTGTCTGGATACTCATAAAAGACCCACATGGCCTTAGCCGCATCTATAGGAGAACCGCCCCCCATTGCAACAATAAGGTCAGGCTCAAATTCCCTCATTACCTCTGCACCCTTCATAACTGTTTCAACAGAAGGATCAGGCTCTACATTTTCAATAAGCTTTGTTTCAATGCCTGCTTCCTTAAGGTATCCAAGTGCCTTATCCAGAAAGCCGAATCTTTTCATAGATCCGCCTCCCAGTACGATAACAGCCTTTTTACCCTTAATGGTCTTAAGTACAGACATGGCATCCTTACCATAATAAATATCACGTGGCAGTGTAAATCTCATCATAATAATTAAGCCCCCTTATAAAAGCTATGTATGTTATTTTTTTAACATGATTATTATAACACTTTCCTGTTTTATGTTCAATAGATTTTTTAAATTTAACGAAAATTAAAGTTAATACACAAATTTTTCAGTAAATGTAAAGTTATATTCAAGAAATTTCAAGAAAAATATGGGAAAAAAATAACAAAATGCAAAGTTGCCTTTTATTTTTGAGTTATTATTATTTTTATTGTACATTTTGCTGAAGCTATATTGTCAATTTTAACAAAAAAATCATGCTGCATTAAAGAAAATCCTTATCTGTACGTACAACTATGGTCAAAGGGATTAGCCAAAACCCTCTAAAATATGCTCTTTAAACACATTTAATCCTTTTATACAATTTTTATGAAACATTGCAATTAAATTGAAATATCATATTGATTTTACTTTCGCTTGTGTTATAATATAAATGAACGTCGTATAATTTTAACAAAAAAGACATAGGTCAATATTGTTAAATGGGCAAATTTTACGACACAAATTTATAAAAAGGAGGAATATTATGAAAAAGAGTTCAAAAAGAACTTTGAGCCGTCTGCTTGCAGGTGTAATGCTTATTACATCTATTGTTGGTTCAACAGTAGTAAGCGGTGCTGAAGGCAGTGTTGCTGCAGGTCAGGATGCTGTAACAAGCGGCGGTTCAGCAGATGTTACCACAAGTGGTGGCAGTTTAGGTACTCCTGAAGCAGGTAAGACCTACACACTTGATTTTGCTTCTCTTGAGGCAGGTGCTCTTCTTGATGGAGTAACTGACGAAAGTGGTACTATCAAGTTTGTGTCACCAAGCGGTAAAGCTGTTAAGAGAAATGATAACCATATGACATCAGTCTATGATGGCGATCAGATTCAGGCAGCCGTATCCGGCAATGCTACAATTTCCCTTTCTCTGTGCCTCTATGGTAACGGTACACAGTTTACCGTTACAGATGCAGCAGGCAATCAGATAGGTACACTTGCAGCTAAGGGTACAACTGATGGTGAGGTGGTGTCACTTGATTATATGGGAGACGCAACAACCCTTACAATTACACTTAGTTCACCAGACGGGGAGTCTTATCTTCACGGCGTAACAGTTGCAAATAAGGCAGCTGCAACAGGCGTTGCTGAAAGCTTCTCATACTGGCTTGATGATGAGGCTACTCCTGTTGATGGAGTAGACGAGACAGGTGCTCCTACTGTTATTATGACAGTTGAGCCTGGTGTACGTATGTTTGCAGACAGTAAGCTTGAGCTTGTAGGCAGCGGAGAAACCAAGTTTACTCCTGAGAGACCTGAGTTCCAGAATGTAGAGCTTAACGGCAAGACCGTAAACTTCTACAAGGCAGGTCCTAGAAACGCTACAGCTAGTGATATTACAACCATTCCTGTACAGGGCGATGGTACTGCACTTGAATTTACACCTGCAGCAGCAGGTACAGTTACTGTATTTTACTATTCTACATCCTTTGTAAGGGTATGGGATTTCAATGCAGTTACAGGCGAGCGTTATGGCTATGTAGATGATCCTGATATTAATGATCATTTCTACGCATTTAAGGCTGAGCCTGGTCATACCTATGTAATGTCTACAACAGGTAAGACCAACAACTGTGGTTACGCAGGTATTGAATACGTTGTAGACGAGCCTGTTACCACTCCTGTTTCAACAAACAACATCAGTGCTAACGAAAGCAGCCTTGCAAGTCTTGAGATTTATCTTACAGACGCTTATCTCGGAGGCGACCCATCAGCAGTTGTTACAACTTCTACAACTGAGGTTAAACTTTCAAAGGGTCACACCTATAACATCACTACTAATGACGGTGGTGTAGGTGCTTCCGTAAACGGCAGTGCTTCCTTCGTTGCAAGCGAAGATGCTGTTGTATTTGACCTTGTTGATATTCCTGATGAGTCTCTTACAGGTACAATTACAGGTACTCCTGCAGGTACTGTTACAGAGCTTAAGTTTGTCAACATGGTAAACAATTCCGAAACATTGGCTACAATTAATGCTGATATGACTTATTCAGCATCTATTAAGCCAGGCGACTACAACACAGTAGTTACAACTACAAATGGCGGTACTACATACGATAGAGTTAAGGTATCTGCAGGTACTGCAAATGTAAATGAAGTTTATGTTGAGTTACCTAAGACAACAGGTACATTTAATCCTGATGCTATGGTTGACTTTATAACAGCTGGTACAGCTGCTTCAAGAGGTAATGACTTTACAGCTAAGGCTGATGCAGTCCTTACAATTCCTGTAAGTGGCCCAACAGTTATCAACGTAAGCTCATATTATCAGTCAGAGTTCACTATTAACGGTGCAGCAGGTGCTGTAAACGGTGGTTCTACATCAAACAGCACAAGCCAGATTGATACATTTACTTATACAACTGACGGTACAGAGACCGCGGTTACAATTACATTCGGTACTACATATGGTACAAACTACCTTACATCTATTGATGTAATTCCTGTTGTAGAGTTTAAGAATGAGATCAATGTTCCTGGTGATTATGACACATTAGGCGAGGCTGTAACAGCTGTTAAGGCTATGGACAGACCTGCCGGTGAAGAAGGTCGTGTTACTATCAACCTTACTGCAGATATGCAGGAGCAGGTAGTATTTGACGCTCCTTATATTACATTAAACGGTAATGGTCATGAGCTTAACTGGTACTATGGTGTAGGTACACTTTACTACTCAGTTGATCCAGGCACAGGCCTTTACAATGAAAGACTTTTCAGAGATAAGTACTCAGCTTCAGAGGGTAACGGTAACCTTTGGGGTGGTGTTGCCATCGTAAGGGGCGACAACTTCATCGCTGAAAACACAATTTTCAGAAATACATATAACTATGAGGTAACAGCTAAGGAATTAGAGGATATTCAGGGTACAGTAAGTGGTATCCCAGCAAGAACAGCTGAAACTGATGTTACAGCTTATGCTTCTAAGGAAAGATCAAATGCTTTCTATATTGAAGCTAAGAATATCTCTGTTTACAACTGTCAGATCCTTTCTTCTCAGGATACTCTTGGTAGAAACGGTTCTGCTAACAATGGTTACAGTGCATACTTCAAGGATTGTGTAATCGGTGGTAACACTGACTACATCTGCGGTGAGTTTGCAGCTATATTTGATAACTGTGAGCTTCAGTGGAAGACATTTGCTCACGATCCTTCAAACAACGGTAAGGTAGGATATATTACAGCTCCTAAGACAAATCCATATATCTTCAGAAACTGTACTATAACTACCGATGGTGTTGGCGACAGCGAGGATGTTTCCGGTCTTTACGGCAGAACATGGGGCGCTTCATCAAATGCTACATTTATCAATACCGAAACTAACGGTTATATTAAGAATACAGGCTGGGGCGAAATGAGCACAGGCGAAGGCGCATCAGCTATATTCCAGGAATACAACAACACAAATAAGAATGAACTCTTCAACACAACAAGTGATGTTGCAGGTCTTGTAAATAAGATCCTCACTGAGGACGAGGCAGCAGCTTATGTTGGTGATGCAGGTCTTACAACAGCTTATGGTGTTGGTAACACATGGATTCCTTATATGTACAGCTACGAGGAAGTATTCAAGGGCCTTTGGGGCGACGTAGATAAGACAGGTGTTCTTACTGCTAACGACGCTGCTGCAGTTCTTGCATATACCCTTGACGCTACACTTGCTAACGACAGCAGATTTGACTTTGCTGGCGCTGATGTAAATGCAAGTGACTCTATTACAGCAGATGATGCAGCTATGATTCTTCAGAAGGTTCTTGATGCAGACTTTGCTTTCCCAGCAGAGCCTACTACAGAGGCAGTAACAGAAACAACCACTATGGAGGTTGAATCTGCAAACGAGTACATTGCTGATACAGAGGCTACTCCTCAGTATGCAGGTACTATCGTTTACAACGGTGTATACGCTAGTGTAGAAACCGTACAGAACATGAACTACACTGCAAATGCAGATGGTCCTGTTTCAATCAACGGTCATGAGTATACAGGTTATGCAGCTAGTACAAGCCAGAATACTCAGCTCCAGATTGATGGTGCATTAACAGATTTAGGTGCACCTTACTACAGAGCTTGCCGTGTTGCTTATGCTGTAACAGCTAAGGAAGACGTAACTGTAAGCGTAGATGTTAAGGTAAACAACGGTAAGGCTGTTTATCTTACAACTGATGATGCTACCGTTGAAAACGGTTCCATCACTTCTATTGCAAGCTTTGTAAATACAGAGGCTGATACCTATACTACTGTTTCTGCTTCCGTTAAGGCAGGCGAAACATTATACATTGTAGGTCAGGGTACTAACCTTCCTATATTCGGTATCTACTTCAGTACCGGTTCATCAAGTGAAGAAACTACAGAGACTACAACTGATCAGGCTTTAGAGAGCGTTGACGTTTTTATCGTTGGTGACTCTACAGGCTGTGACTATGAAGCATCTGCTGATGCTACTCTTTACTACAAAAGAGTAGGTTTCGGTACTGCATTACCTGAGTACCTTAACGACAGCGCAAAGGTTACTAACCTTGCACTTTCAGGCAGAAGCTCAAAGAGCTTCACTTCAGAGGCTAACTATCAGACACTTAAGGACAGCATTGGCGAGGGCGACTACCTTATAATCGCTTTCGGTCACAATGATGAGAAGGACGAGGATCCTACAAGATACACTGAGCCTCTCGGTGACAAGGATACAGCAGGTTCCTTCAAAAATTCACTTTATGTAAACTATATTCAGCTTGCTCAGGCAGCAGGTGCTACACCTATCCTTTGCACACCTACAGTAAGACGTACTGACAGTGGTAACTGGTCAGATGCTCAGCTCCACAAGGACAACGGCGGCGACTATGCTCAGTGTGTAAGAGATCTTGGTGCAGAGCTTGGTTTAACAGTAATTGATAATACCCAGATGACTAAGGACCTTTACGACACACTTACTCCAAGTGAGAGCGTATACCTTCATTCATGGGCAAATGAGGAGCCTACTTCTGTAGACAACACTCATCTTAACAACTATGGTGCTCATTATGTTGCTTATATGATGGCTGATGCTATCGCTAAGTCAACAAGTACTCTTGCTCCTTATGTAAAGAGTGATATTGCAGCTCCTTTAAAGGCTAACTACCTTGTTGTAAATCCTGGTTATGTTCCTCCTACAACAGAGGATCTTACAGGTGAAGCACTTGAAAGCGTACTCTGGACAACAGCTGATGGCTGGTACGGTACAGCTTTCGGTGATATCGGTGGTACAGATAAGCTCTATGGTAAGTCATTACAGATCAACCCTGATACAGGTCTTGAGGAAGAAATGACTGACTATACTAAGCTTGCTTATCCTACTAACACAGAATCAGGTGAGCCTAACTTCCTTATTTCAGGTGAGGGCAACACCGCCAGAGTTAAGGTTGGTGAAATCCTTAGCACTGGTACAAAGAACAGCTATGGTAAAATAGCTTCTACAACTGACGGTCTTGCTATGTACTATATGCCAACTTCTGACGTAAACTTCGAGCTTAGCGCTGATATAACAATCAACAGCTATGATAAGAACAGCCAGGTTGGATTTGGTGCTATCGTAGCAGATACTGTTCTTGTAAACGAGAACAATAAGATTGCCGTTCAGAACTGGGTATCCGCAGGTCCTCTTAAGATGGCAGGAACACCATCTTCAGCAGATGCAACTTCTACAGTATTCTGGAGCACATTTGCAAGACTTGACGGCGCTTTAAAAGCAGGTACAGAGAAGTCTATCGAGTCTCTTCCAGAGGTTGGTAGCACTGTACATGTAAGCATTGTTAAGAAGGGACAGAACTATACTTGTACATTCGGTGATGACACATACACATTCGAGAATGTTGCTACATCCGGTTATGTATATGCAGGTTTCTACGCAGCTAGATGCGCTGATATCTCTGTTTCCAACATTTCTTACAACAATGAAATCACAGAATAATTAATTGGCTTTATGCCTTTGGGCACCGCTTCGGCGGTGCCCTTTTTTGTATAACTTCTCACGTAATAAATAATAATATTTGCAAAAGAGTTAATTTAGTATTATAATTAAAGTTAGGAAATAAGCAGTGTATAGGACCATTTACTCTGCTGATATTTTTTTGTATCATAAAGGAGGTATTGTGAGTGGATTATAAGATACTTGTTGTAGACGACGAGGCAAGCATCGTTAATATTATTTCCTATAACCTGAAAAAGGAAGGATATTCGGTAATTACCGCAGAGGATGGTGAGCAGGGCTATGAGCTTGCCTTATCCCAGTCCCCTGATTTAATATTGCTGGATATTATGATGCCTAAAATGGACGGCTATGAGGTATGCCGTAAAATAAGGGAACGCAGTAATGTACCAATTATAATGCTTACTGCCCGTGCTGATGAGGTTGATAAGGTACTGGGTCTTGAAATGGGTGCCGATGATTATGTTACAAAACCCTTCGGCAGCCGTGAGCTGATGGCAAGGGTTAAGGCAAACCTCAGACGTACAGCCTCCGCTCCCGTTGATAATACCAGCGGCAACGTAGGTATATATGGTGACCTTACAATTGACTTTGACCGCTACGAGGTACGTAAACGTGGGGAGCTTATAAACCTTACACTGAAGGAGTATGACCTCCTTAAATTTCTTGCTACTCAGCAGACACAGGTTTTCACTAGGGAAAAACTCCTGGAAAAGGTGTGGGGTTACGAGTACTTTGGTGAACCCAGAGGCGTAGACGTTACTATTCGTCGCCTCAGGGAAAAGATTGAGGATGACGCAAGTAAACCCAGATATATTATGACAAAAAGAGGCGTAGGCTATTATTTTTCAGCATAAACGGTGATGTAAATGGTTAGTATTCGTTGGAAGCTAGTTTTTATGTATCTCTCCCTTGTGTTTATAGTTATGCTTGTCAGCGGTACCTTTATTATCATCAGCATCAGCAGACAGGAGAACGAAAAGGCAAGGGATGAGCTTGAGCAGTATGCTGCCTATATTGAGGAGCAGGTTATTGACCAGTATAATGACCCTGCCAAATTCGGTGAAGGCATAACCTCCCTTTTTATTACCAATCTGCCCGACCAGACAATGCGCAGCCATATCCTTGACAGTGATGGTAACACGGTAGCAAGCTCCCTTACTACAGATACCAATGACTTTATGAGTTTTACAAACTCTGCCGTTATTTCCGCTCTTGCAGGAAATGACAGCTTTATTTCAGGCAAGCGTGAGGCAGACAGAAACGGTCAGGTAAAGGAGTGGGTCAGCTACGCCCATAGCGTAAAGGATGCAGACGGCAATGTGGAGTATGTTATTTATGTCCAGATGGATGGCGAAAGTATAAGGCAAAGCCGTAATCAGGTAACGGGTACCATTCTTATTTCGGTGATTATTGCCCTTGTGCTGGCAGGTGGTGTAGGTATCCTCTTTGCAAACACCATTACAGAGCCAATAAGTGTCCTTACCAAAAAGGCAAATCTTCTTGCAAAGGGCAAGCTGGATCAGCACGCCACAGTCAGGAGCAATGATGAGATCGGTCAGCTTACACGCAGTTTTAACACCATGGCACGTGAACTTAGAAAAAATGTTACTGAAGTAGAAAGCCAAAGGGATAAACTTGAAATAGTTCTTCACAATATGACCGATGGTGTCCTTGCCTTTGATGAAAATGGTATCCTTATCCATGCAAATAAAATATGCTATGATATGCTTGAAATAGATGACACGGTTATTTCCCTTGACTGGCTTCTGGAAAAGCTCTCCCTTGACCGTAATTATATACGGCCTGGAGGTCGGGAGGTAGTTGTAGGTGAGGAGGGCAAGTACATTTCCGTTGCCCTTGTGCCCTATTCCGCAGGTAACAATCTTAAGGGTGTTATAGTTGTTCTCCACGATATTACAAGGCATCGTCAGCTTGATGACATGCGTAAGGAGTTTGTTGCAAATGTAAGCCATGAGATAGGTACTCCCCTTACTACCATTAAGGGTTATACGGAGCTTCTATTGGATGGAGCCATAGATGATAAGTCTGTTGCCATGGACTTCCTTAAGGAAATAGATGTGGCGGCAGACAGGATGAAGCTTTTAAGGGATGACCTCCTTGATCTGTCCAGATTTGATACTAAGGTAAATAAGTTTGATATGCAAAGGGTAAATCTGGTGGATCTTATTGATGGCTGTATGCGTCAGAATGTAATCCTTGCTTCCAATAAAAATCAGACAATAAACTTTGACCGTCCTGAAAAGCCTATGTATATCAAAGCTGATGCGGCAAGGATAAATCAGGCAATTACAAACATAATTTCAAACTCTGTTAAATACAGTCCTGAAAATACCACTATCAATATCACCACCTCCGAAAATGACAACAACTACCTTGTAAGCATTGCGGATAACGGTATAGGTATGCCCAAGGAGGCACTTGATAGGATATTTGAACGTTTTTACCGTGTAGATAAGGCACGCAGCCGTCAGATGGGAGGTAACGGTCTTGGTCTTGCCATTGTCAAGGAGATAATGGATGCCCACCACGGAAGCATTAAGGTTCAAAGTGCGGAGGGAAAGGGAACTACCATGACCCTTGCCTTTCCTAAGTGTACAGAGGAAGCGTAACATAAATTTAATATAGACTGTATGTCGCTTAATAAGCGGCTTTGACGTATTATCTGAACTTTTTTACAGCAATTTACTAAAATGTAATGCTAATGTAATTGACTTGTAACATTATCAGTGTATAATATAAGTGTGTAGAGAACATGGTATGTTTACTGATTTTAGAAAGGAGTACTGCAATGAAAAAGTTATTAGCAGGTCTTATACTTGCTGTGAGCATAATAACTGCACAGAGCGTTTCTGTGTTGGCAGCTGCTCCGGTTGATAAGTTTGCTATCACAGGGGGCATTGATACATCAAAGTCCGTTGAGATAACCTTCGATTCAACCAGGATAATTTCAGGTACTGCCGAAAAGGGTGCAGATATTGATATTACCGTATATGAGCAGAAGGCAAATACTGACGGCACTACTTACTTAAGTAAAGTCAATACATACAGCCTTACAGTTGGTTCAACGGGTATCTTTAGCCAGAGTGTTGACCTTATCGAGGGCAAAAACTATATTGTTGTTGCTGCGGAAAAGGGAGATAAGCAGTCTCAGGCATCTGCAACCATCAACAGAAAAGGTCATGCGATAAAGTCTGTGCTTTCACAGTATATTGCACTGCCTGGTCAAAAAAGTAGCTGGTAAGCATAATGCCGCTACTGCAAAAAGGTGATTTAATGAAAGCTATAGGTAAAAATTTCATAATTGCTTTTTTGATGATTTTGGCTATATATCAGACTGCGGAGTTATGGTTTGAAGATTTTTCAAGCCATAACTTTTTTTCGTTTACGGACAAAACCTCCTCTGTGGAGGCGGGTACTGAAGTAAGCCATACATTAGAGAGAGTAATTATCAACCTGGGTGAAAATAAAATGCTCTGCCGCGGCAACGGCATCTATGATACATCCTTTAAGGAAAGCTCCGATGAGCTGGTTACCCGTGTAATAAGAAGGGGTAAAGTAGTGTCCTCAGGCTTAGCCAACTGGAAGCAAATACTGCAAAACCGCTGCTTTGTCTATGAGTATAGATGTAACCTTACAGGAGAGGATGCCGAGGCTATTTTCGGCATAGAAAACAGTAATACACAGGAGATCAAGAGTTATGATACGGTGGTGCTGGCTGTAGACGGGGATAATGTCCGCCTTAGATTCATCAACTCCCAGAGCCTTTGGTGCCTTGAGATATTTGACGATGAAAGCAGGGTGGCAGACAGCCTTACTGAGCTTTTAAACCGATTTTCAAATGTAAATAATGATATTTATTATATATCCAGTGTACAAAACGGCTTTGAAATATTCAAGGGCAATATCTTCATTCCCCGCTGGGATGGTCAGAGTGTAAGTTATACACCCCTTACTCCCCATAAACAGTACGCCGATGAGGATAAGACGGATCTGGAAAGTGAGGTCAATCTGTTTTTTAATAATCCTGCGGGAAAATGGAGCACCACCACCGATGACATTATAAATTTCAGTGACGAAACCACCGTTGTGAAGTACTATCCGGAAGGTGTGCTGGAGTATTCCAACTACAGCAGCGGCAGTCAGAGTGATGTTAATGATTTTTATACCAATTATATAGCAGCCCAGGCTGTTCTTGATATGGATCAGGGTATTGAAAACGAATTTTATCTGAGGGATTACACCTTTGAGGGCAATGAGTATGTTATGCGCTTTGGATATAAGGTTAATGACTTTCCTGTTTTTATGAGTGATGAGCTTAAAAAGCTTTCGGGTATGTCTGACTATATTGAGATTACATCCAGCTACGGCAGGGTGTCCCATTATAAACGCTATTGTGTGGAATATGAGCAGGAAACCGAAAAGAGTCTGTCTGCAAGTGTGGATTTCCTCTCCGCCGTTGATGATGTGTATAATGAGTTTAAGGACGATGAGGAGCCTATGGTTGACAGCCTTTCACTGGCTTATGTGGATACAGGAGGAGAAAGTTCATCCCTCTGGTGGCTTATGGATATTGACGGATCCGTGTATGTAAGACAGTTGGGAGGTGAAGGTAGCTGATGGAATGGAAAAGGGCAAAAAACTATACCATAGTTTTTCTTATTATAATAAATGTCATCTTCCTTATACTTAACGTTGCCAAGCGTAGTGAGTATCGCCTTAGCACCTCAGATATTACAGCCGTTTCACAGGTTATAGAGGATAGGGGTATTATTCTTAATTGTGATTTGCCACGGGACTTCTCTCCTATGGGTCAGCTTTATATGCGTGAGTTTGGCTATGATAATCTTGAGCTTCAGGAAATATTTTTTGGCGGTATCAGCGGAGTAAGGCGTGTAGATGTCAATGATGATATTATCTTCTCAAGGGATAACAATACCCTTACAGTTGCAAGGGATTCCGTAAGCTTTAGCGGCACCCTTGAAACACAACCGGCTGATATTGAATCCGCAGGGGTGGCGGTTAAGGAGTATGTAGATGCCCTTAATGACTACTTTGGCGACTATTCCCTTAATATCAGCAGTGAAACCGGGGAGGGTTATTACTTTGAGTATAGGCAAAGTTTTCAAAATCAGCTGGTGTTCAGTAACTATCTTAAGGCGTGGGTAGGCAGTAACGGCAGTATACAGCTTATCTTCAATTATCAGCAGCCCCTTGAATACAAGGGTACCCGGGAGGACATTATTTCAGCAGATGAGGCTGTATATGCTGCTTCAAGGCTTATTGATGATGATTTCACCACTGCTTCGGTGGATGGTGTTGAAAAGGGTTACTTTCTTGTTGAAAGATACGGCAGTGGTGAGCTGGCTGCCGTGCCCCAGTACAAAATATATGTAAACGGCGGCAGTGCCTCCTATTATGTTAATGCTTATAGCGGAGATGCCACTGTGGATTAAGGAGATCAATTATGTTCAGAAAATTTGTAGCTGTTTTTATGTCACTTTTTATCCTTTGTTCCCCTGTTTTCGGGGGCTATGTGGAGGATAACACACCGTCACCTGCTGTTGCGTCCATTGGCGGCGAATGGGCTTTGATAGGTATGCTGGGTGAGGGAACTGCTAGTGAGGCAGTCAAAACCGCTTATCTTAATAATCTTCGTTCTACTCTGGAGGAAAAGTCAGGGGTTCTTTCCACCAGACGATATACCGAGTATTCAAGGGTGGTTGTTGCCCTGAATCTTTTAGGTGAGGATGCCTGTAATTTTGCAGGCTATGACCTTGTTACACCCCTTCTTGACATTGAAAATGTAGGCAAACAGGGCATAAACGGTACAATCTTTGCCCTTATTGCCCTTGCAGGCGGTGACTATGGCAGTGTTGACTATCGCAACACCCTCCTTAATACCATATTGCAGGCACAGACTTCCCAGGGTTACTTTGAATATGGTGGTAAACCCAACGCAGATATAACTGCTATGGCACTTTGTGCCTTTGCTCCTTATATGGACAATCAGCAGGTAAGCTCCGCTGCCGATAAAGCGGTCAATGCCCTTGCCACTATGGTAAATGAGGATGGTCTTATCCTTACTGACGGTATATATAGCTCAGAAACCATTAGTCAGGTTATTATCGGTCTGTCAGCTGTAGGAGTTGATGCGGAAAAAGACAGCCGTTTTGTGAAAAATGGAAGGGGACTTGTTACTACCCTTGAAGATTTTGCAGCAGATGGCGGTTATGCCCATATTATGGGAGAGGGTGTCAATCCTATGGCATCGGAGCAGGGACTTTGTGCAAAGGCAGCTTATACATTATATAAGGAAGGAAATCAGCCCCTCTACTATCCTGTGGAGGAGAAATTGTCCCCTGCAACAGTAATGGACAGACTTATGGGAGTAATCTGCTATGAAAAATAAGCTTATCTTTATCTGTATTGCCGTTATTATCCTGGCTGTTGCATTTTTTCTGGGAGAAACGGGCAAGGAATCACAGGCAGTTACCGAAAGCACTACCTTTTCAACAACTGAGCCTACAACAGAGATAACTACCCTTACAAGGGAGAAAACCACTGTTACAACGGAGATGGCTACAGAAACAACTACCCTTACGGAAATTACTACCATTGCATCTGTGGTAACACAGGTAACTGCTGTGGAACCCCAGACCGAAACTACCACAGAGGAGGTAATTTATCTTTCCGTTGATTATAAGACACTTATAGGCAAATACGATAAGGCAACGGACAAGGACGGTATAGTCTATACAGGTACCTGTAGCTATTATGATGGTATGACTGCCTTTGACCTTCTCAGGGATACTTTGCAACAGGAGGGCATACCTGTGGAATTTTCCAAGACACCTGCCTATAATTCTGTTTATATAGAAGGAATAGATAATGTCTATGAGTTTGACTTTGGGGAGCTGAGTGGATGGTTATACAGCGTAAATGATGTCTTTCCCGGATATTCTTCCAGTGAATATATTCTCTCTCCAGGTGACAGGGTACAGTTTCGCTATACCTGTGATATGGGCAAGGATGTTGGAAACAATTATTCTCTTTCACAATGATTTAAGTGAATAATTTTGCTTTTTGTGGGTAAAATTATACCTGTAATTAACCGCAGATTAAAAAAGTTGAAAAAAATTAAAAAAAATGTTGACATTGGTCTGTGGTTGTGTTATTATAATTAGGCGCTGTCAGGGAGATGTTAAATCTGAGGCAGCTGCACAGGAAAAAATTGATTTTCCTGTATAATCTGTACCTTGAAAACTGAATAACAAACACAACGATAACGAGGTAAAAAATTATTATCTTTTAGAAGATATTAAGACATTTACTAAACCGTAGTGAATAACTACGAAAAACAGTTTAAGAAATTAAAAGTTTTTCCGTAAAGA